>CAZDGR010000008.1:0-23290 GCA_964504845.1 uncultured Rhizobium sp. | reverse complement strand
CCCGGCGCCCACATGTCGATGTCGCGGATGCAGCCGTCGGTGACGACGCCGAGGCAGCCGAGCCCCTTGTGGATCGTCGACTGGACCTCGCCCCAGAAGGCGCCGAAGCCGGCGTCGGGCCCGTCGATGTCCTGAAGGACGGCGATCGAGGGGGCCGGATCGGCGGCGATCATCTGGTAGTACTCGCCGCGTAGCGCCCGCTGGGCAGCCTTGGACGCGCCGTTCGGCTCGCGCGAGCGGATCGTCGCGGTCCTGGCGTAGCCCACGATCGGCTTCAGCTTCGGAAACGGGCAGATCAGCGGCTTCCGGTTGAAGCCGTGAGCGCGACGCTCCGGCGCCACGATTTCCAGCGCATTGCAGATGGTCGGGGTATCGTAGGCGGCGAGCTTCTTCAGATCGGCGGCGGTCAGGGTCATGGAGATGTCCTCGGGGCAAGCAGGGTCGGCGGCGGGGATGAGCCGCGACGCTAACATGCAGCCGGAAGGCTCGCCATGATCGCCGAGGCGCTCGCGTGGCTGGCGACGCCGTGC
Organism: uncultured Rhizobium sp.; assembly: GCA_964504845.1. Classification (GTDB taxonomy): domain Bacteria; phylum Pseudomonadota; class Alphaproteobacteria; order SHVZ01; family SHVZ01; genus SHVZ01. The sequence goes on along the minus strand of CAZDGR010000008.1, from coordinate 22,760 downwards.
CCGCTTTACGTTCGCCGGCTCGGCCTGCTCTCCGAATCGATCGCGATCTCCGCCCGGTATGGCCGCTGCCGTGCAGCCTGGGCGCCGCATCTTGAAGAGAGTCGTGCCGCCGTACGAAACGCGATCGCGCGGACGCCGCGCCGACGGACGGCGCTGGTGATGGGATCGGGGGCTCTTCTCGATGTGCCGCTCGACGAGCTTGCGGCGGCGTTTCGCCGCGTGCTGCTGGTCGACCTCGTGCATCCGTGGCGCGCTCGCCTCCAGGCGCGTCGCTTTTCCAACGTGATACGGATCACCGACGATATCGGCGGGATCCTCGAAGCTGTCTCCAGGGGCGAGCTGGTTCGGCCACGGCCGTTCCCGGCGCTCGCCGACCCGGAGGTCGACTTGGCGATTTCGCTGAACGTCCTCTCGCAGCTGCCGGTGGCTCCGGTCCGTCATCTCGACGGCATGGTCGAGGACGAGGCGCTGGCGCAAGCCGCTCAGGATCTGGTGCGCCAGCACCTGGATGATCTCGACCGTTCGCGGGCGACCACGTTGCTTATCTCGGATGTCGAACGAATCCTGCTCGCCCGCGACGGCCGCGAGCTCGAGCGGACCAGCCTGATCGCCGACCTGCCGGAACCGGCGTCCGATCACCACTGGTGGTGGAATATCGCCCCGGCTCCCGAAGTCGATGAGGAGACGTCCGAGCGCCGGCGGGTGGTCGCCCGGCTTGTTCCGGGTGCGTTCGGGCCGGAAAGTCTTTAGACTCACAGATAAATTCGGCGAAACCAGACCGAGCGCCCATGTCCGAGCCCGATCAGCAAGCCGATTCCGGTCGCTTCAAGCGGCTGGATCAGGCCGAGCTCGACAAGATCCTGGAGTCGCACGCCAAGTTCGTCGGCGGCCGGTCCGGCGGACAGCGCGCCAACCTCGGCAGCTACGACCTCTCCTATCTCGACCTCTCCGGCAAGAACCTGTCGAACGCCGAGCTCTCCGGCTCGCGGATGGCGAACTGCAACATGAAGGGCGCCAAGCTGATGGCGGCCAGCCTGTTCTCGGCCGACCTCCGGAAGGCCGATCTCACCGGCGCCGACCTGACCCGCGTCGACCTGCGCGGTGCCTGCCTTCGCGGAGCGAACCTGACGAACGCGCTGATGATGGAGTCCGATCTTCGCGACGGCATCCTGCTCAAGGCCGATTCGAAGGGGAATCTCACCACCATGTCCTTCGACATGACGGTGGCGGACGCCTCGGCGGCGATCCTGCGCGGCGCCAACATGAGCCAGGCGCGGATGTCGAACGCCTTCATCGTGCAGACCGACCTGACCGACGCGATCATGCGCGGCATCAAGCTGGTTCGTGCCGACCTCTCCCACTGCAACCTGACCGGCGCGAATCTCGAGGGCTCGGATCTCTCGGAAGCGAACCTCACCGGCACGATCCTGCACGGCGCGATCCTGTCGGGCGCGATCCTGTCGGGCACCAACTTCGAGGGCGCCGATCTGGTCGGCTGCGTGCTCGACTCGGCGGACGCCCGCGGCGCCGACATGTCGAAGGCGATCCTGCCGCGCTCGCTCGCATCCCTCGGCGAAGAGCTGCGCGAGGTCCTTCAGCGGCACATCGACTGGATCCGGACGGCCGGCAAGAAGGGCAAGCGCCTCGACCTCTCGCGCTTCGACCTGGGCGGCCAGAACTTCACCGGCGCCAACCTCTCGGCGGCGAACTTCGAGCACGCGCTGCTGAAAGAGGCGGTGCTGGCGAAGACCGAGCTCCTGATGAGCGACTTCGGCCAGGCCGACCTCCGCAACGCCGACCTCTCCAGCGCCGACATGCGCGGCATCAACCTGCGCCGCGCCAACATGTCCGGCGCCAAGCTGGTCGGTGCCAAGGCCGGGCCGGTCAACCTGCTGGGCTCGACCACCCAGGTCTGGGTCTCCAACTTCGAGCGCGCCCGCCTGGTGACCGCCGATCTCTCCGGCGGCAACTTCCGCAAGGCCAACATGCAGGGCGCGGACTTCACCGACGCCTCGCTCCGCGACTGCGATCTCCGCGAGGCCAACCTCCAGGACGCCGAGTTCCAGGGCGCCGACCTGCGCGGCGCCAATATCGAGAAGGCCGACCTCCGGGGGGCGAAGAACCTCACCCGCCCGTGAGCCTCGCGTCGTGACCGGTTCATCCGCCGAAGAAGAAAGAATCGCCCGCCAGATCGCGCTCGGCCTGGTGCGCGCTTTCGGCGAGATGGGCGAGACGGCGCTGACCGAGGTCACGCTCGCCAATGGCCGCCGCGCCGACGTGCTGGCGCTCGACGCCGCCGGACGCCTCACCATCGTCGAGATCAAGTCGAGCCGCGCCGATTTCCAGTCCGACCGCAAATGGCGCGAGTACCTGGAGTTCTGCGACGCCTTCTACTTCGCCGTCGCCGAGGGCTTCCCGGTCGAGCTTCTGCCCGAGGACGTGGGCCTGATGATCGCCGATCGCTGGAGCGCGCATGTCGTGCGCGAGGCGCTGCTCGAGCCGCTCTCGGCGCCACGCCGGAAGGCAATGCTGATCCGCTTCGGCCTCCTCGCCGGCGACCGGCTCCGCAACCTGGTCGACCCGCCGCTTTAGGCGCGGTTCACCTGGACCGAAACGGCCGGCGAGACCTTGATCGTCTGGAAGACGACGCAGTAGCGCTCGGTCAGCTGGATCAGCTTGGCGACCGCGTCCTTGTCGGCGTCGGTCGCGATGTCGAAGGCGAGGCGGATCTCGCGGAATCCCACGGGTGCGGTCTTCTCGACGCCCAGGGTGCCGCGGAAGTCGAGGTCGCCCTCGCAGCGCACCTTGCCGGACTTCAGCTCGATGCCGAGCGCGGTCGCGACCGCCTTCAAGGTGACGCCGGCGCAGGCGGCGAGCGCCTGCAGCAGCATGTCGCCGGAGCAGGCGAAGCTGCCGTCGCCGCCGGTCGCCGGGTGCAGCCCCGCCTTGACCAGCGCCTTGCCGGTCTCGACCGAGCAGGCGATCTCCTGGGAGTCGAGGTCGCCCTCGGCCTTCAGCGTGATCAGCGCCGCGCCGGGTGTCTCCTTGTAACGGCTCTTCAGCGGCGCCTGCATGGCGCGAAGGTCGTCGGCGTTCACGGAACCTCCAAAACCTCTGGCTCGTAGATGCGGCCGGACCTGGCTGCGTGCAGGGTCGAGAGAAGCTGGCGCTTCTCTTCCTGGAACGCGGCGGAAGTCCGCTCCCGCGGACGGGCGAGCGAGACCGGCCGTTCGGCGAAGATGCGCCCGGGCGGGCCGGCGAGCAAGACCACGCGATCGGCCAGCACCAAAGCCTCGTCGAGGTCGTGGGTGACCAGCACCAGCGTCGGCCGGTCCTCGCGCCAGAGATCGAGCAGGTGGTCCTGCAGATCGGCGCGGGTGAAGGCGTCGAGCGCGCTGAACGGCTCGTCGAGCAGCAGCACCTCGGGCTGGCCGACCAGCGCACGCGCGATCGACACGCGCTGCGCCATGCCGCCCGAAAGCTCGCGCGGCAGCGCCTTCGCATGAGCGGCGAGGCCGACACGGTCGAGCGCGCGACTGATACGACGCCCGCGCTCGGCGGCGTCGAGATTTGCGAGACCGAAGCCGACATTGTCGGCGACGCTGAGCCAGGGCAGCAGACGCGGTTCCTGGAAGATCACGCCGATCTCCGGCCGGGGCCCGTCGATCTCGGCGTCGTGGAAGAGCGCGCGGCCCGCAGTGGGCGCTTCGAGCCCGGCGAGCATGCGGAGCAGCGTCGACTTGCCTGAGCCGCTGGCGCCGACGAGCGCGACGATCTCGCCGGATGCGACCGACAGCGAGACGTCGGCGAGCGCGTGACGGTTGCCGAAGCGCTTGGACGCGCGGTCGAGCTTGAGCAGGCTCATCGGCGGAACCCGTCCTGCCAGGCGACCAGCGGCCGCGTCGCGGTCACGAGCAGGAAGTCGCTGAGCTTGCCGAGGATGGCGAAGAGCACGAGGCTCGCCAGGATCGCCGCCGGGCGGCCGGTCATCTGGCCGTCCATCATCAGGTAGCCCAGGCCCTCGCTGGCGCCCATCAGCTCGGCGGCGACGACGAACATCCATCCCAAGCCCAGGCCGCCGCGAAGCCCGATCACGTAGGTCGGCAAGGTGGCGGGCAGCAGGATGCGGCGGATCATGCCGAAGGCGGAAAGGCGCCAGACGCGGCCGACCTCGACCAGCTTGCGGTCGACGGAGGCGAAGCCCTGGGCAAGGCTCATATAGACCGGGAAGAAGACGCCGACCGCGATCAGCGTGACCTTCGAGGTCTCGAAGATGCCGAGCCACAGGATGAACAGCGGAACCCACGCGATCGAGGGGATGTTGCGGAGCGCCTGCACCGAGGGATCGAGCAGGCGATGCGCGACCGGCAGGTATCCGACCAGCGCGCCGAGAAGAGTGCCGGCGGCGACGCCGAAGCCGAAGCCCAGCGCCATCCTAGTCAGCGTGGCCGCGAGGTGATCCCAGATCTCGCCGGTCGCGAACAGCGTGACGACGTGCCGCGCCACCGTCGAGGGCGGCGGCATCAGATGCGTGGTGATGAGACCGGTGCGCGCCGCCGCTTCCCAGCCGAACGCGAACACCAGCGGCAGCACGACGCCGAGCCCGACGCGCGCCAGCCGGCGGAGACCGCCGGCCGGGCGAGCGGGCGCCGCCTCTTGATCGGCGGCGTAGCTGGCGGTCTCCGTCGTCACGTCACTTCCGGGCGACGAGACGCTGGGCGAAGCTGTTGTCGACCAGCGACTTCACCACGGCGGCGACGTCCGTCGTCGCCGGGATGAAGTTGGCGGCCTTCAGCGCGTCGCCGGCCCCGGTGATGGCCGCGACCGGCTTCGGCCCGACCTGCGACTCGGTGAAGTCGTTGCGGGTGAGCTGGAGCTTCGCGACCTCGTCGGAGATCTTCGCGTCGCGGATCAGGAGTGCCTTGAGCCCGTCGGGATTCTCCTTCGCCCATGCGCGGGCCTTCTCGTAGGCCTGCAGCACGCGGACGACGAGCTCAGGATTGGCCTCGGCGAAGGCTGTCCGCACATTGAGCACGCCGTAGGTGTTGGCGTCGGCGTTCCGATAGAACAGCCTGGCGCCGCGCTCGATCTCCGCCTGCGCCATGATCGGGTCAAGGCCGGCCCAGGCATCGACGTCGCCCTTGTCGAGCGCCACGCGCCCGTCCGGATGCTGGAGGAGGACGATCTTCAGGTCCTTCTCGGTCAGGCCTTTGGATGCCAGCGCACGCACCAGGAAGATGTGCGGGTCGGTGCCGCGGGTGACCGCGACACGCTTGCCCTTGAGATGCTCGATCGCGGCGATGCCGGTGTCGGCGCGCGTCACCAGCGCGGTCCATTCCGGCTTCGAGTAGATGTAGACCGAGTTGATCGGGCTTCCGTTGATCTTCGCCAGCAGCGCCGCCGATCCGGCGGTCGAGCCGAAGTCGACGCCGCGCGCGTTCAGGAACTCGATCGCCTTGTTGGACCCGAGGCTCTGCACCCAGCGCACCTGGATGCCGTCCCTGGCGAGATCGGCTTCGAGGAAGCCTTTCTCCTTCAGCACGATGCTGAGCGGGTTGTATGTCGCCCAGTCGACGCCGACGACCTTCGCCTTGTCCTCGGCGAAAGCCTGGGCCGCGAGAGTGAAGGCGGCCGCGGCCGCCAGCGTGGTCAGGAAAGTCCGTCGAAGCATGGTCCTCGCTCCCGAATAGACGACGTTCAGGGATGGCGAGGTGTCGCTTAAGGGATCGGGCAACGAGCCCCGAGCGGCATCCCGCCGCAGCAAGAGAGCTGGGCGGGTGCCCAACGCTTTAGCCGCATTTCTTAAGCGCCCGCAAGCTGCTGCTCAAATCGGCGCTGTGGTGATTACGATATTCACATTTTTCGGAACGTCAAGAGTCACAATAAACATATTTCATATGTTTTATCCATAGACGAGACGCGGCAGGAACATCGACAGGCTGGGGAAGAAGGTCAGCAGGAACAGCACCAGGATCAGTCCTGGGAGGAACGGCACGATCTCACGCGCCAGGTCCTCGAACGGGATCCTGCCGACCTTGGCGACGGTGAACAGCGCCACGCCGAAGGGCGGCGTCAGGATGCCGATCATCAGGTTCATCGTGACGACGACGCCGAAATGCACCGGGTCGATGCCGACCTGCTGGATCACCGGCAGGAACACCGGAACCATCAGGATCATGATCGCGATGCCTTCCATGAAGCATCCGAGGACCAGCATCACGAGGTTGATGATCAGCAGGATCACATAGGGATTGGTCGAGAAATCGAGAAAGGCTTCGGCGATCGCCTGCGGCACGCGCTCGCGCGCCAGCACCCACCCGAACAGGCTGGCGCCGGCGACGATGAATCCGACCACCGCCGAGGTGTTGACCGCCTCCTTGAAGATGCGCGGAAGGTCCGAGAACCTGAGGTCGCCGTAGATGAAGAGGCCGAGCGCCAGCGAGTAGATCGCCGCGACCGCTGCCGCCTCGGTCGGCGTGAAGACGCCGCCGAAGATGCCGCCCATGATGATCACCGGCGTAATGAGCGCCAGGAACGCGCGGCGGAAGGCGAGCCCGAGCTCCTTCAGCGACGCGCGGCGGTGCCGGGCCAGCTCCGGCCGCTTCTTCGCGTAGAAATAGACGTGGACCATCAGCATCGCCGCGGTCAAGAGGCCGGGCACGACGCCGGCGAGGAACAGCGCGCCGACCGAGGTGTTGGCGATCACGCCGTAGAGCACCATCGGGATCGAGGGCGGGATCAGCGGGCCGATGATGCACGAGGCGCAGGTGAGCGCGCCGGCGAAGGCCGGCTTGTAGCCGTCCTCCTTCATCGCCTTGACCTCGAGGATGCCGAGCCCGCCGGCGTCCGCGATCGCCGAACCCGACATGCCCGAGAAGATCACGCTGCCCATCACGTTCACATGGCCGAGCCCGCCGGTCAGATGGCCGACCAGCGCACGCGCGAAATCGTAGATGCGGATGCTGACGCCGCCGGCATTCATCGCGATGCCGGCGAGCACGAAGCAGGGCACTGCCAGCAGCGGGAAGGAATCGATGCCGCCGATCAGGCGCTGTGCCGCCTGGGTGATCGACTGCCCTTCGAAGAACAGCCAGGCGATGCCCATGAAGGCGAGCGAGAAGGCGACCGGCATCGCGAGCGCGATCAGCGCCAGCCAGACGCCGAAATAGCCCAGCATCAGATGGCTCCCGAGGTGTCGGTGCGCGCCGGCCTGCCGGCGCGGAAGTCGTCCCAGTCCTCGCGCATGACGACCAGCGTGCGGATCGTCATCAGGAGCGCGGTCAGGGGCACGATGCCGTAAACCCAGGCATAGGGGATCTCCAGCACCATCAGCGGCACCGACCATTGCCGCATCGTCGCGACCCATCCCCACCAGACCAGGTTGCCCAGCAGGAAGAGGACCAGCAGGTTGATGCCGAGCGAGACCGCCCACTGCATCGGCCTAGGCAACGCCGCGACAATGAAGCCGATCGCGACATGGCTGCGATCGGAAACCGCGGCGCTGGCGCCGAGGAAGACGATATAGACGTAGAGGTAGCGGGACGCTTCCTCGGTCCAGGCGAAGGGATCGTTGAGGACGTAGCGGGTGAAGACCTGCAGCCCGAGCGTGGTCAGCAGCGCTGCCATGCAGAGCGCGGCGAGATTCTCCTCGCCCCTGGCGAACCAACGTCTCATCCGCATCCCCCCGTGACCTTCTTCTTGCGAGGCGATCCTACCTGCGAAGCTGAGGCGCGCCCAAGGGCCTCGCCGATCCGAGCGCGCCGTAGCCCTTGCCGCCATGGCCCTTCGGATCGGGGCCAGACCAGCGCTCGTCCATCGGCTGGTCGGCGACCTGCCAGCGCGTGTCGACCGAAAGCCTGACGCGGCCTTTCCGCGAGGCGTTGTCGACCGAGCCGTGCAGCGTGAACATGCCGAAGACGCAGAGGTCGCCGGCGCGGAAGTCCGCGGTCAGCAGCCGGGCGCCCCGCTCCTGCAGGAAGGCGAGAGCGGACTCCGCGACATGGCCGGGCCTGGACGGATCGCGGTCCACATCGTGGCCGCGATAAGAGGCGATCAGGTCCTCGAAGCGATGCGAGCCCTCGACGATGGCGAGCGGACCGTCGGCAACCGCGACGTCGCCGAGCGGAATCCACGTCGTGACCACCCTGTCGGTGCCGCGGTTCATGTAGACGTGGTCGAAATGCAGCGGGCTGGCACGGCCGGAAAGCATCGCGCGCAGCCAGACGAAGTCGAAGGCCCTGACCGGCCTGTCCAGGATCTTCGCTGCGACCGCGCGCGCCCTCGCGCCATGGACCGCGCGGCGCACCGCGGGGCCTTCGGAGACCGAGCGCCAGAAGGCGCCGAGATCTGCATGCATCTCCGCCCGCCGGCTGGCGCCGGTCGGCTGCGCTGCCTCGACGGGGGCGGCGATCTCGCCGACCTCCGCCATCCGGCGCAGCACCTCGTGCCGCGCCGCCAGCACGTCGTCACGGTCCAGCACGCCGCGAAGCAGGAGGTAACCGTCCTCCGCGAAGCGCGCCCGGAGCGCTGCGTCGTCGGCGATCAGCGCCGAGGAATCGGCCATCGGCGCCACCGCGAGCGGGCTGAGCGTCCGGCCTTCGAGGACAGGGATGGACGAGAGGTCCGACATTGCGTGCACGCTAACATGTCACTTCGCGGATTCGGAACCCTCCCTCGATGGAGTCGGGAGGGGCCAGGAAGGCGATTTCACCGCTCGCGCTTCGGACTTAGGGGTTGCGCCGGATGGCCCTGTACTGGCATTCGTCGTCAGGTCCTCCCGAAAGACCTCCCGTGTCACAGACTTCCGAATCCGGCGTCGAGTCTCCGTATGCCTGGGCCCGCCTCGTCGCCTCGCTGCTGGTCGCCACGATCGGCGGCGTCGGCATGTGGTCGGTCGTGGTCGTGCTGCCGCATGTGCAGGCCGACTTCGGCATCGACCGCGCCGGCGCCTCGATCCCCTACACCGCGACGATGATCGGCTTCGCCACCGGCGGGGTCTTCATGGGCAAGCTCGCCGACCGCTACGGCGTCGTCTTGCCGGTCGTCGTGAGCGCCTTCTCGCTCGCCGTCGGCTATATCGGCGCCGCCTACTCGACCGCGATCTGGCAGTACGCGATCCTGCAGGGGGTGCTGATCGGCTTCCTCGGCTGCTCGGCGGTGTTCAGCCCGCTGATGGCCGACATCTCGCACTGGTTCGACCGACGCCGCGGGCTCGCGGTCGGCATCAGCGCCAGCGGCAACTACGCCGCCGGCACCGTCTGGCCGCCGATCCTGCAGGCGCTGATCGAGACCGTCGGCTGGCGGCATGCCTACATCGTCGTCGGCATCACCTGCATCACCTTGATGCTGCCCCTGACGCTGATGCTGCGGCGGCCGTCGCCGCGCCAGCATGCTGCCGCCGCGAGCGGCGGCACGCTCGGCCGGCTGCCGATCTCGACCAACGCGCTGATGACGCTGCTGATCATCGCCGGCGTCACCTGCTGCCTCGCGATGTCGATGCCGCAGGTCCACATCGTCGCCTATTGCGGCGATCTCGGCTACGGCGTCGCCCGCGGGGCCGAGATGCTGTCGCTGATGCTGGGCTTCGGCGTGATCAGCCGGCTCGCCTCGGGCTGGATCTCCGATCGCATCGGCGGCGTGCGGACGCTGCTGCTGGGCTCGACGCTGCAGATGGCGACGCTGTTCTTCTACCTGCCCTTCGACGGGCTGGTCTCGCTCTACGTCGTCTCGGCGCTGTTCGGCCTGGCGCAGGGCGGCATCGTGCCGAGCTATGCGATCATCATCCGCGAATACATGCCGGCCTCCGAGGCCGGCACGCGGGTCGGCATCGTCATGATGGCGACGATCGTCGGCATGGCGCTCGGCGGCTGGGTTTCCGGCGTGATCTTCGATCTCACCGGCTCCTACCGGATCGCGTTCCTGAACGGCATCGCCTGGAACGTCGTCAACGCGGCGATCGCGCTCTGGCTTCTGTACAATCGGCCGCGGCAGCAACTCGCCGCCGCCTAAGGGGGACCGTCATGTCCAAGCTCGATTTCGGCACCGCCCGCGCCGGCTTCCGCGCCGGCACGACGACGCCGCGCGACTTCCTCGAGAGCTGCCTGAAGCAGATCGACAAGCGCGAGCCCGTGGTCCGCGCCTTCGTCACGCTCAACATCGAGGGAGCCCGCAAGGCCGCGGATGCCTCGACCAAACGCTGGAAGTCGAAGAAGCCGCTCTCCTCGATCGACGGGCTGCCGATCGCGATCAAGGACATCATCGAGACCGTCGACATGCCGACCGAGTTCGGCAGCACGATCTTCAAGGGCTGGAACGGCGGCCGCGACTCCGCCTGCGCCTATGCGCTGCGCCAGGCCGGGGCGGTGATCGTCGGCAAGGCGGTGACGACCGAGTTCGCCGGCGCGCCGCCGGGACCGACGACCAATCCGCACGACAAGCGCCGCACGCCCGGCGGTTCCTCCTCCGGCTCGGCCGCGGCGGTCGCCGCCGGCATGGTGCCGGTCGCGATCGGGACCCAGGTCGGCGGCTCCGTGCTCCGTCCCGCCAGCTTCTGCGGCATCGTCGGCTTCAAGCCGACCTTCGGCACGCTCAACCGCGGCGGCATCGGCGACCAGTTCAGCCAGAACTGCATCGGCACGCTCTCGCACACGCTGGAAGATGCCTGGGCGGTCGCGCACGAGATCGCGGCGCGCGTCGGCGGCGATCCGGGGTTCCTTCCCTTCGCCGGCGGCGCCGAGCCGGCGGCACCCCGCCGCCCCGACGTGCTTGCGGTGCTGGAGACCGATGGCTGGGCCGTCGCCGACGCCGGCGCCAAGAAGGCGCTCGCTTCGTTCCTGAAGAAGCTGGAGCGGGCCGGCGTCGCGCTGATCGACCGCAAGACCTCGAAGCGCGTGGCGCAGCTCGAGGAGGCCATCGCCGGTGCGTCCGATCTCTCGCTCGGCATCAACGACTGGGAGAAGATCTGGCCCTTCGCCGACATGGAGCTTCGCGACGGCGAGCGTTTCAGCCCCAATTTCCGGAAGGCCGTCCTCGACGGCACGAAGATGACCGTCGACAGCTACATCGCGCTCCTGAAGAAGCGCGACCATGCTCGCGACGTGCTGATGGGCCTCGCCGGCGACGTCGATGCCTGCATCACGCTTGGCTCCGCCGGGCCCGCACCTCTGGGCATCCAGTCGACCGGCAACGCCGTCTTCAACATGCCGGCCTCGATGCTGCGCAACCCGGCGCTGTCGCTGCCGCTGCTCAAGTGCGACGGCCTGCCGCTCGGGCTCCAGCTCCTGGGATTCCCCAACCGCGAACGCGCGCTTTCGGGCGTGGCGTCCTGGACCGCGGCGTTCGGTTCGAAGAAGTAGGCGGCTACCGTACGAGGACAACCTCGACCGGAATGTCGAGCTTGGCCCATGCTCGATCCGCCGTGAGCGTCGTCGCTTCGAGGAGGATCGCGGTCGCAAGGCAGGCTCGGTCGCCCAGGGAGAGGCCGGCGCGTCGCGTGGATAACGAGAGGCGCGCGGCGGCGAGCGCGTGGGTCTCATCGAACGGTGTGATCCGCAGCGTAAGCGCCGACGTCGCCTGAAGGGCCTCCTCCTCGGTCAGCCCGCCCGATCGCAGCTTGGTCAGCACCTCGGACAGGTTCACGGCGCTGATCCAGGCATCGACGATAAGTTCGGCATCCACCTTGGTGAAAGGCTCGCCCTGGAGCAAAGCCAGAACGGCGGAAGCGTCGACGACGACCGGGCGTTCAGCCACGCGACGCTTCTTTGCGGCGGTCTTCGATCAACTCTGCAGCGAGATCGCGCTTGCTCCTGAGCCCGCGGGCGACAATGTCCTGGGCACGGCGTATGGACTGCCGCTTCGTGCGCAGGCGTAGCTCGCCCTTGCCGATCACCTCGATAACGACCTCGTCGCCGGGCTTGAAGCCTGCAGCTTCCCGGAACTCGGCCGGGATCACGACTCGACCCTGCTCATTCAAGCGTGCTTTCGTGATCACGGGACCTCCAGGTGTCACGAGTTCATTTATGTGACACTAGCCGATCGATGTGTCAAGAAATGGGACAGTCGAGCTCGTCCTCGATCTGCATCGCCGTCTCGATCAGCTCGTCGGCGATGCGCTGGTGGTGCGCGTCGAAGGCATGGACGGGATTGCGCAAGGCCGGCGTCGGATAGATGCCCTGGCGCCAGAGCAGCCGCTTGAAGAAGTGGATCGAGTGCTCGAGGTGCTGGTTCGAGAAGGCCAGGATAGGCAGCAGGCGGTGGAAGAGCCGGACCGCGCCGTCGCGGTCGCCTGACGTGTAGCGATTGAAGATCGTCACATAGGCGCGATGCAGCCCGGTCGGCATGAAGGCGTCGACCTTGCGATCCAGCGCCTCGATCAGCTGCATCACCGCCCAGCCGCCGGAGACGTGGAGCCGGCCTTCGGTCGCGAGCTTGAGCGCGGTGTATTTGGGGCCGGCGTCGAAGGTTTCGACCTTGAGATAGCGAAAGGCCGGGATCGTCGCGAAGGCGTCGGCGATCGCCGGCACCGGCACGCCGGGGCCATTGGCATCGAAGTCCTGGATCATCAGGTCGCGGCCCGATGCCTTGGCGAGCCCGCGGATCTCGTCGGCGTATCGCTCGTCGCTCGTCCAGGCGAGGTTCGCCAGAACGATGTCGCAGCCGAGCCCGGCCAGCATCTCGGCATTGCGGCAGCGCTCGTCCTGCGTCGGCGCGGATGCGCCGCCGACCACGGAGGCGCGACCCTTCGCGACATCGACGACGGTTCTCACCATGCCGCGTCGCTCGTCGGCCGAGAGCGCCAGCACTTCGGCCGCGAATCCCGGGATCAGGAAGCCTGCGACGCCGGCCTCGATCGCATAGGCGGCGTGGCGTTCGAGCGCGGCAATGTCGACCGTGCCGTCCTCGCCGAACGGCGTGTTCAGGACGGTGACGATGCCGCGGAGGCTTTGGTCCGCGGCCATCCCCTCAGACGCCGAGCTGGGTCACGAACTTGATGTTGAGATAGGCGTCCAGCCCCTCGATGCCGCCCTCGTGGCCGTATCCCGACTCCTTGATGCCGCCGAAAGGCGTCTCGGGCAGCGAGATCGCGAGGTGGTTCACGCCGACCATGCCGCTCTCGATCTCGTTGGCGACCGCGGTCGCGGTCCTGGTCGAGTTGGTGAAGGCATAGGCGGCGAGGCCGAACGGCAGCGCGTTGGCGCGCTCGATCACCTCGTCGAAGGTCTTGAACGGCATGATCGGCGCCACCGGTCCGAACGGCTCGTCGTTCAGAACCTTCGCGTCCGGCGGCACGTCGGTCAGCACGGTCGGGCGGAAGAAGTAGCCCTCGTTGCCGTGGCGCTCGCCGCCGGCGGCGACCTTGGCACCCTTCGCCTTGGCATCGCCGACGAAGTTCTCCATCGCGCCGATGCGCCGCGCGTTGGCGAGCGGCCCCATCTGGGACGAGGCTTCGAGGCCGTTGCCGAGCTTCATCCCCCTGGCTATCTCCGTGAAGCGCTCGGCGAACTTCTTGTAGTTGCTCTCATGCACGAAGAAGCGGGTCGGCGCGATGCAGACCTGGCCGGCGTTGCGGTACTTGCCGGCAGCGGCCATGTCCGCGACCTTCACCGGGTCGACATCGTCGAAGACGATGACCGGCGAATGGCCGCCGAGCTCCATCGTCGCCTTCTTCATGCCGTCGGCCGCCATCTTCGCCAGGTGCTTTCCGACCGGGATCGAGCCGGTGAACGAGATCTTGCGGATGGTTGGCGAGCCGATCAGGTAGGTGGAGATGTCATTGGGCACGCCGAAGACGAGGTTCAAGACGCCCGCCGGCAGGCCCGCGTCATGGAAGGCGCGGACGATCGCGACGCAGGTGCCCGGCGTCTCTTCAGAGGCCTTGATGATCAGCGAGCAGCCGGCGGCGATCGCGCCCGCGACCTTGCGGGCCGGCGTGATGCCCGGGAAGTTCCACGGCGTGAACGCGGCGCAGGCGCCGATCGGCTCCTTGATCGCCATCTGGCGCACGTTGGGCGCGCGGCCGGGGATGATGCGGCCATAGGCGCGGCGGCCTTCCTCGGCCATCCACTCGATGATGTCGGCGGTGGTGCCGACCTCGAGCCTGGCCTCGGCGATGACCTTGCCTTCCTCGAGCGTGAGGATCTGCGAGATCTGTTCCTGGCGCTGGCGGATCAGGTCGGCGGCCTTCCGCATCACCTTGGCGCGCTCGTAGGCGTTGGTGTTGCGCCAGATCTTGAATCCCTTTCGGGCGGCTTCGAGCGCGCGGTCGAGATCGGATCGCGAGGCGTGCGGCAATCGTCCGAGCGAGGCGCCTGTCGCCGGGTTCAGCACGTCCTCGGTCTTGCCGTCGCCGCCCTGGCACCATTGGCCGTCGATGTACATCGCCAAGGTCTCGTACATCCGCGCGCTCCTTAACTTAGGTGGAGCGGCGAGTGTAAGCCGGCGACGACGACGAAAGATAGGTCAGGCCCGGAGAATCACGCGGGACCGAGGTTGAGGACGCGGCAGAAGACGCGCTTGCTCTGCAGGGTCTTGCAGAGCTCGTTCGCCTTGTTGCGGTCGTCGAGCGGGCCGGCGAGCAGGCGGATGAACACGCCGCGGCCGTCGCCGGGATCGAACTCGGCGGTCTGGTAGCCGATCGGCCCCAGGATCTCGGGATTCGACTTCGCCAGCGTGTCCCAGCCGTGCTTGGCCTCGTTGACCGTGCGATAGGATCCTAGATGCGCGCCGAAGCGGCCGTTGCCGGCGGACGCCATCTGCGGCTTCGCGTCGGCGGCAGATGCCGCCGCAGCCGCCGGCGTCGCGGCGGCGGCACGCGGCGTCGTCGCGCGTGGCTGGCCCGAGGCCGGGGCAGCGGCGCCGCTGCCGTTCATGCGTTCGAGCTGGGCGACCTGGGCTTCGAGCTTGGCGATGCGCGTGGCCATCTCGTTGGATGCCATCGGTGCCGCCGCCATGGCAGACGCCGCGGCCGGTGCGGCCGCTGCCTGAGCTTTGTCGTCCGTCGCGTGGTCGTGCGCCATCTGGCCCGGCAGCTTGCGGTCGGGCGCCTGGGCGAGATCGAAGGAGACGAGCTCCTTCCTCTCGTAGGGCGGCTGCTTGTCGCGCTCACGCGTGCGGAGCGCGTAGGTCATGATGTCGGGAACGTAATAGATCGTCTCCAGCACCTCGCCGCGCTGGCAGGCGATGCGCCAGGTCTGGAAGGTGCCAGCCTTCACCGTCATCGGTTCCTGGCCGACCGTGGTGCAGCTGTTCTCCGCCTGCCAGCCGTCGGGCAGCTTCTCCGAGACGCCGGCGACCTGGAACTTGACGGCCTTGCCCTTCTCCAGCGGCCACAGCTTGGAGGGATCGCCGAAGATCTGCTGGTTGCCTTGGCCCAAGCGCGGGTCACCCGACCAAGAGATCGGCGGCGAGATCACGTCAGCCGCCTGGACCCAGGAGACGTTGCGGTCGTTCTGCCAGATCGCGCGCGGGCCGGTGAAGCCGGTCACCTGCTCCTTTACCTGGACGCCGTTGTCCTCGAAAGTGAAGACGTCGCCCATCGCGAGCTGCGGGGGCATCGGGGCGTCCATCGGCTCGGGTGCCGAGAAGGCGGAGGGGGACGAGCCGCCGCCGAACCCGAGGCGTCCGCATCCGGTCAGGGCCAGAAGAGCGAGCCCGAATCCGGCCCAGCTTCCGATCGACCGCCGCCGCATCCGACCCATGGGCGTCTCCCGTACGTTCTTGAGCAAACCCCTTGCCGGAAAGTCCCCGCAAGCGGCACATCTGTCAAGAAAGCGCTCAGCCCCGAAGGAGCACCTCATATGTCCCAGCGCCTGACCGAGCGGGCCAGCGGCGTCTACACGATCTCAGCCACGCCCTTCGCCGAGGACGGCGCGCTCGATCTCGAATCGACCGACCGGCTGATGGATTTCTATCTCGGCCATGGCGTCCACGGGATCACGCTGCTCGGCATCATGGGCGAGGCGCCGAAGCTGACCGAGGCCGAGAGCCTGGCTTTCGTCGGCCGCGCGCTGAAGCGGCTGGATGGCCGGATTCCCGCGGTGATCGGGGTTTCCCAGGCCGGCCTCGCGCCCCTCGGACAGCTCGCGCGGAAGGTCATGGACTTGGGAGCGGCGGGCGTAATGGTGGCCCCGACGCCCGGCCTCAAGGGCGACAAGGGCGTCTACGATTACTACGCCCAGGCATTCCGCGAGCTCGGTCCCAACGTGCCGGTGGTGCTCCAGGACTACCCGCAGGCGAACGGCGTCTTCCTCGACGTCGAGGTCCTCCATCGCCTCGTCGACGCCTTCCCGCAGCTGGTCATGCTGAAGCACGAGGATGCCCCCGGTCTCTCGAAATTAAGTCGAATTCGCGCCGAATCGGCTGCCGCCGGGCGGCGACGGGTCTCGATCCTGATCGGCAATGGCGGGCTCTACTACATGCAGGAGCTGCAGCGCGGCGCCGACGGCGCGATGACCGGATACGCCTATCCAGAGATGCTGGTGGAAGTTCACCGGCGTTTCGTCGCCGGCGACCTGGATGGCGCCGAGGACCTCTACGACGCGCATCTGCCGCTGCTGAAGCATGAGCAGGTGCCCGGATTCGGCCTTCTGGTCCGCAAGGAGATCCTCCGCCGGCGGGGGGCGATCGCCTCGGCCAAGGTCCGGCCGCCGGGCGGACAGATGGTCGCAGCCGACCTGGCCGAGCTCGACCGGCTGATCCGCCGTCTCGAGCGCCGGCTCGCTGAACGCAGGTTAATCAAGGCTGTGGCATAGCTGCATCTCAGGCGCGGAAATATCCCGTGTAACAGGAAAATCCCTTGGCCAAATCGCCTGAATGCTTGATTTTCAAGGCGGATTAGCGCTGGGGAAAGACTCTTCAGCTCGATTCGTGGTAGCATAATGCCGCTGACATGAAAGTTGGCCGGCTCCGCTTACACACTGGAGGAGGACTACAAATGAAGCGTTTGTCTCTGGCCTTGGCCATGGCGACGCTCGGCTTGAGCAGCGCCGCGATGGCCCAGGGCTATAACGGCTGGTACCTCGGTGCGCGCGCCGGCGTGGCATGGCTCGAGGATTATTCGCATCCGGTCACCGGCACGAACACGACGTTCGAGTTCGACCGCGGCTGGGGTCTCGGCGGCAGCGTCGGCTACCAGTTCGGCGGCCCGTTCCGCCTCGAGCTAGAGGTCGCGTACCGCACCAACGAGATCGACTCCATCAGCCAGGGCGGCGCGCGCCTCGCCGGCGCGACCGGTGAGATGAACTCGCTGGCGTTCATGCTGAACGGCTTCTACGACATCCAGACCGGCTCGGCGTTCACGCCGTATGTCGGACTCGGTCTCGGCTATGCCCGCGTCTCGGCCGACGGCATCACCACGTCCGGCGGTGGCGTCACCAACAGCGACGACGACAACAAGTTCGCCTACCAGGCGATCGCGGGCGTTGCCTACCAGCTGACGCCGGCCGTCTCGCTGACCGCCGACTACCGCTACTTCGCGACGCAGGATCCGAGCTTCCGGCTCTCGAACGGCGCCTCGGTCGAGGGCGAGTACAAGACCCACAACGTGATGCTGGGACTGCTGCTCCGCTTCCCCGAGCCGCCGCCTCCGCCGCGGGCCCAGCCGGCCGCCGCGCCGCCCCCGCCGCCTCCGCCGGCCGCGGCTCCCCCGCCGCCCGCTCCGGCGCCGGCCGTACCGAAGACCTATCTGGTGTTCTTCGACTTCGACAAGTCGGACATCACGCCTGAGGCTGCCCGCATCATCAAGCAGGCTGCCGACGACGCGAAGCGCGGCAACGTCCGCCTGATCGTCGCCACGGGCCATGCCGACCGCTCGGGCCCGACCCAGTACAACCAGCGTCTGTCGGAGCGCCGCGCTGCGGCGGTCAAGGCGGCGCTGGTGCGCGAGGGCATCGCCGAAGGCACGATCCAGACCGCCGGCCGCGGCGAGAACGAGAACCTCGTTCCGACGGCCGACGGGGTCCGCGAGCCGCGGAACCGCCGGGTCGAGATCGTCTTCCGCTAAGCCTTATCGCTTAGCCGCTACTCAGTAGCGTCGTTCGAAGCGGGCCGCCGGAACCTTCCGGCGGCCCGTTTTCTTTTTCCGTCAGGGTTTTGGCTCGAAAACGAAAATCAACGAGACAATTGACATATTTATTCTCGACAATCTCCGATTATGTCCGACCATGCGAGCATCAGGTGCTTCGGTTGAGCGCGAATGCCGGAACGAAACGAGGAAGCGCGGCTTCGCGCAGTGGTCGAGACCGCGGTCGACGGGGTGATCCTGATCGACGCTCTCGGCACGGTCCTGATGTTCAACCCGGCCTGCGAGCGGCTCTTCGGATATCTGGCGTCAGACGTCGTCGGACGGAACGTCCGCATGCTGATGCCCGAGCCCTACCAGGGCGAGCATGACGGCTACCTCGCGAGCTATCGCCGCACCGGCGAGCGCAAGATCATCGGTATCGGCCGTGAAGTCGTCGGCCGCCGAAAGGACGGCTCGACCTTTCCGATGGATCTCTCCGTCGGCGAGGCGCGCGAGGGCGAGTCCTCGATCTTCGTCGGCATCATCCACGACCTGACGGAACGCAAGCGCGGCGAGCAGGCTCTTCGCGAAAGTGCAGAACGGCTCCGGGCCGTCGTCGACACGGCGGTCGACGGCGTGATCCTGATCGATGCCCGCGGCACCGTCACCACCTTCAATCCGGCTTGCGAAAAGCTGTTCGGCTACAAGTCCGCCGAGGTCGTCGGCCAGAACGTCAAGATGCTGATGCCCGAGCCTTATCGCGCCGAGCATGACGGCTATCTCCGCAACTACAAGAGCACCGGCGAGGCGAAGATCATCGGCATCGGCCGCGAGGTCACGGGCCGCCGAAAGGACGGGTCGACCTTCCCGATGGACCTCTCCGTCGGCGAAGCGAGGCAGGATGGCGAGTCGACGTTCGTCGGCATCATCCATGATCTGAGCGAACGCAAACGGACCGAGGAGCAGTTGGTTCAGGCGCAGAAGATGGAGGCGGTCGGCCAGCTCTCGGGCGGCATCGCACACGACTTCAACAACCTGCTGACCGCGATCGTCGGCTGCGCCGACTCTCTGTCGGAGACACTGAAGGCCAGGCCCGACCTCAAGAAGCTCGCCGACACGATCATTGCCGCAAGCGAGCGCGGTGCCGAGCTGACGCGGCGCCTGCTTGCCTTCAGCCGACGCCAGCGGCTCGAGCCGGTTGAAACCGACTGCAACAAGCTCGTCCGCTCGATGAACGAGCTGCTGCGCCGGACGCTCCGCGAAGACATCCGGATCCAGACGTCGCTCGAGAAAAACCTGGCAGCGGCTTTCGCCGATCCGGGCCAGCTCGAATCCGCGATCCTCAACCTGGCGCTCAACGCCCAGGATGCGATGCCGGACGGCGGCGAGCTGACGATCACGACCGCCTTCATGCCCCTCGACGAGCGCTATCGGGACCGATACCCCGAGGTGCCGCGTGGCAGCTACGTGATGGTTTCGGTCACCGACGACGGCCAGGGCATGCCGCCCGAGGTGCTGGAGCGCGTGTTCGAACCCTTCTTCACGACCAAGGAGGTCGGAAAGGGCAGCGGGCTTGGGCTCAGCATGGTCTATGGCTTTGTCAAGCAGTCGAACGGCCATATCTCGATCTACAGCGAGCCGGGCCTCGGTACGACCGTCCGCATCTATCTGCCGGCGGCCGATGAACTGTCCGCGCCGATCTTCCCTTCGGCGACGCAGGCCTCCACGATGCCGACGGGCGCGCGCGAGACGGTGCTTCTCGCCGAGGACGATGCCTTCGTGCGGGCTTATGCGATCTCGTGCCTGGAGAGCCTCGGATATCGCGTCATCGCCGCGGTCGACGGCTCGGAAGCGCTGGCGCGCATCGCTCAGGGCGAGAAGCCCGACATTCTCTTCACCGACATCGTGATGCCCGGCGGGATCAGCGGGTGGGAGCTGGTCGAGCGCGCCCAGCGGATGCTGCCTGGGCTCAAGGTGCTGATGACATCGGGATACGCGGTCGAGACCCTGGCCGATCGCGGACGCCTGCGTCCTGACCTCAAGGTCCTGGACAAGCCCTACCGCAAGGCCGAGTTGGCTCGTCGCCTGCGCGAAGCGCTGGACACGTAACGTCCAAATAGCCCGAGCGGCCTGCCGTCGATCGCCCCGAGGCCGAGGGCGATCACGGCGAAGCCGATGAAGTGGTGGGATGCCAGGCTCTCGTCCAGGAAGAGGGTCCCCAGCAGGATGGCGCTCGGCGGGATCAGCAGCGTCACCAGCAGGATGTTGGTGGCGCCGGCACGCGCGAGGATGCGGAAGTAGATCGCATATCCCAGGGCCGTCGACAGCAGCGCCAGGCCCAGCAGCGCGCCCAGCGTGTTCGCGTCCGGCAGCGGCAGCGTCCAGGGGCGGTCGACCAGGAAGATCAGCGGCAGCGCCATCAGCGACGAGGCGGTGAGCTGGCCGGCAGCAGCGGCCAGCGGCGCCATGCCCTTGAGTCGCCTGCGGGCAAAGATTCCGGCGAAGGCGTAGGAGACCGCGGCCGCGAGGCATGCCGCCTGCGGCAGGATCGCAGCGCCAAGGCCGTCGAGAGCCTCGATGCCGACCAGCACCGAGACCCCGGCGATGCCGAGGGCGACGCCGGCGACCTTGGCCACAGTCAGCTTCTCGTCCTTCGTCAGCATGTGTGCCAGAACCGCCGTGATCAGCGGCGTCGTCGCGTTCAGGATCGAGGCGAGCCCGCTGGCGATCTCGGTCTGCGCCCAGAAGATCAGCGCGAAGGGCAGCACGTTGTTGATCGCGCCCATGCCGAGGAAGTCGCGCCAGCGATCCAGAGGCAGCACGACGCCGGCGAGCCGGCAGACGACCAGCAGCACCGTCGCCGCCAGCAGCACCCGTGCGCCGACGACCGTCAGCGGCGGCAGCGCGCCGACGGCGATCTTCGAGAAGAAGTAGGAAGCGCCCCACAGCAGCGAGAGCGCAAGCAGGAGCGCCCAGTCCTGGGCGGCGAGGCGAGGGGAGGATGCCATCGGGGCAGGATCGCCGCATCGGCGATCGGATTCCATCCGACCCTTGCGATCTATATCGGGCTCTCCGGCCAGCGCCGGTGCAGCCAGAGCCATTGCCCCGGCCTGTCGCGGACCCAGGTCTCGATCATCGCGTTCACGCGGGTCATGCCGGCGGCGAGGTCGGCGTGACGATCGGGCCCGGCCTCGAAGTACATCGGCGGCAGCAGCGTGATGCGGAAACGGGCGCCCTTCAGTCGCTCGATCTTCGCCGGGAAGACCGGCGCCCGGTACTTGCGCGCGAAGTCGACGAGCGACGTCGCGGTCATCGCCGTGCGGCCGAAGAACGGCACCGGGATGCCGTCGTTCAGCTTCTGGTCGGCCAGCATCGCGAGCGGCCGCCCGCGCTTCAGCACGTCGATCGCCGTGCGCGCGCCCCGCGCGCCCTTGGCCAGCATCTCGCCGTGCCGGGTGCTCTGGATGAACTTCTCCATGTAGGGGTTGTTGGCCGCCCGGTAGATGACCTCGAGGCCGAGACCGTAGCGGTGTGCCGCCACCGCCATCACTTCCCAGTTGGCGAGATGGGCCGAGATGACGATCGCCGCACCGGCCTTCCTGATTCCCTCGACATGCTCCATGCCGACGATCTCGACACGGCCCGATCCGTCCCTTGGGTCGAGATGCGGCGCATGGGGTACCTCGCCGCCGAGACGGCCGAGGTTGTCCCACATCTCGACGACGATCCGCTCGACCGCGGCGTCGTCGAGCTCCGGCATTGCCAGCCTGATGTTGAAGCGTGCGCGCTTCGTCATGGGGAGCCAGGGGCCGATCGTGCGGCCGAGGAAGCCGCCGACGGCGGAGGCCCAGTCGATGGGCATCGCCCAGAAGAATCCGTAGACGGCGAGCACCCCGGAGACTTCCGCGAGATAGCGGATGTGTCGCGCGAGCGGGATTCTACGCATGGCGCAGTCCACCGAGACGGCGCATCACGGCATCCTCGTCGGCGAAGACCAGATCGACGTCGACGACCTCGATCATCGGTCTCGCCGATGGCGGCAGCCGGACCCAGTCCTTGCGTGTCGTCACCGGCTCGGCCCGGAGAGCGGCGGCTTTCTCGACCAGGCCTGCGACATCGTTCTCGTCATAGGCGTGATGATCGGGGAATCCCTCGGTCGCGACAACCTCCGCGCCGATCTCGCGGAGAGTCTCGAACATCTTTTCCGGGCGCCCGATGCCGGCAAAGGCCAGGACCTTCCGGCCGCGAAAGCGCAGCGAGGCCTCGGTCGGCACGAGACGCGCCCGCAGCAGCGGCCGGTCGGTCGCGATGACACCTTTCCCCGGGCCGTTGCCGATCACGACGACCGCGTCGGCGCGTGCGAGGCCGTCGGCGACCGGCTCGCGCAAAGGGCCCGCCGGCAGCACGCGGCCGTTGCCGAAGCCGGCAGCGCCATCGACGACGACGAGGGCGAGGTCGTGGGCGAGGCGGGGATCCTGATAGCCGTCGTCGAGCACGATCGTATCGCCGAGATCGAGCGCGGCCCGCACGCCGGCGAGCCGGTCCCTGGCGACGATCGTCGGCGCCGCTTCCGCCAGCAGCAGCGGCTCGTCGCCGACATCCGCCGCCGAGTGCGCGCCGGGATCGACGCGCACCGGACCATCCAGGCGTCCGCGATAGCCGCGCGAGACGATCACCGGCCTCCGTCCCGCCACCACGAGCCGGCGGGCGATCGCGATCGCGGTCGGCGTCTTGCCGGCGCCGCCGACGGTCAGGTTGCCGA
>CAZDGR010000007.1:0-34360 GCA_964504845.1 uncultured Rhizobium sp. | reverse complement strand
TCGTTTTCGCCGGCAGCGATGACGTTGTTCTGGATGGCGTTGTAGACCTCGTTATAGGCGATCACGGTCGGCGCCATGCCGGCCGCGGCGAAGGTCTTGGACCAGATCGGCGCGCCCTGGACGCGGACCTTGAGGCCCTTGATGTCGGCGAGGGATGCCATCGGCTTGTTGACGAAGATGTTGCGGACGCCGCCGCCGGCATAGCCGATCAGCATGACATCGGCCTTCTGCGCGATCTCGTCGGCGACCGGCTTCAGGAGGTCGGCGTCGAGCACCTTGTTCCAGTGGGCGAGGTCGCGGAACAGGAACGGCGCGTCGATGAACGGCGCTGCCTTCGAGAAGGTGGACATGTGCGCCGGCGAGACGATCGCATAGTCGACCGCTTTCCCCTGGGCCATGTACTCGAAATACTGCTTCTCGAGCCCGAGCTCGCTGTTCTTGTGCAGCACGAAGTTGATCGGCTTGCCGTAGTACTGCTTCACCAGCTGCTCGAACTTGACCATCGCCTTGGTGAATGCGTGGTCGTCGTTGAACTGGGACGCGCCGTGCAGGGTGATCGCCTGCTGGGCGCTGACGGGCGCTGACGCCAGCAGCATGGCTGCGGCGATGCCCAGGCACGAACGCACGATATTGCGACGGCGCATGGTCGTTTCTCCCTGTTGTGATGGACCTCGTTGCCCTCAAGGGACGGTCCGGCCGTTAGTCGGGGCATTGTGCGCACTTGCCCGTGTCCCGGCAAGCGGACCTGCACGCGTTGGTCGCGATTTCGTCAGTCGGCCGCCGATCCGCCATAGACCGGCACCACATAGGGGCCTTCGGGAATGACGGCGACGCTGCGGTCGCCGTTGCGCTCGATGCTGGCGGCGACCGCGGCCTCGACCGACCGGATCGCCTCGACGCCGGTTATCGAAAGCTCCTCGGCGGCGAGACCGGTCGTATAGAGCTGGATGCGGCCGCGGCGCATCGGCTTCAGCTGCATCTCGGTCTGCCACTCGTCGATGTCGGCCAGCGACTTCGCGGTCAAGGTCGCGAGGAAGCGGTCGGGGCCGAGCTCGACCAGCCGCTTCTGCGCCTCGCGGAACTCGGGCGAGCCGAACCCCTCCGAGCACTCCGACGCGATGATCAGCGTCCCGCCAGGCGCCAGGATGTCGAGCGGTGTCACCATGCCTTTGACAGTCTGGTAGTAGGTCTTGTCCAGCGGATACCCCGCCGCCGACGTCACGATCGTGCCGAAGCGCCGGCCGATCGGGATGCGCGTCGACGCCTCGACGAAGGCGACGGCGGCGAGGTGGCTCTCGATGATCTCGCCGAAGGAGACGAAGGCGAGGTTGCGCTCCTCGTCGATAACCGTGTTGAGCGCATAGACGTCGCCCAGCATGCGGACGATCTCGAGCTGCTCCTCGTGCAGGGGATTGCCGACGAGATTGCACTGGATCGCCAGCGGGTCTTCCATGAAGCGCGCGGAGTGGAAGGTGCGGATCGTCGTGTGATGGGCGACGCCTGGGGCGACGACCTTGCGGCCGCCGGACCATCCCGCCATGAAGTGCGGCTCGACCAGGCCGGTGGCGATGCGCAAGCCGGCCTCGACGAAGGCGCGGTCGAGCTTGACCGGCGTCCGCCGCCGGGAGGTGAATCCGAAGTCCACGTGCTCGGCGTCGTTGCGGGCATCGTGGTTCACGACCTTGACGGTCTTCGTCACCCAGGAATCGCCGACCAGCTCCTCCAGTTCGGCGCCGAGATTCGGACGATGCAGCCCGGTCGCGATCAGGACGGTGATGCCGGACGCGGGAATCCCGGCCGCCATCAGGTCCTCGATCATCGGCCGAAGGAACAGGTGATTGGGCACCGGCCGGGTGATGTCGCAGATCAGGATGCAGGCGCTGTCCTTGCCGGCGGCGAGCGTCTTCAGCGGTGCGGCGCCGGTCGGCCGGTCGAGCACGGCGCGGATCGCGGCCTTCGGATCGGCGATCTTCGGCAGCGGCCGCTTGCGGATCACATGGGCGTCGGCCGCCGCGGGCAGAGTGATGCCAAGCTGGCTGCGGCCGAAGGCGACTTCGAGTTTCGAGCTGGTCAAGGCGACCTCCCCAACGTATCGGCGGCACGCAGCGCGCGGATCGCCGCGCAGGCCGCGCCATAGCCATTGTCGATGTTGACGACCGGCACACCCGGCGCGCAACTGGCGAGCGCCGCATGCAGCGCGGTCTCCCCGCGGTTGGCGACGCCGTAGCCGACCGAGGTCGGAACGCCGATCACCAGCCCCGGCACCAGCCCGCCCAGCACGCTCACCAGCGCCGCATCCATGCCGGCGACCGCGATCACCACCGGATGCCGCACGATCTCCGGCACCCGCTCCATCAGGCGCCAGATCCCGGCGACGCCGACGTCGTAGATCTCGCTCGCCTTGATCCCGTGATAGGCCAGCGTGCGTACCGCCTCGCGGCAAACGCCCATGTCGGAGGTCCCGGCGCCAACCACGGCGACACGTCCCGCCAAAGCGGGTGAAACCACCCTCCCGAAATAAGCGGTTCCGGACAGCGCCTCGTAGTCCAGCCCCCGGCGCACGTCCTCCGGCAGCTCGGCCAGCGTGCCGGTGGCGAGCCGGGTGAGCAGCATGCTGCCGCCGCGCTCGGCCACCTGGCCGAGGATCGCCGAGATCTGCTCGGCGGTCTTGCCGGCGCAGAACATCGCCTCGTCGAAGCCCAGGCGCCCGGCACGGTCGAAGTCCAGGTTGATGCCGCTGTCGCTCATGATCCGGCCGGCCTGAGAAAGGCGCTGCCCATGCGATAGGCCTTGAAGGAGACGGGCCGCTCGCCGCCGCGTATCCGTGCAATCTCGGCGACCGCCGCCGTCAGCTCGTCGCGTTCCGTCGGGGCCAGCCCGTCGAGGCTCGCCTCGTCGAGCTCGACGACCAGGCCGGTGCGACGAAGCCGGCAGCGCACCGTGGGCGCGCGGATCCGGGTGCCGACGAACGTCTCCACCTCGTGCACCAGCGCCAGCTCGTCCGGGTCGATGGCGATCCCGGTCTCGATCCGGCTGGAGAGGCACGGCGACGCCGGCAGCTCCGCGATCTCGCCGAGATCGAGATGGCGGGCGATGGCGCGGACGCCGGCCTTGTCGATGCCGGCTTCGACATAGGGGTGACGCACGCCATGGTCCTCGGCGGCCTTCAGGCCGGGCCGCCAGTCGGAGAGGTCGTCCCGGTTGGTGCCCGAGAGCGTGACCGCACCGACCGCTGCCGCGATCGGCTGGATCCGCGCGTAGAGATTGGTCTTGCAGTAGAAGCAGCGGTTCGCCGGATTGGCGCGATATCGGGGATCCTCGAACTCGCCGGCATCCAGGATCTCCAGATGCCAGCCCTCGCTCGAGGCCAGCGCCCGCACGCGCTCGGTCGCTTCCTGCGGCACGGCCGGGGAGACCGCATGCATCATCTTCGCCCGCGCACCCAGCCGCCGATGGGCGAGGGTGGCGAGCGTGGTGCTGTCGACGCCGCCGCTGACGGCGACGGCGACATTGCTGATGCGCTCCAGGAGAGAGCCGAGCGCGGCCGCGATCTGCGCCGCCTCAGGCATCCCGCTTCTCCCGGCCGAGCGCCGCCTGCTCGATCTGCTGGCGCCGCCGCGACCGCTCGCGGTGGTCACCGGAGGCGGCGATGTCGTCGATATCGGCCTTGACGGTGACCTCTCCCCCGGGCCGGACGGCGCGCTTGACCCGCACCGCTCCGCCGCCGTCATCCATCGACGTGACCTCGCGGGGCAGGACCCGGCGACGCACCTGCTCCAGCCTGACGCCGAGCGTCGTCGTCTCGGCGAAGCAGCGGTCGGCTACCGCGTCGGTCGTCGCGGCGGACGCCAGCACGCGGATGCTGGTCACCATGCGTCCCTTCTTGCCGAAGGCCGCCGACTGCAGCACGTCGATCACGCCGGGGAAGGCGCGCAGGCGATCGAGGCCGACGGCGAGATCCTCGGGCGTCTGGTCGTCGACCTCGAAGCTGACGACGCCGATCTCCTCTTCGGTCTGTCCGGCCTCGACCGGCTCCAGCACCAGCGCACGCAGCACGTTGCTGATGCCTTCGAAGCGCTTGGTGCCGAAGCCGTAGCCGACCCGATCCTGGCGGAAGAGCCCGCGCGGCAATCGCGGCGTCGGCGCCAGGTGCCTGACGATGGCGGCACCGGTCGGCGTCACCCGCTCGCCCGGCCGGCCGTCGTCGAACACGACGAAGCCCTTCAGCAGCAGAACCACGGCGGGTGGCGGCACCGGCAGCTCGCCATGCTGGGTCTTCACCCGCCCCGAGCCCGTCGGCAGGGGAGACACCGACCATGAGGATGCGCCGGACCGCTCGATCACGAAGGCTGCGGCGACGATGTCGACGATCGAGTCCCAGGCGCCGATCTCGTGGAAGGTGACGTCGTCGACCTCATAGCCGTGCACCTGCGCCTCGGCCTCGGCCAGGATCTGGAAGATCGCGTGCGCGCGCCGGCGCACCCCCGCATCCAAGGCCGATCCGTCGAGGTAGCGGCGGATCTCGCGGAACGAGCGATGGTCGTGATCGAATTCGCTCTCGGGCTTGGGCAACGAGACGTCGAAGCGGGCGCCGGTCAGCGTGCCGTCGTCGTAGTTGATCAGCTTCACCTTCACCTCGTCGGGAAGCTCCAGGCTGGCGATCGCCTGCAGCAGCGGCGAAGAGAGCTCGGGCATCGCGTTCAGCATCGCCGCGGCGAACATGTCGCCGGCAATGCCGCCGACCGGATCCAGGTGGATATGAAGGCTCATTCCTAAGAGTCGGCCTCGGCCGGTTTCCGTATTCGATGGCGAGTGTGACATCATACCCGGCGGCATGGGCTTGCCTATGCATTCCTCGTGGGCCGGGAGGCCGATGATGGCGATAGAGAAACGGGTCTTCGGCCGCACCGGCCATATGAGCTCGGCCGTGGTATTCGGTGCCGCGGCGCTGGCGCGGGTCGACCAGGGCGTCGCCGACCGGGTGCTCGACCTCCTGATCGAGCACGACGTCAATCACATCGACGTTGCGGCCAGCTACGGCAACGCCGAGCTCCGGGTCGGGCCCTGGATGGATCGTCACCGCGACCGCTTCTTCCTGGCGACCAAGACCGGGGATCGGGACTATCAGGCGGCACGGGACAGCATCCGCCGCTCGCTCGAACGGCTGCGCACGGATCACGTCGACCTCATCCAGCTGCACGCGCTCATCCACCCCGACGAATGGGAACGGGCCTTGTCGGCGGACGGCGCGCTGAGGGCCTGCATCGAGGCACGCGAGCAGGGCCTGGTGAAATATATCGGCGTGACCGGCCATGGCTGGAACGTCGCCGCCATGCATCGGCGCAGTCTGGAGCGCTTCGACTTCGACTCGATCCTGCTGCCGTGGAACTGGTTCGCCGCCCACCACAAGACCTACGCGCCGGATTTCGAGCGGACGGTGGCGCTCGCCGCCGAACGGAACCTCGCGGTCCAGACGATCAAGGGCGTCGCTCGTGGACCCTGGGCGGCCGGCGCCAAGCGCGACCGCACCACCTGGTATCAGCCGCTCGAGGCGATGGACGACATCCGTCCGGCCGTGCATTGGGTCTTGAGCCGTCCCGGCGTGTTCCTGCTGTCGGCCGGCGACGTCGAGCTCCTGCCGTCGATCCTGAAGGCGGCGGCCGAGCCGGTGGTGAAGCCGTCGGACGAGACCATGGCCGCGTTGAGCGTGCGGACCGGCCTCGCCTCGATCTTCGGCATCTGAGTTCTCAGCGCTTGCGCCGGAGCAGCACGTAGAGCGCGCCGGAGCCGCCGTCCTTCGGCTGCGCCGGGGCGTGGGCCAGCACCAGCGGCTTCAGCGGCGCCTCGGTCAGCCAGCGCGGCACGGTCGTGCGCAGCACGCCGCCGCCGGAACTCCCCTTTCCGGTGATCACCAGCAGCGCCCGCTTGCCGTCGCGATGCGCACGCTCGATGGTCGAGACCAGCCGGCGCCAGGCCGCGTCCTGGGTCATACCGTGGAGATCCAGGCGCCCTTCGATCTCGCGCTGACCCTTCCGGAACCGCTCGGCCGTCCGCTTGTCGATGCCGGGCGCCAGGCGGGGCGCGACCTCGATCGGTGCCTTCGCCGGCAGTGCCGGAGGCGGCGGCGGAGGTGGTGGCGGCGGTATGCGCCCGGTCTTCTTCGGTTTCCTCGGCGCTTCCGTCGGCAGCTGCTCGGCAGATGGCGCCTCGGTCTTCCTGCCGCGCCGCTTCAGCGGCTTGGCGTCGACCATCGCCTTCGCCCAGAGGGCACGTTCCTCGGGCGTCGGGCGGCGCGCCATCAGTCCTCGATCAGAACCACGTGCAGGCGCCGGGGGCCGTGCGCACCCATCAGCAGGCGCTGCTCGATGTCGCCGCTGCGCGACGGACCGGTGACGAAGTTGACCGTGCGCGGCAGCGTGCCGTCGCGGCCGGCGCGGAGCCGGGCCCAGGCTTCTTCATAAGGACCGACGACCTTGCTTGCCGGCAGCACGACCACATGCGTCTCCGGCAGGAAGTTGAGGGTGGAGGGATGGTCCGGGCCCGAGGCGAGCATCAGCGTGCCGGTCTCGGCGACGGCGGCGAAGGCCCCGGTGACGCTGACCTGGTCGCTTCCGTCCGTCTTGCCGCGGCGGATCGACAGCGTCGGCCGCTCGCTCCACGGGATTGCATCCAGCTCCGGATCCGGCGCCATCGCGAAGGATGCCGGCAGGTTCTGGCTGGCGAGATAGTCGGCGACCGCGCCTGGCACGTCCCTGGCGCTCTTCACGCGGGTCAGGGTCGCCGCGGCGTTCTGCGTCATCACGACGAAAAGCTCGACGACTGCTTTTGCGTCGCCCTGGGCGCGGGCCGGGATCAGGTTGGGGCTGGGTTCGCGCAACCGCGCCTCCAGCGCCGCCGCCTTGTCGGCCGGCAGCGCATCGCGCCGGAGCGCGCGGCGGACGGATGCCAGGATCTGGCTGCGGGCGTCGCTCACGACGTTCTCCGCCGCGCGGCGAAGTGGCTCATGAACGTCTTGCCTTCCGGTGCGGGGAAGTCGCGACCCTTGGTCCAGCCAGATGCCAGCGGCAACCAGCCGAAGCGGCCATGGGCGCGACCGAGCAGTCCGAGAAGTCGCGAGGCGACGCCGGTCGCCAGGCGATAGAGCCTCGGCCGCTTCGCGAACCACGCCCAGAAGGCGAGGCCGGAGCGCACGGTCGCCGGCGTCAGGTGCTTCTCGAACTCCCGCTCGCGCCAGTGGCGCATCATCTTCGGCAACGGGATCTTCATCGGGCAGACGCTCTCGCAGCGCCCGCAGAAGGTGGATGCGTTGGGAAGATGCCCCGCCGCGTCGATGCCGATCAGGGTCGGAGTCAGCACCGATCCCATCGGGCCCGGGTAGACCCAGCCATACGCATGGCCGCCGACGGTCGCATAGACCGGGCAGTGGTTGAGGCAGGCCGAGCAGCGGATGCAGCGCAGCATGTCCTGGAACTCGGTGCCCAGGATGTTGGTGCGGCCGTTGTCGAGGAGGACGACGTGGAACTCCTCCGGCCCGTCGAGATCGCCCGGGCGGCGGGGACCGGTCGAGACCGTGGTGTAGACCGAGAACTCCTGCCCCGTGGCCGAGCGCGCGAGCAGGCGCAGGATCGTCGCCGCGTCCTCGAATGTGGGGACCAGCTTCTCGAGACTCGCCAGCACGATGTGCATCTTCGGCAGGATCTGAGTCAGGTCGCCGTTGCCTTCGTTGGTGACGATGATGGTCGAGCCGGTCTCGGCGACCATGAAGTTGGCGCCGGTGATCCCGACATCGGCGGCGATGAACTTCGGCCTGAGCACGCCCCGCGCTTCCTCGAGAAGCGTGGTCGGATCCTCCATCGGCCGGTCGGGAGCGAGATGCGTATGCGCCTTCTGGAAGGCGTCGATCACGTCCTGCTTGTTGAGATGGATTGCCGGGGCGATGATGTGGCTCGGCGGCTCGCGGCGAAGCTGGATGATGTATTCGCCGAGATCGGTCTCGATCGGCTCGATGCCCTTCTCCTCGAGGAAGTCGTTGAGCGCGATCTCTTCCGCGATCATCGACTTGCCTTTGGTCACCGTCTTCGCGCCGACCTTGCGGCAGAGCGCGAGGATGGTCTCGCGTGCCTCCTCGGCGGTCCGGCACCAATGGACGTGGCCGCCGGCCTCGGTGACCTTCCGCTCGAAGCGCTCGAGATAGAAGTCGAGGTTCTCCAGCACGTGGTTCTTGATGTCGCGGCCCTGGTCGCGAAGACGCTCGAACTCCGGCAGCTTGTCGATGGCGGCAAGCCGGCGGACCTGGAAGCCGGTCTTCATCATGCCCAGCGCCTTCTGCAGGCCGGGCTCGACAATGGCTCTCCTGACGTTGTCCCTGAAGGCGTGGCTGGTCGCTTCCATCAGCGGGTCTCCGGCTCGCCGATCGGGGCGGAGTCGGTCATGCCGGCCAGCACCTCGGCGACGTGGCGGACGCGCACGTTCGATCCCTGGCGCTGAAGCTTGCCCGCCATGTTCATCAGGCAGCCCATGTCGCCGGCGAGCAGCGTGTCGGCGCCGGTCGCGGTCACGTCGTCGGCCTTGTCGGCCGCCATGCGCTCGGAGATGTCCGGATACTTGACGCAGAAGGTGCCGCCGAAGCCGCAGCAGATCTCGGCGGACGGAAGCTCCTTGAAGGTGAGGCCCTCGACGGTCGCGAGCAGCTTCCGCGGCTGTGCCTTCACCTTGAGTTCGCGAAGGCCCGAGCACGAGTCGTGATACGTCACGGTGCCGTCATATGCAGCATGGACGCGATCGACCTCCATCACGTCGACGAGGAAGGAGACGAGCTCGTGGGTCTTCGCCGCGAGCGCCTTGGCCCTCGCGTAGGTATCCGGCTCGTCGGCGAACAGGGCCGGGTAGTGCTCGTGGATCATCCCGGCGCAGCTTCCCGACGGCACCACCACGTAGTCGAAGCCGTGGAAGGCGTCGATCACGCCGCGGGCGATGTCGCGCGTGTCCTTGCGGTCGCCGGAGTTGTAGGCGGGCTGGCCGCAGCAGGTCTGGGTTTCCGGAACCTCGACCCGGCAGCCCGCGTTTTCCAGGAGCTTGATCGCCGCGAAGCCGACCGAGGGCCGCATCAGGTCGACGAGGCAAGTGACGAACAGGCCGACGCGCGGCGAGACAGATGGCATGGGAGACCGCGTCGTCCGAGTGTATGCGGGAAGGGCTACAATGGCCGCCGGCTGCCGATCAGATCAAGGGGCGTGACAGTGACCGCGGAATTCCTGCTTCTGGCCGTGGTTTCGTCCGACGGCTTCATCGCCCGTCATCCGGGCGACCCGCCCTGGACCTGGGCGAGTCCCGAGGAGCAGGCGCGCTTCCGCGCCACCATGGCCGAGGTCGCATGGTCGGTGATGGGGCGCGTCACGCATGAGACCGCGCTCCGGCGCGAGCGCAAGCGCATCGTCTTCACCAGCAGCGTGACCGGCGTCGCCTGGTTGACGCCGAACCACCTGGGCTTCAATCCGGCCGGCGCTCGCTTCGACGAGGCTCTCGACGTGGCGAAGGTCGACGGCCGGGTCGCGATCCTCGGCGGAACCCGCGTCCACGACTACATGCTGGAGATCGGCAAGGTCGACGAGATCCGCCTGTCGATCGAGCCGATCGCTTTCCGGCAAGGGTTGTCGATGTTCAGCGGTGTCGCCTGGGCGGGCGTCGAGACGCATATCGCCACCCGCGGCTTGGCCCGGGTCGGCGAAGACGAGGTTCTGAACGCGGCAGGAACGGTCGAGCGGGTCTACCGGAAGCTTCCGGCCTAGTGTTTCGAGGCGGCGTGGCGGCCCGTGTACTGACGCTCCAGGTAATCGTCGAACGCCGGATACTGGTCGGAATCGAGGTGGAAGAACTGCGCCGCCATCTCGCTCGGCGTCACGCGAACGACGACGGCGCCGCCGTCGATGACGATTTCACTGTCGCCATCACGCAGGTGCAGGCGGAAGTCGAACGATGCGCCGATCTTGTGGGTGCCGGCATAAGGCCGGATCAGCACGCCCGAAATGCTGACGTCGCAGACCTCGTAGCGCAGCCCGTTCACGTCCAGCCAGCCTTCGCTCGGCTTGATGCGGGGATCCATGCGCTTGTTGATGCTTTGCTGCTCAGCCAAACGGGCCATCCCGGCTTCCTTCACTGCCTTCAGCGCATCACACCACAGAGGTATTTACAAATGGTTAGCGCTTGCCCTCGCGGCGAAGCGCCCATTTGAGCGAAGTGTTGCCGTCGAGGATGCCGGTCACGAGAACGTGCTGGGTCCGCTTCATCTCGCCGGGGCGGCCGAGATAGACCGCCTCGCCGAGGTCGAGCCGGCCGCCGGAGACGCGGAGCCGGAAACCGCTGCCGGAAGGCAGGCGCAGCAGGACGGCGGCGGCGTTCTGGGCGAGCGAGACCTGGACGCGCGGATGCAGGTGGAAGCGAAGCTGATAGGGCTTGCCGGCCCCACCGGTCACGATGTCCTCGCCGCGCAGGTCCTCGCCGTCGGCCGAGAGATAGAGCCGGCGGCGATGCGTGGCGCCCAGCCGCTCGGCATAGCCGTCGTGGCTCGCCTCGAACCAGGTCTGGCCGTCGGCCTCCTCGCGCTTGACCTCGATCGTCGGCGGCGGGGCGCCGGCCTCGAGCGTGGTCGCGTTGGTGTCGTCGATCGCCAGCGTCGAATGGGCGGCGGTGGCACGCTGCGCGACCGCCCACTCCTCCGGAAGCAGGCCGGCGCCGCCGAGGTTCACGATCAGGCGCTCGCGGCCGACCGACAGCTCGAACGACAGGGGACCGGCGTGAATCCGTCCGTCCGTGGCAGGGCCGTGGCCGCAATCGACGAAGACTGCAGTCCGCCCCGCATGCAGACGCTCGATGCCGAAATCGGGCGCGCCGACGGCGAGCCTGGACCGGCTCTCCGACTGGTGGATCACCGCGTCGATCAGCTGTCCGGGCTCTTCGCTCGATCCGTTGAACAGCGCGAGGCCGCCGTCGCCGTGGCGGAGATATCGCAGCATCGCCGACATCGCCTCGATCGCCTGGGTCAGCGCCGCCGG
Organism: uncultured Rhizobium sp.; assembly: GCA_964504845.1. GTDB lineage: Bacteria > Pseudomonadota > Alphaproteobacteria > SHVZ01 > SHVZ01 > SHVZ01. Next base: position 23,309 of record CAZDGR010000007.1, on the reverse strand, counting down.
CTGGCCGATGCGGGCGAGCCTCAAGGCCTGGCGGATCTCGATCAGGTCACGAAGCACGGCCAGGTGCACCGAGGGGCTGCGCGAGGCGTGACCGCCGTCGACGAGGATCTGCTCGGCGAGCGCCGCTTCGAGGCGGGTCAGCGCCGGCCGCAGCAGCCCGTCGAGGCCGGTCAGCCCGACCGAGGCGAGCAGGAGGCCCTTGATTGCCGCGACCCTTGCCGATCCCGGCGCGGCGTCGTCGATGACCCGCGCCAGATGGCGCGACTGGATCGCCAGGTCGGCCAGCACGCGCTCGCGAAAGTCGTCGTCGGCCGAGGCGCAGAAGAAGCCGTAGTGGCCGAGCCACGAGGAGACGCGGCGGCCGATGATGTCGGGCCGCCAGCCGAGCGGATCCCAGCGCTGATGGCGATCGAGCCAGCGGCCGACCAGATCGCGGGCCTTGCGCCGGCCGAGGTCGCCGCCAAGATCGCGGAGATCGGCGAGCCAGTCGAAGCCGTCGAGCGCCGCACGCCAGTCGGCCGGCGCGTCCGCCGGCGCCCAGGCATGATCGGGAAGCGTGAAGGCGCGTCCGCCGAGCGCCAGTTCGCCGTCGACCAGCGCCCGCCCGCGCGCCGCGTCGCCTGGCCAGAGCGCCGCCAGCGGCGTCGCCACGTCGACTGGCCGGCGCGGCCGCATCGCCCAGCGATAGACAGGCGTGCGGTAGAGGAGACGCCGGAAGCCGCTCGCCTCGCCCATCGCTAGCTGCGCAGCTTCGACAGGTTCTCGGCGTATTTCGCCGGGCCGCCGGTGAAGGCGGCGGTGCCGGCGACCAGCACGTCGGCGCCGGCGACCACAGCCTGGCGGGCCGTCTCGGCATTCACGCCGCCATCGACCTCGAGGTCGATATGCCGCTTCTGCCCGTCGATGCGCTGGCGGACGGCGCGGATCTTCTCGACCTGGCTTCCGATGAAGCTCTGGCCGCCGAAGCCGGGATTGACCGTCATCACCAGCACCAGGTCGATGTCGCCGAGCACGTAGTCGATCGCCTCCGGCGGCGTGCCGGGATTGAGCGCCACGCCGGCCTTCTTGCCGAGCGCGCGGATCGCCTGGAGCGTGCGGTGCAGATGAGGCCCCGATTCCGGATGCACGGTCAGGATGTCGGCGCCGGCCTCGGCGAAGGCGGCGAGATAGGGATCGACCGGCGTCACCATCAGGTGCACGTCGAAGGTCTTCTTCGAGTGCGGACGCAGAGCCTTCACCACGGCCGGGCCGATGGTGAGGTTGGGCACGAAATGCCCGTCCATCACGTCGATGTGGATGTAGTCGGCGCCGGCCGCATCGATCGCGCGAACCTCCTCGCCGAGGCGCGAGAAGTCAGCCGAGAGAATCGATGGGGCGAGGCGCAAAGCCATGACGGCTGTTTATCAGCGCCTTCAAAGCTTCCGCAAGCGCGGAGAGGGTCGCCGCGAACGCGAATCGATTGCGGCCGTCACCAGGCCGGGTCGACCGGCTGCACGATGCCCTCGGCGGCCTCGATGACCTCGCCTGCGTCGAGGGCGAGATCCTCGCGCATCCGGCCGGTGACGATCTGCACGCCCGTGCGCAGCGCACCGTGGGAGCCGACCGGAACGGCAAGGCCGGGCAGGCCGAGAGCGGGTGCGAGGAAGCTGACGCGCAGCCCGTCCAGGACCTTCCGCTGGCCGTCCAGGGTCAGATCCTGATCGACCGGCGGCGGCAGGTCGCACAGCGTCGGCATGATCACGGCAACATAGCGCCGAAAGAACTCCTGCCAGTGGAACAAGCAGAGGTCGCGCCGCGCATAGGCATCCAACACCGCGGTCGGGTCGTTCGGCGGCGGCGTGATGGCGAACCAATGGCGGAGCGAGGTGATCGCATTGGGTTCGGCATATTTCTCGATGGTCGGCCCGAGCGTGCGGAACACGTCGCCCATGCCGATCGTGTACCAGATGCCGACCACCTCCTCGATGTCGGGCGGCAGCATCTCCTCGACGACATAGCCTGCGGCGGCCAGATGGCGGCCGGCGCGCCGCACCGCTTCGGACTGGGCGGGATGCGTGAAGCCGCCCGGAATCACCGGGGCGATCGCGACCTTGAGCGGGCGCGGCGGCGGCGGCCCGACCAACGGCGCATCGACCCAGCGCGTGTCGCGCGGATCGCCCCTGGCCATGACCGAGAGAGCGAGTCGGGCGTCGCGCACGGTGCGGACATGCGGTCCCTGGGTCGCCATCAGCAGCGAGCCGATCGGCCGCGGCGCCGTCGCCGTGGGATTGAAGGCGGGAATCCGTCCGAGCCCGACGCGAAGCCCGACCACGCCGTTGCAATAGGCCGGGATGCGAACCGAGCCGCCGATGTCGTTGCCATGGGCGATCGCACCCATGCCGGACGCAACGGCGGCGCCGGCGCCGCCCGAGGAGCCGCCCGGGCTGATGCCTCGATCGAGCGGATTGTAGGTGCGCCCGTGCAGCGCGTTGTCGGAGAAGGCGCGCATGGAGAAGGCGGGCGCGTTGGTGCGGCCGATGAAGATGGCGCCCGCGCTCCTGAGGTTGGCGACGACCGGCGCGTCCTCGGCGGCGATCAGGTCCTTGAAGGCGACGACGCCGTTATCGGTCGGATGGCCTTTCTGATCGGTGTTGATCTTGGTCGTGACCGGGACGCCGTGAAGCGCACCCAGGCTCTCGCCCCGGCTGCGCGCCGCATCGGCGGCGTCGGCCTGCGCCAGCGCCTCGTCGTCCATGCGGCGGACGATGGCGTTGAGCCTGGGATTCACCGCATCGACGCGGGCAAGGCAGGAGGCGATCGCCTCGCGGGCGGAAACCTTGCCGAGGCGGATGAGGCGCGCAAGGTCGGTGGCGTCGAGTTCCCAGAGTTCCATTCCTGCCTCGGTTCCTGGCGATATCATCGGAGGATGCATCAGCGCCGGGCAGGAAGTCGCGTCAAACCTTCCGCAGGCGCGCCGCGAAGAATCCGTCCATGCCGCCCTTGTCCTTCCAGTGGGACGGCAAGGTCCGGAGGAACCCGTCGCGGATCATCTCCGCCGGAACCTCGGCCGGCGTCACCGGAACCGCCTCGACCGGCGCGCCATCCTTCATGAGGCGCGCGATTCGCTGCGGCCCTTCCTCAGGCTCGAGCGAGCAGACGCAGTAGACGAGCAGTCCGCCTGACGGGAGCAGGCGGATCGCGTGGTCGAGAAGACGGTCCTGGACCGCGCTCAGACGCTCGACATCCGTCGGCGACTTCAGATGAACGACGTCCGGATGGCGGCGGAGCGTGCCGGTCGCCGAGCAGGGCGCATCAAGCAGGATCGCCTCGGGCGGCTCGGCAGGCTGCCAGGCGGCGGCATCGGCGACCACGAGCTTGGCTTCGGCCTTCACGCGCTGCAGATTCTCGCGAACGCGCTCCAGCCGGCGGGCGGAACGGTCGATCGCGACGACGCGGGCACCGGATGTGGCGAGCTGAAGCGTCTTGCCGCCCGGGGCGGCGCAGAAATCCGCGACGCGGCGCCCGGCGACGTCGCCGAGAAGACGGGCGGGCAGGGCGGCCGCTGCGTCCTGCACCCACCAGGCGCCGTCGCCGAATCCCGGGAGCTCGCCGACGACGGCGCTGTCGCGGCGCAGCGTGCCCGTCGGCAGGATCTCCGCTTCGAGACGCGGCGCCCAGAGCTTCGCGTCCGCACGGACCGACAGGTCGAGCGGCGGCTCGGTCAGATGCACCTCGGCGATCGAGCGGGCGACGCTCTCGCCATAGGCGCCGACCCAGGAGTCCCACAGCCAGTCGGGAGTCGAGAGACGCGCGGCATCCTGCGCCTTCAGCCGTTCGTCACCTTCGCGGGTCGCGCGGCGGAGCACGGCGTTGACCAGACCTTTGAAGCCATCGAACTGGCCCTCGAGCAGGCGCACGCTTGAATCGACCGCGGCGTGATCGGCGGTCCTGAGGATCAGGAGCTGCGCCAGGCCGAGGCGAAGAGCGTCCTGCACCGGTGCTGCCTTTTCGGGCAACGGCTTCTCGACGAATTGCGAGATCAGGTCGTCGAGCTGGCCGAGACGGCGCAGCACGGTCGCGACCAGGAGCCGGGCGAAGGCGCGGTCGCGGGCCTCGAGCGCGTCGAGGCTTCCGCCGGCCAGCGCCTCGTCCAGCGGGCGCCGCCGCCTGAGAACCTCGCCGAGAAGGGCGTGAGCGACGCTCCTGGCGCCGCTCACCTCGTCCTCAGGCGGTGCTTGTCAGCCAAGGATCAGCCCCAGGGACCGCGACGGGGGGCGCTGGACGGGACGCTGCCGGCATAGGCCGGGCGTCCGCCGCCGGACATCATGCCCGCCATCTCGCGAAGCGCGGCGATCCGGTTCTCGGTCGACGGATGGGTCGAGAACAGGTTGTCCATCGCGCCGCCATGCAGCGGGTTGATGATGAAGAGGTGCGCGGTCGCCGGGTTGCGCTCGGCGGCCTCGTTCGGGATCGCGTGCGCGGCCTGATCGATCTTGGCGAGCGCGGAGGCGAGCCACATCGGCTGGCCGGCGATCTCGGCGCCGACGCGGTCGGCCTCGTACTCGCGCGTACGGCTGATCGCCATCTGCACCAGCATCGCGGCCATCGGCGCCAGGATCATCAGCAGGATGCTGCCGACCACGCCGAGCGGGTTCGAGCGGTTGTCGGAGTTCGAGAGGCCCGAGAACATCGCCATGTTGGCCAGCATGCCGACGGCACCGGCGATGGTCGCGGTGATCGTCATGGTCAGCGTGTCGCGCATCTTCACATGCGCCAGCTCGTGCGCCATCACGCCCGCGACCTCCTCGGTCGAGAGCATGCGGAGCAGGCCGGTCGAGGCTGCGACGGCGGCGTTCTCCGGATTGCGGCCGGTCGCGAAGGCGTTCGGCTGGTCGGAGTCGATGATGTAGACCCTCGGCATGGGGAGCTGGGCGCGCTCGGCGAGCCTGGCAACCATGTCGTAGAACCAGGGCAGCGTCGCGCGGTCGATCTCCTGCGCGCCGTGCATCGACAGCACCATCTTGTCCGCGTTCCAGTAGGCGAACATGTTGGTCGCCGCGGCTACCGCCAGCGCAATGAGCATGCCGCCCTCGCCGCCGATCATGTAGCCGATGGCCAGGAACAGGGCGGTCATCGCCGCCAGGAGCATGAAAGTACGTGCGTTCATCTCTTCCAGTTGGGTCCGAAGGGACTGAGCAGAAAGTGGCCCCGGGCTGCCTTTCCTTCAAGGCTTGGCGAGGGTCGAGCAGGGGCCTATAACGCCCGAGATGACCAGTTCTGCCAAGACCTTCCGGGAAATCCGACCGGTGCCTGCGGCGCCCCAGGGAAAGCCCGGCGCGAAGGGCCAGGACACGGCCCCGCCTCCGCCTCCTGCAGGGTCCAAGCCGGCGCAGCCCGACGAGACCGGCGGCCCGACCGGGCTGGAGCCGACCCGCTACGGCGACTGGGAGCGGAACGGGCGCTGCACGGATTTTTGAGCCGCCGGCGGATGAAACGTCCGGGCGTTGCGTTAGACTGATTTTCGAGTAGCGAGAGGAACGGGCCCGATGGCCAAGTCCGGTTTCTGGCTGATGTGCATCGCCTGGTCGGCGCTGGCCGGGGCCAGCGCCTTCGCCGCCAACGAGGTCGTGGTCCAGCAGAAGGATCTCGGCTTCCGTCCCGACAGGGTCGAGATCCGCACCGGCGACAGCCTCGTCTTCACCAACGAGGACAACTACGGCCACAACATGCACTCGACCTCGGCCGGCGCAGAGTTCGATCTCGGCCGCCAGGCGCCGGGCACGCGCGTGCCTTATGTCTTCCGCCGGGCCGGAACCTTCGAGGTGTATTGCCGCATCCACCCGAAGATGCGGCTCGAGGTCGTCGTTAAGTAGGGGAAGGCCTCGTAAAGAGGGAGAAAGGCGCCGGTGTCGATCAAGCTCAAGCTCGTCGGCGCCCTTCTCCTCGCCGCCCTCGCCGCCGCCCTTCTCGGCTTCTCCGCGCTGCTGACCACCTCGTCGATGGGCGACCTCGCGGTCACCCTCTACGACCGGCCGCTGCAGGCGATCAACTACGCGCGCTCGGCGCAATCGGCCTTCGCCCTGCTCGAGCTCGCCGACCGCGATGCCGGCGAGACGCTGACCGAAGCCGGCACCGCCGAGCTGATGGCGCGCGCCAAGGATCTCGAAGGCGATCTTCGCGTCGTCGACCAGCGCGGCATCTCGGAAGCGATCCATCCGTTGGTCAAGGAGACGATGGCGCTGATCGAGGTCTGGCGGAAGGCGGCGATCGAGGCGCGCGTCGGCGGTGCCGCGCCGACCAGCATCCCCATGCGCGGCATGGCGCAACCGACCGGTGCCGCCCGCGACGCGCTCGCCCTCGAGATCAGGAAGAAGCTGGAGACGCTGACCCAGATCGCCGCCGACGACGGCTATCAGTTCCGCGAGGAGGCGATCGTCCTGATCGACCAGGCGAAGCGCCAGACCCTGATCGTGATCGCGATCGCCGTCGTCCTCAGCGTCGTCGTCGCGCTGCTGCTCGCGCGCAACATCGTCGGTCCGGTGAACGACATGGCCGGCGCGATGGTTCGTCTCGCCTTCGGCAACCGCGAGGAGCCGGTGCCGCATCTCGGGCGACGCGACGAGATCGGCGGCATGGCGTCAGCGCTCGAGGTCTTCAAAAGCGCGATGCTGGAGGTGAGCGACGCCAAGGACCGGGCCGAGGCGGCGACCCGCGCCAAGTCCGAGTTCCTGGCGATGATGAGCCACGAGATCCGGACGCCGATGAACGGCATCCTCGGCATGACGCGGCTCCTGCTCGCATCCCCGCTCGATCGCGACCAGAAGGGCCAGGCGCAGATCGTGTTCGATTCCGGCCAGGCGCTGCTGACCATCCTCAACGACATCCTCGACTATTCGAAGCTCGAGGCCGGCAAGCTCGACGTCGAGACCGTCGATTTCGACCTTAAGCGCGTCGCCGAGGGCGTCGCAGCCCTGCTTGAGTCGCGCGCGGTCGAGAAGAGGATCGGCTTCCAGACGTCGGTGGATCCAGACCTTCCTCCGTATCTCCAGGGCGATCCGGGGCGCATCCGCCAGGTGCTGCTGAACCTGATGGGCAACGCCATCAAGTTCACCGAGCGCGGCCTGGTCGCGCTCAACATCCGTCGCGCCCAGGCGCCGGAAGGCAAGGTCGGCCTCCGCTTCGAGGTCGTCGACACCGGCATCGGGCTGACGGAGGAGGCGCGGGCCAAGCTGTTCGGCAGCTTCAGCCAGGCCGATTCCTCGATCAGCAGGCGTTTCGGCGGCACCGGCCTCGGTCTCGCCATCTCCAAGCGCCTGGTCGAGCTGATGGGAGGATCCATCGGCGTCGAGAGCCAGGTTGGCAAAGGCTCGACCTTCTGGGTCGAGATCGCGCTCCCGGTCGGCGAGAAGCCGAGGGAAGAGGCGCAGGCTGCCAGTGCTGCCACGCGCCTCAGGCCGCTGACCATCCTTCTCGCGGAGGACAACAAGGTGAACCAGAAGGTCGCGCTCGGCCTGCTGGCGCCCGCCGGCCACAAGGTCGACGTGGTCGAGACCGGCGCCGACGCGGTCACCGCGATCGACTGGGGCAAGACCGTCTACGACCTGGTGCTGATGGATATGCACATGCCGGTGATGGATGGCATCGAGGCGACGCGCCGCATTCGCGCGCTCAGTCCGCCCAAGAATGCGGTGCCGATCATCGCCGCCACCGCCGGTGCGATGGCCGGCGAGATCCAGCGCTGCCTGGACGCCGGCATGAACGACTATGTCGGCAAGCCGATCAATCCCGAGCAACTGATCCAGGTGATTCTCCGGACGCTGGGGCCATCGGTCGCCGGCGAAGGCGAAGCGCCGGCCGAGGTTGAAGTCGTCGACGTCGGTGCCAGCCTCGCCGAGGGCGACGAAGCGCTCGACGAGCGCGTGCTCGAAAGCCTCGAGGAGCAGCTCGGCCGCGAGATGGTGCAGGAGCTGGTCGGCGAGTATCGCTCGAGCGCGACTGAGCTCGCCCAGAGGATCGAGGTGGCGCGTGCCAGCGGCGACCTGAAGGGGCTTGGCGACGCAGCGCACACGCTGAAGAGCGCATCGGGAAGCCTCGGGCTCAAGCTTCTCTATCGCCAGGCCTATGCGGTCGAGGAATCGGCGCGGCTCGGCCGGGCCGAGGCGGCGGAGGAGGCCGACGGGCTGGCGGCGATGGTCGCCGATGGCCTGGCCCTGCTGGATGCGCGCTATTCCGCCGTCGCCGGGGCGTGATAAGGAGGGGTGATGGTCGCCGCCACCAACCCACTCTTCGCCAAGCTCACCGTGCTGCTGGTCGAGGATGACGGCTTCGCGCTCAAGCTCGCTCAGAGCGTGCTGAGGAACCTCGGTGTCGGCCATGTGATCCTGGCGCGCGACGGCGCCGAGGCGATCCGAATCCTGGATTCGAAGGCGACGCGCGCCGACCTGATCATCTCCGACTGGAACATGCCGAACGTCACCGGCCTCGACCTGCTGCGCCACGTGCGCAAGACCTGGCAGAACATGCCGTTCATCATGCTGACGGGCCGCGCGACCGAGGACTTCGTGCTCGCGGCCAAGGAGCACGGCGTCAACGGCTACGTGGTGAAGCCGTTCTCGCCCGACCAGCTCTCCAGGAAGATCCAGTCGGTGTTCAACATGAAGCCTGACGCCTAGATAGGCCGATGCCCGACATCAACGTCCTGTTCATCACCGGCGACCAGTGGCGCTACGACGCGCTCTCGGTCCTCGGCCATCCGGTGGTGAAGACACCGAACCTGGATGCGCTCGCGGCCGACGGCGTGCTGTTCAAGCGGCACTTCACCAATGCCAGCCCGTGCGGGCCCAGCCGCTCGTCGCTGCATACCGGCCTCTACCTGATGACGCATCGCTCGGGGCGAAACGGGACGCCGCTCGATGCGCGCTTCACCAACTGGGCGAAGGAGCTGAGGAAGGCTGGCTACGACCCGGCGCTGATCGGCTACACCGACATCTCGCCCGACCCGCGAGCGCATTCGCCGGGCGACCCCGCGCTCAAGACCTACGAGGGTGTGCTGCCTGGACTTCGTCCGCATGTGGTGATGGCGAGCGACCGCAAGGCGTGGCTCGCGCATCTCCGCCGTCTCGGCTACGACGTTCCGGCAGTGGCGAAGGAGATCTACACGCCGCAGACCCAAGATCCGGTCATGGCCGAGAAGCGGGGTCCGAGCTTTCCGCCCGGCGCCTTCAAGGCCGAGCACAGCGACACCGCCTTCGTCACCGACGAGGCGATGGCGTTCATCGACAGCCAGGCCGGACACGCCTGGTGCCTGCACCTCTCGCATCTCCGCCCGCATCCGCCGCTGGTGGCTCCGGCGCCGTGGCACGATCTCTACAAGCCCGATGCGATGCCGCTCTCGCACCGAAAGGCGAGTGTCGCCGAGGAATCGAAGACCCATCCCTGGCTTGCCTGGCACCTGGCGCGATCGATGGGCCTCGGCGGCATGCCGCAGCACCATCAGCAGCAGGCGAAGGCGACGTATTTCGGGCTGATCGCCGAGATGGACCATCATCTCGGCCGGCTGGTCGCTTACCTCAAGAAGACCGGGCAATACGATCGCACGCTGATCGTCTTCACCTCCGATCACGGCGAGATGCTGGGCGACCACTGGTTCCATGGCAAGGACGGCTACTACGACCCGGCCTTCCGTGTGCCGATGATCGTCAAGCCGCCGTCCGGCGGCGCCCGCGGTGCCGTCGTCGACGAGTTCACCGAGCATGTCGACGTGATGCCGACGCTCTGCGACCTGGTCGGGCTCGAGGCGCCGGACCAGGCCGACGGCGTGTCGCTGTGCCCGTTCCTCGAAGGCAAGCTCCCGGCGACGTGGCGGCGGGCGGTGCATTTCGAATACGACTTCCGCGATGTCGTCGGCTCGGCGCCGGAGACTGGGCTGGGCTTGAGCCTCGATGCCTGCTGCCTCGCCGTCTGGCGGGGCGAGCGGTTCAAATACGTCCACTTCGCCGGCCTCGCGCCGCTGCTGTTCGACCTTCAGGCCGACCCCAACGAGATTCGCGATCTCGCGGGCGACCCGGGCCACCAGGCGACCATGCTGGAGGCCGCCCAGGCGCTCCTCTCGCACCGTCTCGTGCATGCCGATCGCACCCTGACCGGCATCCACCTCACCGAGGACGGCCCGATCCGGCGCCGCGGCCGCTGAGCGCACCTCGGTGAAGTCCCTGAAAACACTACAGTTTGTTGAGGTCGCCAAAGCTTGACAGGGGTGGGGCCCCCTTATATGGTCGCGCCGGTTTTCGGCGGATTTCCGCCGGAAAGACGGGGGTTTTCCGAGATCGGCGATGGCAACTGAGCCGCCCCCTCCGAACCTCGACGACATCGAGCGGCGCCTGAAGCAGGCGCGGCCGGAGCCGGTGAGGGACGGGGCGGACGCTGCCGATCGGCCGCGCGCGATGGGGATGGCCTTTCGCGTCTCGGTCGAGCTGGTCTCGGCGCTGGCGGTCGGTGTCGGCCTCGGATGGCTGATCGACTACTGGCTCGGAACCGGCCCCTGGGCGATGGTGGTCATGTTCTTCCTCGGCGCCGCCGCCGGAATGCTGAACGTGTACCGGGCGGTCGAGGGATTGGGGTTCGGGCGCTGGTCGAAGGACCAGGGGCCCAAGGACCGGACGAAGGAAGAGGACTGAGGCAGAACGTGGCTGAGAAGGCGATCGATCCGCTCCACCAGTTCGAGATCGTCAGGCTGATCCCGGCGAAGATCGGGAACCTCGACGTTTCCTTTACCAACGCATCGCTCTGGATGGTCATCGCGATCGCCGCGGTCACCGTGTTCCTGGTCGGCGGCATGCGCCGCCAGGCGCTGGTTCCCGGCCGCTGGCAGTCGATGGCCGAGCTCTCCTACGAATTCATCGCCGGGATGATCCAGGACAACGTCGGATCCTCGGGCAAGAAGTTCTTTCCGTTCATCTTCACGCTCTTCATGTTCATCCTGTTCGGCAACATGATGGGCATGGTGCCGTACAGCTTCACCTTCACCAGCCACATCGTCGTCACCTTCGCCATGGCCTTCGTGGTCTTCATCGGCGTGACGATCGTAGGCTTCGTCTATCACGGCGCGCACTTCCTCTCCTTCTTCGTGCCGAAGGGCGTGCCGAAGGTCATGCTGCTGCTGATGGTGCCGATCGAGGTGCTGAGCTATCTCACGCGCCCCGTCAGCCTCTCCATCCGGCTCTTCGCCAACATGATGGCCGGCCACACCATGCTGAAGGTGTTCGCCGCGTTCACCGTGATGCTCGGCATCTTCGGTGTGGCGCCGCTCGCCATCAACGTGGCGCTGACGGGCTTCGAGTTCCTGGTCGCGTTCCTGCAGGCCTACGTCTTCACGGTGTTGACCTGCATCTACCTCAACGACGCGATCCACCTTCACTGATCTCCTAACTGGAAAGGGTACGTTCCATGGATCTCGCTTCCGCCAAGATGATCGGCGCCGGTCTGGCCGTCATCGCGCTCGCCGGCGTCGGCGCCGGCATCGGCAACATCTTCGCCTCGCTGGTCGCCTCGATCAGCCGCAACCCGGCCTCGCGCGGCGAAGTCTTCCCGCTCGGCATGCTGGGCTTCGCCCTCACCGAAGCGGTGGCGCTGTTCGCGCTGCTGATCTCGTTCCTGATCCTGTTCACCTGATCGGTCGCTGACGGAAGGCCGGGCGTACCCATGCCCCAGCTCCACTTCCAGGACTTCCCGCCGCAGCTCGTCTGGCTGGCGATCACCTTCGTCGTCCTCTACGTGCTGATGTCGAAGGTGGCGCTGCCGAAGATCGGCCGAGTCATCGACGCGCGGGCCGAGCGGATCACCGCCGACCTCGACCGCGCGACGAAGCTGAAGGACGAGGCGGCCGGCGTGCTGGCCGCCTACGAGAAGGCCCTTGCCGATGCCCGGGCCCAGGCCCAGGCTCAGATCAAGGCCGTCTCGGAGCGGATGCAGAAGGACGCCGAGGCCCGCGAGGGTGCGCTCGCCAAGAAGCTCGCCGCCGATACCGAGGCGGCCGAGGGCCGCATCAAGGCGGCGCGCGACCAGGCGATGGCGAGCCTGACCCAGGTCGCGACGGACATCACCAAGGCCGCGGCCGAGAAGCTGATCGGGCAGCCGATCAACGACCAGGTCGCGACCGCTGCCGTCGCCGCCGCGGCGAGGGAGCGCGCCTGATGTTCAAGACGCCCGAGTTCTGGGTTCTGGCGGCCTTCGTCGTCTTCTTCGTCCTTCTCGGCAAGAAGCTGGTCGACATGATCGGCGGCGCGCTCGATGGCCGCGCCCAGGCGATCAGGAAGCAGCTCGACGAAGCCGAGAAGCTGAAGCGCGACGCCGAGGCGGCGCTGGCCGAGTACCGGAAGAAGCAGCAGGACGCGCTCAAGGAAGCCGAGGCGATCGTCGCCCAGGCCCGCACCGAAGCGCAGGCGCTCGAAGCCGAGCAGAAGGCGCAGATCGAGCAGCGCTTGAAGCGCCGCGAGGCCCAGGCGCTCGACAAGATCGCCCAGGCCGAGGCCGCGGCGCTGGCCGAGGTCCGCGACGCCGCGGTCGAGCTGGCGCTCGCCGCGACCCGCCGCGTGCTGACCGAGAAGGTCGACGCCGGTGTTGCCGGCGGCCTCGTCGATGCCTCGATCAAGGAGCTGCCGCAGCGCCTTCGCGCGTAGGCGGCTGCTGACTGGTTTCGTCGAAAGGCCTCGTCCATAGGACGGGGCCTTTCGCGTTTCAGGGGCGAACCGTCCTCTCGATCATCCGCCTGGCGTCCGCGATCACGTCCGGCGTCGCGCCGGCGCGATTGAGGAAGTCCGCCCAGGCGGTGAGGTCGCCGATCCGTGCCAGCTCGCGCCAGTCTTCGGGCATCGCGCCGCCGGCCTGCGCGTAGCCGGCCGCGACCGCTTCGGCGAAGCCCTCGAGATCCCCCAGAGGCGGGCGCAGCAGGTTGCCGAAATCGAAGAACGGCGCGCCGGCGAACGCGAACTCCCAGTCCAGCACGGCGGCCACGCGCCAGCCGGATTCGCGCTCGCTCACCAGCACGTTCGAGCCATTGAAATCCGCGTGGGTCAGGCGAGCGGGCCGGGTCCACGCGTCCAGGCGACGTCCTTCGCGCCGGGCGAAGGCGAGAGCGGCATCGGTCAGCTCGCGCCCCAGGCGGTCGCCGCCAAGGCCGTCGACGAGGCAGAGACGCAGGAAGCCTTCGAGGCCATCGGCGCCGGCGTCGATCGGCTGGGAGACGTTCAGGTCGGCGTCGAGAAACCCCGAAGCCGGAAAGGTGATGGCGTGAATCGAGGCCAGGACCCGGCCGATGTCACCGGCGAGATCGTGTCGGGCATCCGCCGCGAGATCGGGCGCGACTCGGCCGAGGTGAGCGCCTTCGATCCACTCGACGATCGCGTAGGGCCCCTCTGTGACGGCATTCGATTCGGCGGCGTGAAAAATTCCCGGCACCGGCACCTGGCCGGCGAGGCGCCGGTGCAGCGTCCACTCCTTGCGTGCTTCGGCCGGTGCGCGCTGGTAGAGGCGGAGCAGCAGCGGCGCCTCGCGGCCGGCGAGCCCGATGCGGAGATTGGTATTGGCGAGGCCGCCTGAAACCGGCGCGACCTCGACGACGCGCGCGCCGGCGAACGCCGGCGCTACGAGGACTTCCGCCGCTTCGGCGTCGATCTCGAGAATCGGGGTGGCGCGGGTCCAGGCGTCACGCATCTGGCGACCGTATCACGGGTCCCGTTTATAGTGGGCACATGCGCCTGCCGTTCCTCGATCGCTGGCTGAAGCGCGAGCCGCCGAAGCCGGCGAAGCCGAAATACGCCCCGCGCCGCCGGCGCGTGCTGGTGACCGAGGAGGACGACGACGACGAGGTCCGGCCGCCGCACCAGGGTTTCCTCTCAGACCGGAGGAGCAAGTTCATCCTTATCGCGGCCCTGGTCGCGATCGGGTTGACGGCGGGTGTCATGCTGATCGAGCGTCGTCTCGCCTCGACGGCGACGGACGCCAGGGCGGACCGGCCGGCCCAGGTGGCTCTCGGCCGCACGCTCTATCGCCAGCAGTGCTCCTACTGCCACGGCACCGACCGCGAAGGGCACGAGGACTGGCGGCCGGCGACGCCGATCGCTTCCGGCCTCTCGCCGGCACTCGACGAGCGCTCGCCGATCGTCGACCGCTCCGACCGGCAGATCTTCGAGTGGATCAAGTATGGCGGACAGCCTTTCCTCCCGTCCGGCACGCGAAGCCAGATGCCGGCCTTCGAGTTCAACCTGACCGAGGCGCAGATCTGGGCCGTGGTCGCCTACCTGAAGAACCGCTGGCCGGACGAGGTGCTCGCCCGCCACGAGCTCGCGAACAAGAGAGAGCCGTGAGCGATCCCTGGGTCGCCGGAATTTTCGCCGCGGCGACACTTGCCGCGAGCTGGATCGCGACCGGCCGCGTGCTCGCCTGGCTCGTCCGTCGCCAGATCGTCGATACGCCGAACCACCGCTCCTCGCATACCCGACCGACGCCGCGCGGCGGCGGCATCGGGCTCCTTGCGGGTCTCCTGCCGGCGCTTCTCGTCTTCGCCTTCTTCGCCTCGGCGCCGCTGCCTTGGCTCGTGCTGGTTGCGGGGGCGGCGGGCCTGGCGCTGCTTTCGTGGCGCGACGACCGCAAGCACGTTTCCGCGCGCTGGCGTCTCTCGGCGCAGATCGTCGCGGTCGCCGCAGGACTGGCGGTTCTCGACGGCGGCTTGGTGTTCCAGGGACTGCTGCCGCCGGCGCTCGACCTGATCGCGGCCGGTCTCGCGTGGGTCTGGTTCGTCAACCTCACGAACTTCATGGACGGGATCGACGGCATCACCGGCGTCGAAGCGGCGTCGATCGGCATCGGCCTCGCGCTCGTAGGCGCGCCCGCCGCACCGGCGCTGATCGTCGCGGCGGGTGCGATCGGCTTCCTCAGGTGGAACTGGCATCCGGCACGCCTGTTCATGGGCGATGTCGGCAGCGTGCCGCTCGGATATCTGCTCGGCGCGCTGCTGTTGATGCTGGCGAAGACGGGACACTGGGCGCCGGCGCTGATCCTTCCCGGCTACTACCTGGCGGATGCGACCTGGACGCTGCTTCGCCGCCTGATCCAGCGAAAGCGCGTCTGGGAGGCGCATCGCGAGCATTTCTATCAGCAGGCGACCCAGCGCGGCTGGAGCCATGCACGGGTCTCGATCTCGGTCGGCGTCCTGAATCTCTGCCTCATCTTCCTGGCGTTCCTGGCGCTCTCCGCGCCCTGGCCGGCCCTCGCCCTGGCCGCGGTACTGGTGGGCGCGACCCTGCTCCGATTCGCGCGAGCCTGATCCTTGGGCCGGCCTGATGTGCTATAGGCGCCCCTGAATGACCAACCGCCGCTGGCCGGTCCGCCGCGCGCTCGTCGTCGCGCTGTTCGACGCGACGCTCGCCGGCGCCGCCTATCTCGTCTCGTTCTATCTCCGCGTCGGCGACGCCATTGTCGGCTGGCCGCCGCAGGCGCTGTGGGGCGGGCTCATGCTGTTCGTCGCGATCGCCGCCGGCGTCGGCCAGTTCTTCGGGCTCTCGCGCCGAGTCTGGCGCTATGCCGGGCTCGACGACGTCGCCACCATCGGCAAGGTGGTGGCGCTGACCCATCTGATCTTCCTGCCCGTGCTTTTCCTGGTGACGCGCCTGCAGGACTTCCCGCGCTCGGTCGTGCTGATCGACGTCTTCGTGATGACCGCGTTCCTGGCGGCGCCCAGGCTGCTCACCCGTATCCTGCGCGAGCGCCGCTTCGGCGGCGTGCTCGAGCGCGAAGGTCGGCGCGTGCCCGTGCTGCTGGTCGGATGGGGCGACGCGGCGGAGACCTTCGTCCGCAACCTGGTGAGGGCTGATGGCGCTCCCTATCGCGTCGTCGGCGCCGTGGACGACCGCGGGGAATACCAGGGCCGCCAGGTGCTCGGCGTCGAGGTGCTGGGACCGGAGTCGGCACTGGAACAGGTCGTGGAGCAGCTCGCCGCCCGCGACGAACGTCCAGAGCGGCTGGTGCTCGGACGGGCCGAGGAGGACGGCGCCCATGTGCGCGAGCTGGTCGAGCTCGCGAGCCGGCTGGCGCTGCCGCTGAGCCGCCTTCCCGATCCGCGCCGCCTCGAGCAGGCGAGCGCGACCAAGTCGGAGATCAAGCCGATCGAGGTCGAGGACCTGCTCGGGCGTCCCCAGCGTGTGCTCGACCGGTCGGGGCTGGAGCGGATGATCGCCGGCAAGCGCGTGCTGGTCACCGGGGCCGGCGGCACCATCGGCAGCGAGCTCGTCCGCCAGATCGCGGCCTTCAGGCCTTCGCACCTGGCGCTGCTCGACAATGCCGAATACCAGCTCTACCTGATCGACCTCGCGATGGAGGAGAGCTGGCCGTCGCTGTCGCGCGCGGCGATCCTCGGCGACGTCCGCGACCGCGTGCGCATCGACCAGGTGCTGGCGCGAGAGAAGCCGGCCCTCGTCTTCCATGCCGCCGCCTTCAAGCACGTGCCGCTGGTCGAGGCGAACCCGAACGAAGGCGTGCTGACCAACGTCGTGGGCACGCGCGTCGTCGCCGACGCGGCGATCGCCGCCGGGGTCGAGGCGATGGTGCTGATCTCGACCGACAAGGCGGTCAACCCGTCGAGCCTGATGGGTGCCAGCAAGCGGGTCGCCGAGAGCTATTGCCAGGCGCTCGACGTCGCCTCGCTTGGGCGCGGCGGCACGCGCATCGTCACCGTCCGCTTCGGCAACGTGCTGGGCTCGACCGGATCGGTCGTTCCGCTGTTCCAGCGGCAGATCGCCGCCGGCGGCCCGGTCACCGTCACCGATCCCGAGATGACGCGCTACTTCATGACCGTGCGCGAGGCGGTCGAGCTGGTGCTGCAGTCCTGCGAGCTGGCGCTGTCGCGGCCGAAGGACGAGCCGGGCGCGATCCATGTGCTGGAGATGGGCGAGCCGGTGAAGATCCTCGATCTCGCCCTCCAGATGATCCGGCTCGCGGGCCTCCGTCCCGGCGAGGACATCAAGATCGAGTTCACCGGCTTGCGCCCGGGCGAGAAGCTCTTTGAGGAGCTGTTCCACGACCAGGAGAACCTGATCAAGACCGAGCGGTCGGGAATCCTGCTGGCAAGGCCGCGCACCGTCGACCTCGCGATCCTCGCGCGCGCGCTCGACGAGATCGAGGAGGCGGCGCGCAGCCGCCGCACCGACGACACGCTCGCCGGCCTGCTCCGCCTGGTGCCCGAGTACGTGGGAGCGATGCGGCCCGGCGATCGACGCCCCGGCCGCGCGAGTCTTTAGAGCGGCGAGCCTCTAGAGTTCCGACTTCTCGATCACCCAGGGCTCGCGCCTGGCGCCTTCGACCCAGGCCGCCATCGCCGGGTCCGACCAGAGCGTGTTGACGTAGGCCTTGGCGTCGGCGTCGAGGTCGACCTGGTACGTCACGAAGCGCGACGCCACCGGCGCATACATGGCATCCGCGATCGAGAAGGCGCCGAAGAGATAGGGGCCGTTCTGGCCGAAGCGCGTGCGGCAGTCGCGCCAGATCGCCGAGATCCGGTTGATGTCTTCCTGCACGCCCGGCGCGCGGCCCTTGCCCGGCAGGTTGCCGCGGACGTTCATCGGCATGTTGGTGCGGAGTGCCGAGAAGCCGGAATGCATCTCGTTCGAGACCGAGCGGGCGATCGCGCGTGCCGACGGATCCTTCGGCCACAGGTTCGCGTCAGGGAGCTTCTCGGCCAGGTACTCGCAGATCGCCAGCGATTCCCAGATCGTCAGCTCGTCGTCCTTCAGGGTCGGCACGAAGCCGCTCGGCGAATGCTTGAAGATTTCGGCGCGGGTCTCCGGCCGATCGAGCGGAATCACGATTTCCTCGAACGCCGCCCCCGACTTCTTCAGCACCAGCCACGGCCGCATCGACCAGGAGGAGTAGTTCTTGTTGCCGACGACCAGGGTGAGAGCCATGGAACGCGTCCGATCTGTAAATCGTTAACCCGGTAGTTAGCTCTGGGACCGGTCCCGTGCAACCCACAGGATGCCCCATCCGGCCTGCTATCGGCCACCCTGGCTTCGGCCATCGCATTGCCGTAACCCTAGGGTCATGGCCGCCTCCGTTCCTTCGCCCTGCATCGGGCTCTGCATCCTCGATCCCGGCACCGGCTTCTGCAAAGGCTGCTTCCGGACGATCGAGGAGATCGGCGCATGGATCGGGCTCGACGAGGAAGGTCGTCGCGCCGTGCTTGTCCGCGTCCGTGAGCGACGGGACTCCGCCGTTGGCTGACCGCCTCTCGGCCAGGCTCGCCCAGCATAGCGTGGCTGTTGTCGATGGCGGCGTCGACGACGGGCTTCATGCGCTTGGCCTTCCGCTCGGCGAGCCGCCCGAAGGCTGGTGTCTCGATCGTCCCGACGCCGTTCTCGATGTCCATCGCGGCCTCGCCGCCGCCGGCGCCGAGATCGTGACCACCAACAGCGCCGGCGCCAATCAAGGGCGCTACGGCGGCGAAGCCGAGGCGATCTGCGCCGCTTCTGTCAGGCTCGCGCGTATCGCCGCGCCGGGCGCCGCGATCGCGGGTGCGCTCGGGCCGGTCGGCTCGCCGTTCGAACGGCGCTTCCTGTTCACCGGTCAGGCGGCGGCGCTGGCGAGCGCCGGTGCCGACCTTCTCTGGTTCGAGGCGCTCGCCGATGCCGGCGACGCGTCGGCGGCATTCGAAGCGGCGCGACCGACCGGGATTCCCTACGTGCTGACCTTCGATCCGGGGTCTGTTTTGGGCGATATCGACGCGGTGCACCGCTTCGTCGAGCTGGTCGCCTCGGCATCCCGTCGCGATCCGCGGCCGATCGCGATCGGCGTCGACTCCGGCTTCGGTCCGGAGCTCGCACTGAAGGCGATCGGCGCCATCGGCGCGCTCGACCTTCCGCTCGTCGTGCGTGCGAATGCCGGCCTGCCGGAGCTCAAGGGTGGCACGCTCGTCCGTCCGTTCGGCGTCGAGGAGATGTCCGGCTACGCGATCGTCGCCCGACGGCTCGGTGCGCGCATCGTCGGCGGCTTCGGCGGCGTCGATTCCACCCTGCTCGCAGCGATCGCCGACGCGCTTTGACGCTTTGCGACGGTTTTTTCCCCGGAGGGGGAATTTCCTCTTGCATCAAGGGGGCATATGCCCCAAATACCGGCTCGTTTTTCCTTAGGGTCCACTCTTAGTTTGGAGGTCCGATGGCTAAGCCCATCGCTCTTGCCAAAGTGGGGATGGACTCGGGGACCCGCGCCAGCGAGGCATTGCCAGACAGCCGGGCGACCGAGACCAAGAACCGCCTCGCGGTCGCAACCACTAAAACCGACGACCAGCTCGACCATTTCGTCACCCAGGACGGGCTGACGTTCGCGGGCACGCATCTGATCCTCGATCTCTGGGGCTGCACCGGCCTGGACGACGAGGAGCTGATCGACCGAGCGTTCCGGAAGGCCATCGAGGTCTCCGGTGCGACGCTGCTGCACATCCATCTGCACCGCTTCCTGCCGTCGGGCGGGATCTCGGGCGTGGCAGTGCTGGCGGAGTCGCACATCTCGATCCACACTTGGCCCGAGCGGGGCTATGCCGCGCTCGACCTCTTCATGTGCGGCGACGCCAAGCCGCACAAGGCGATCCCGGTCCTGAAGGATGCCTTCAAGCCGTCGCACGTCACGCTGGGAGACCACAAGCGGGGCATGACCTGATGGAGTGGTTCAACGAGACCCTCTATCCGAACATCGGTCAGCGCTTCCAGGTCACCAAAGTCGTCTTCCGAGAAAAAACCGAGCACCAGGATCTCGTCATCTTCGAGACCCCGGTGCTCGGCCGCGTGCTCGCGCTCGACGGCGTGATCCAGGTCACCGAAGGCGACGAGTTCGTCTATCACGAGATGCTGACCCATGTGCCGCTGACGGCCCATGGCCGCGCGAAGCGTGCGCTCATCATCGGCGGCGGCGACGGCGGCATCGCGCGCGAGATGCTGAAGCATCCGCTCGATCGCGTGGTGATGGTCGAGATCGACCGCGCCGTGGTCGACCTCTGCACCAAGTACATGCCAGGCGTCTCCGCCGGCGCGTTCGAGGACAAGCGCCTCGACCTGGTGATCGCCGACGGCTGCAAGTACGTGGCCGAGACCGAGGAGCGCTTCGACGTCATCGTCGTCGACTCGACCGATCCGCAAGGGCCGGGCGAGGTGCTGTTCACCGAGAGCTTCTATCGCGACTGCAGCCGGGCGCTGGCGCCGGGCGGCGTGCTCAGCGTCCAGGACGGCGTGCCGTTCCTGCAGCCGGACGAGCTGGTGATGGTCAACGGTCGGCTGAAGAAGTTCTTCGCCGACGCCTATGCCTATGTCGCCGCGATCCCGACCTACTACGGCGGGTTCATGGCGCTGGGCTGGGCGACCGACGACAAGACGTTGCGCCAGACCAAGGCCGAGGTCCTGCGCGAACGCTTCGGCAAGCTCGACATCAAGACCAGGTACTACACGCCCGACCTTCACGCCGGCGCCTTCCATCCGCCGCGCTTCATCGCCGAGAAGCTCGCGTAGGAACCTGAAATATCCACCAATCCCGCGTGATTTAGGTCACAGCGGCAGCTCGTTAACGCTGATAAGAGTTCCTTTACCTCTCGGGCCTATGGTAGACCGAGAGCGGTTGCAGAACCGCAGCCATTGGGAAGGAGAACCCATGCCCTCGCCAGTCGGCTCTTCGGGCGAACTTACGTCTCTGGGAATCATCGGCCTCAAGGCCGCTCAGAAGTCCCAGGCAACACAGGCGCAAGTCGTCACGCAGGCCCTCGAAAACGCCAAGGAAATCGCTCAGGCTGCGCCGTCCAACGGCCGCGGTCAGATCGTCGACACCTCGGCTTAGGAACGCCTTGCGAATTCTCCTTCGGGGGAGTCGTCGCCGCCCTCGCTTTCAGCCGAAAGCGGGGGCGTCGTTTTTCTAGCTCCAGGCGACTTCCGGCGGCAGCGACATCAGGATCGCCTCGACATTGCCGCCGGTCTTGAGGCCGAACAGCGTGCCGCGGTCGTAGAGCAGGTTGAACTCGACGTAGCGCCCACGCTTGACCAGCAGCGCCTTCCGCTGCTCCTCGCTCCAGGGCCGGTCCATGTGCCGGCGCACCAGCTCCGGGTAGACCTCGAGGAAAGCCGTGCCGACGTCGCGGGTGAAGGCGAAGTCCCGATCCCAGTCGGACTCCAGATTGTCGAAGAAGATGCCGCCGACGCCTCGCGCCTCGCCCCGGTGCGGCAGGAAGAAGTAGCGGTCGCACCACTCCTTGAAGCGCGGGTAGTGGCCGGGATCGTGGCGATCGCAGGCTTCCTTCAGCGCGTCGTGGAAGCGCGCGGTATCGGCCTCTTCCGGAAATGTGGGGGTCATGTCGGCGCCGCCGCCGAACCATGCCCTGGTCGTTGCTATGTGGCGGGTGTTCATGTGCGCCGCCGGCACCAGCGGCGAGCGCATATGGGCGACCAGCGAGACGCCGGAGGCCCAGAACCTTGGATCCTCGGATGCTCCTGGGATCGACTTGGCGAATTCGGGCTGGAACTCGCCATGCACGGTCGAGACGTTGACGCCGACCTTCTCGAACACCCGGCCTTTCATGATCGACATGACGCCGCCGCCTCCGCCCGGACGGTCCCACGCCTTGCGCTCGAAGCGCCCTGGCGGCCGGTCCGCGAGCGGTCCCCGGTAATCGTCCTCGATCGCCTCGAAGGCGGCGCAGAGCCGGTCGCGCAGCGTCTCGAACCACGCCTGCGCCTCGGCTTTTCTCTCCTTGCTCACGCCGCCTCCGGGAAGCCTTTTGTCTGGCGCAAGGCCTCGCCCAGAACCAGGGCGGCCGCAAGGGCGACGTTGAGCGAGCGGAGGCCCGGGCGCATCGGTACCCGAATCTGGCCCTCGCAGACCTCCCGGACGCCGTCCGGCACCCCCGCCGATTCCCGGCCTAGGAGGAGGGCGTCGTCGGGCCGGAAGGCGAAATCGAGATGGGAGGTCGTGCCCCGGGTGGTCAGCAGGACCAGTCTGCCCGGTCGCCGGTCGGCGAGGTAGCGCTGCCAGGAGGCATGCCGGGTCAGGTCGGCCTCGGCGAAATAATCCATCGCGGCGCGGGAAATCCGGCGGTCGTCGAGGGCGAAGCCGGCCGGTTCGATCAGGTCGACGGGGACGCCGAGGCAGGCTCCAAGCCTCAGGAGCGCGCCGGCGTTCTGGGGGATGTCAGGCTGGTAGAGGGCGAGACGCATGCTGCGACAAAAAACGCGGTGCCGCTTGTCTTTGCAAGCCCTTCAAAATGCTCTATACGCGCCATCGCCCATCCTGGTTATCGTTCTTGCGTCATAGTGTCGCAAGCCGGGGTCCGGGCGCTCGGGGTAGGTTCTCGACCCGAGGTTAAGCACAAGATTTCGACCGCCTTTCCGGGGGTGTGAATGGCAGAGGCAGCGACGGCGACGAAGGGTCACGCCGAAGGCGAGACCCGACGCGATTTCATTTATCTGGCCGCTGCGGGCATGGGCGCCGTGGGCGCGGGCGCGGTGGCCTGGCCGTTCATCGCCTACATGAATCCCTCCGCGGACGTGCTGGCGCTCTCGACCACCGAGGTCGACCTGAAGCCGGTCCAGGAAGGCATGGCGATCACCGTCACCTGGCGCGGCAAGCCGGTCTTCGTCCGCCGCCGGTCCAAGGCCGAGATCGACGCTGCCGCGGCGACCAAGATCGACGACCTGCCCGACCCGCAGACCGATGCCGCCCGCGTGAAGAAGCCCGAGTGGCTGATCCTGGTCGGCGTCTGCACGCATCTCGGATGCGTGCCGCTGGGGCAGAAGACCGCCGATCCGCGCGGCGAGTACGGCGGCTGGTTCTGCCCGTGCCACGGTTCGCACTACGACACCTCGGGCCGCATCCGTAAGGGACCGGCGCCGAAGAACCTCGACGTGCCGCCTTACGCTTTCCTCGACGACACGACCATCCGCATCGGCTAGGACCTGAAGCCATGGCAGCCGCCTTCAAGAATCCGCTCGTGCGATGGATCGATCACCGCCTGCCGGTGATCTCCTTCCTGCATCACGAGCTGCACGACTACCCGACCCCGAAGAACCTCTCCTATTGGTGGAACTTCGGTTCGCTCGCCGGGATCGTGCTGGTCATCATGATCGTGACGGGCATCTTCCTCGCGATGCACTACACGCCGCACACGGCCTTCGCCTTCGACTCCGTCGAGCGGATCATGCGCGACGTGAACTATGGGTGGCTGATCCGCTACATCCATATGAACGGCGCGTCGTTCTTCTTCATCGTCGTGTACATCCACATCTTCCGCGGCCTCTACTACGGCTCCTACA
>CAZDGR010000006.1:0-36485 GCA_964504845.1 uncultured Rhizobium sp. | reverse complement strand
ACGACGCAGGTCCGCAACATCGCCGAGGTGACGACGGCGGTCGCCCGCGGCGACCTGTCCCGCAAGATCACCGTCGACGTGAAGGGCGAGATCCTCGAGCTCAAGAACACCATCAACACGATGGTGGACCAGCTGAACGCCTTCGCCGGCGAGGTGACGCGCGTCGCGCGCGAGGTCGGCACCGAAGGCAAGCTGGGCGGCCAGGCGCAGGTGTCCGGCGTCGCCGGCACCTGGAAGGACCTGACCGACACCGTGAACGTCATGGCCGCCAACCTGACCGAGCAGGTACGCGGCATCGTGAAGGTAGTGACCGCGGTCGCCGACGGCGACCTCAAGCAGAATCTGACCGTGAAGTCGAAGGGCGAGGTCGCGGCGCTGGCCGAGACCATCAACAACATGACCGACACGCTGGCCACCTTCGCCGACCAGGTGACGACGGTCGCGCGCGAGGTCGGCGTCGAAGGCCGCCTCGGCGGCCAGGCCAACGTGCCGGGCGCCGCCGGCACCTGGAAGGACCTGACCGGCAACGTGAACCTGCTGGCCGCGAACCTGACGACCCAGGTGCGCGCCATCGCCGAGGTGGCGACCGCCGTGACCAAGGGCGACCTGACCCGGTCCATTCAGGTCGAGGCGCGCGGCGAGGTTGCCGAGCTTAAAGACAACATCAACACGATGATCGACAACCTGCGGCTCACCACCGACCGCAACACCGAGCAGGACTGGCTGAAGACCAATCTGGCGCGCTTCACCAACATGCTTCAGGGCCAGCGCGATCTCGGCATCGTCGGCCGCATGCTGCTCTCGGAGCTGACCCCGCTGGTCAACGCCAACCAAGGTGTCATCTATCAGATGGAGACCGGCGACTCGCCGCGCCTCAAGCTGGTCTCGGCCTATGCCGACGAGCTCGAATGGGGCCATCCCCCGGAGATCCGGATCGGCCAGGGCCTGATCGGCCAGTGCGCTGCCGACCGGCGCCGCATCCTGCTGACAGAGATGCCGTCGAACGTCGTGCCGGTGACCTCCGGCCTGTTCCGCGCCGTGCCGCAGAACATCATCGTGCTGCCGGTGCTCTTCGAAGGCCAGGTCAAGGCGGTGATCGAGCTCGCCTCGCTCGGCGCCTTCACCACGCTGCAGATCGCCTTCCTCGAGCAGCTGACCGCCAGCATCGGCATCGTGCTGAACTCGATCGAAGCGACGATGCAGACCGAGGGCTTCCTCAAGCAGTCGCAGCAGCTCGCCGCCGAGCTGCAGGCCCAGCAGGCCGAGCTCCAGCAGACCAACGAGCAGCTCGAGCAGAAGGCGCAAGAGCTTGCCGAGAGAAACGTCGAAGTCGAACGCAAGAACCAGGAGATCGAGCAGGCCCGCCGCACGCTGGAAGAGAAGGCAACCGAGCTGGCGCTCACATCCAAGTACAAGTCCGAGTTCCTTGCGAACATGAGCCACGAGCTCCGGACGCCTCTGAACTCGATCCTGATCCTCGGCCAGCAGCTTGGCGACAATCCGGACGGCAACCTGACCAGCAAGCAGGTTGAGTTCGCCCGCACCATCCACGGCGCCGGCACCGACCTTCTCAACCTGATCAGCGACATTCTCGACCTGTCGAAGATCGAGTCCGGCACCGTCACGGTGAATGCCGAAGAGATCTACTTCGCCAACCTGATCGAGATGGTCGCTCGGCCCTTCCGCCACGAGGCCGAGAACCGCGGCCTCAACTTCGAGGTCTCGATCGACCCTCAGCTCGGCCGCAGCATGACGACCGACGCCAAGCGTCTCCAGCAGGTGCTCAAAAATCTGCTCTCCAACGCCTTCAAGTTCACCGAGACCGGCGGCGTGCGTCTCTCCGCCACCGCGGTGATCAGCGGCTGGAGCAGCGATCACCCGGTGCTGAACCAGGCCCCTGCCGTGGTCAGCTTCGAGGTCGCCGACTCAGGCATCGGCATCCCGATCGAGAAGCAGCGCATCATCTTCGAGGCGTTCCAGCAGGCCGACGCGTCCACCAGCCGCAAGTACGGCGGCACCGGCCTCGGGCTTGCGATCAGTCGCGAGCTCGCCAATCTGCTGGGCGGCGAGATCCAGCTGCGGAGCGCGCCCAGCAAGGGCAGCGTGTTCACGCTATTCCTGCCCGTCCGCTACGCCGGCCCGACCGCCGCGGGCCGGCCGCTTCAAACCGAGACTCCGTCGCGCCCGATGCCCGTTCTGCAGCTGCCGGCCGCCTTCGATCGGCCGGCGCCCGAGCAGATCCTCGACGACCGTCTCGACCTGCAGCCCGGCGACACCGTCCTGCTGATCGTCGAGGACGATCCGCACTACGCCCGCGTGATGGTCGACCTCGCCCACGACAAGAACTTCAAGGTCCTGGTCGCGATGCGCGGCAAGGACGCGCTCGACCTGGCCCACGAGTATCGACCGACTGCGATTTCGCTCGATGTCTTCCTGCCCGACATGCTCGGCTGGACGGTCCTGACCCAGCTGAAGCAGGATCCGCAGACCCGGCATATCCCGGTGCAGATCATCACCCTCGACGAGGATCGCCAGCATGGCCTCGCGCGGGGCGCCTTCTCGTTCATGAACAAGCCGACCTCGACCGAAGGGCTGGGCTCGGCGCTGTCGAAGATCCGCGAGTTCGCCAAGCCGCGCCGCAAGCGCCTCCTGGTCGTCGAGGACAATCCGGCCGAGCAGATGGGCATCACCGAGCTGCTGGGCCACGATGACATCCAGATCGCGACGGCGGGCACCGGTTCCGAGGCGCTGAAGGCGCTGAGGGACGAGTCCTACGACTGCGTCGTGCTCGACCTTCGCCTGCCCGACATGACGGGCTTCGAGATCCTGGAGCAAATCAAGGCCGACTCGACCATCTCCGACATCCCGGTGGTCGTCTTCACCGGTCGCGAGCTGTCGGCGGACGAGGACGCGCAGCTCCACACGATGGCGCGCAGCATCGTGGTCAAGGGCGTCGAGTCGCCTGAGCGGCTGCTCGACGAGACCGCCCTCTTCCTCCATCGCGTGGTGGCCGACCTGCCGCGCGAGAAGCAGGCTATGATCGAGCGGCTGCACAGTTCCGACGAGCACCTGATCGGCCGCTCGGTGCTTCTGGTCGACGACGACGCCCGCAACATCTTCGCGCTGTCGAGCGTGCTCGAACGGCGCGGGATGAACGTGCTCACGGCGACCACCGGACGCGAGGCGATCAATATCGTCGAGTCCACACCTGACCTGGCGATCGTGCTGATGGACATCATGATGCCGGAGATGGACGGCTATCAGACGATGCAGGCCATCCGCTCCGACGCGGCGTTTCGGCGGCTTCCGATCATCGCGCTGACGGCCAAGGCGATGAAGGGCGACCGCGAGAAGTGCCTTGAGGCCGGCGCCTCCGACTATCTGGCGAAACCGGTGAACACCGAGCAGCTGCTGTCGGCGCTTCGCATGTGGCTCCACCGGTAGGCCGAGGGGATTGACCCATGACGACCGGCCATGATGGCGTCAACATCCTGGTTGTCGATGACCAGCCGGCGAAGCTGCTGAGCTACGAGGTCATTCTCAAGGACCTGGGCGAGAGCCTGATCAAGGCGAACTCGGCCCGAGAGGCGCTCGAGCATCTTCTGAAGACCGACATCGCGCTGATCCTCGTCGACGTCTGCATGCCCGATCAGGACGGCTTCGAGCTGGCGACGATGATCCGCGATCACCCGCGCTTCCGGAAGATCCCGATCATCTTCATCTCGGCGATCCAGGTCGCCGAGGCCGACCGGCTGCGCGGCTACGAAGTCGGCGCGGTCGACTACGTACCGGTGCCGGTGGTGCCGGAGGTGCTCCGCGCCAAGGTCCGGATCTTCACCGAGCTGCATCGGAAGTCGCGAGAGCTGGAAAAGCTCAACGTCGAGCTCGAACGCCGCGTCGCCGACCGCACCGCCGAACTGGAAGCCTCGACCGAGCGCCTGCGCCAGAGCGAGGAGCGCCGAAGCCTGGCGCTCGCTGCCGCACAGATGGGCTCCTGCGAGGTCAACCTGCTGACCGGCGAAGCGACCTGGGACGAGGGCCAATGCCGGATCTTTGGCGTGCCGGGGCCTGAGTTCCGCGCGACCCTCGACGACCTCAAGCCGCTGATCCACCCCGACGACTGGGAGGCGCTGCACGCCTTCGGCCAGAGGATCATCACCGAGGGCAAGTCGGGACAGGCGGAATTCCGCATCCACCGCCCCGACGGGGAGACGCGCTGGTGTGCGGTCTCCTTCGCCGCGACCCTGGCCGAGGATGGCCGGCCGCTCCGCGCCAGCGGCGTCACGCTCGACATCACCGAGCGCAAGGAGGCCGAGCAGAAGCAGACGCTGCTTGCTCTCGAGGTCGATCACCGCGCCCGCAACATGCTGGCAGTCGTCCAGTCGATCCTGAGGCTCACCCGCGCCGACTCGGTCGACGACATGGTGACCGCGCTCGACGGGCGCATCCGCGCGCTCGCCCGCGCCCACACGCTGCTGTCGAGCTCCCGCTGGCAGGGCGCTGATCTCGGCCGGCTGGTCGCCGAGGAGATGGATCCCTACCGCGACGAGAACTCCGATCGGGTCGAGACGATCGGCCCCAGCGTCATCCTTCGCCCGACCCTCGCCCAAGCCCTGGCCCTGGCGCTGCACGAGCTCGCGACCAATGCCGCCAAGTACGGCGCGCTCTCTGTGCTCGCGGGACGCGTTTCGGTAGCCTGGGAGCTGAGAGGCGATCATCTGGTCCTGCAATGGGCCGAGACCGGCGGTCCGTCCGCCAGCCCGCCGACGAAGCGCGGCTTCGGCACACGCGTCGTCGTCGCGAACATCGAGCAGGATCTCGGCGGCCATGCGATCTTCAGCTGGCAGCCGGAGGGGCTTCGCTGCACGCTGTCGGTGCCGCGCAACCTCGTCGCCGAGGTCGCGCCTTCGCGCCGCGAGCCGCCGCGCCTTCACGCCGTCCCTGCTTCCGAGGCGCCGATACCCCCGGCGATCGGACGACGGGTGCTCTTGGTCGAAGACGAGGCGCTGGTCGCGATCATGATGCGCGACATGCTGACGGACCTCGGATACTCGGTCGTCGGTCCCGTCGGCGACCGCGCCGCGGCGCTGATCGCCGCGCGCCAGGCCGATATCCAGGGCGCCGTCCTTGATCTGAATCTGCGCGGCGAGACCACCTATCCGGTCGCCGACGAGCTGACCCAGCGTGGGATCCCGTTTGTTTTCCTGACCGGCTACGACCGGGGTGTCATCGATCGCCGCTATGCCGACGTGCCGCTGATGCAGAAGCCCGTCGACGAGCAGACTCTGCAGCGTGCACTCGTGATCTTCGCCGAGCCTCAGGTCCAGGCTGGTTCGACGGGCGACGAGAGGCGCGCGGCACCGGCGCTCGCACGCTGACCGGCGCATTGTTTCAAGGCCCGCTCTTGGAACCAGCCCCGAAGACTTGCCCCAGAGATTGCGGAGTGTTCGAATGCAGCTTCTTATCGTAGATTGAATTTTCTCAGCAGATCTATTGAGATTTTTCATCGATTCCTTGGCGATTTCTCCATAAGTGGCGACCAGGACAAGAGAAAGACGTTGCCTTCCCACGGCTATAACGTTATGAGCGCTAACCCCTAGGGTTCACGCCGTCGTGACATGTCGAACATCGACGCAAGGCGAGTTCGCTAGGGCAGCGCGCAACGATGAACCGTTCGCGGGTGGGCGAACGGAAGTCAGGCGGCTTCGGAGTGATGTGCGCATGCCCATCGGCCAGAAGGACCAGCAGCTGCTGCTCAACGTGCAGCTTCTCTCCGACTTCCCCGAGCAAATCCTTCCAGAGCTTACCAGGGAAGCTTTCGTCCAAGGCCTGCCCAAGGGCACGGTTCTCTTCGATCAGGGCGACACCGCCCAGTTCATGCACGTGATCCTCGCCGGTCGCGTCGCGGTCACCAGCAGAATCGGCGAGCGCGAGACGATCGTCGTCATTCGCGAGAGCGGCGAGGTGATCCTCGAGTCTGCGACGATCCTCGGCGTTCCCTACAGCACCGGTGCACGCCTGATCGAGGGCGGCCGGATCATGATGATCCCGGTGGAGAGGTTCCGCGAATGCGCATTCGCCGACGCCGCTACCGGTGCCGTCACGTTACGCACGCTTGCGCATGCCAACCTCACGCTGACTCAGCACATCCGCGACCTGAAGCTGCTGACCACGATCCAGCGCCTCGCGCGGCATCTGCTATCGATGACCGCAGTCACCAGCGGTGCCGCGACGCTCTCGCTGCGCGACGATCGGCCGGTGCTGGCAGCCCTGCTCGGCATGACGCCGGAAAGCTTGTCGCGCGCCTTCGCGCATCTGAGGACGATCGGGGTCAAGGCCGACAAGAGCGGCGCGATCTCCGTCGAGAACGTGCGGAAGCTGCGGAGCCTGTCCAAGCTCGAGGAACGGATCGAGGGCGAGGCGCGCGCCAGATAGGCTGCCCGCCACGGGAACCGCGGACCACGGCGGAGAGTTAGCTCAAGGCCGGTCTCCGAAGGTGCGCCCGAGTGCCCACGATGTGCCCGATCCGGCCCCGAACGGGGCCTTTTTCATCGACGGACATCAGCGGATGACGCTGCGCCAGTACGCCAGCAGCGGACCTGCACCCTTGAGGCTGCGCGAACGGCTGAAGCGGCGGCTTCTGGGATTCGCCCCATCGCTGCGCCGCAAGAAGGGCCTCATCGCGCCGGTTGAGGGCGGACGTCCCGCGATCCTGCAGCCCGGACGCAACTGCTGGCAGATCCCCCGGGCAAAGCGAGCAGCGGTCCTGGTCGACGCGGGCCCGTACTTCAGGCGGCTCGAGCAGGCGATGCTGAGGGCCAAGCGGTCGATCGTGATCGTCGGCTGGGACTTCGATGCCAGCATCAGGCTTTGCCCGGATCGCGAGTCGCCCAAGCTCGGCGATTTCCTGAGGACTCTGGTCGAACGGGAGAGCGAGCTGGAGATCAGGGTACTGGTCTGGAGCTTTTCGGTCGTCCATGCCCCGAGCGCGCCCCTCCCCGCCCTTCTCGGCGCCGCCTGGCAGGAGCATCCGCGCATCAAGGTCGAGCTGGACACGCATCACCCGTTCTACGCCGCCCATCATCAGAAAATCGTCACGATCGACGACGCCATCGCCTTCGTCGGCGGAATCGATCTCACCGTCGATCGCTGGGACTCGACCAGGCACGCGCCGGACGACCCGATCCGCAGGTGCGACGACGGCAGCATCTATCCTGCCGTGCACGACATCCAGGTTGCCGTCGACGGCGACTGCGCCCGCCAGATCTCGGCACTCGCACGGGAACGATGGCTCGACGCGACCGGTGAAAGCCTGAGTCCCGTCGACGGGATTCGTGACAACTGGCCCTGCGACCTCTCGGCGGATTTCGCCGATGTGGATGTCGCGATCTCGCGTACGCGCCCGACCTGGGACGGACACCCTGGCTTCCACGAGGTGGCAGCCCTTACCGTCGACGCGCTGAAGGCAGCCCGGCAGACGATCTACGTCGAGGCGCAATACTTCGCCGCGCCCCTTGTCGGAAAGCTTCTCGGCGAGAGTCTCAAGCGGCCACACGGTCCTCGGATCGTGATCGTGATGACGCGCGCCTCGCGGAGCCCGGTCGAGCAGTGGGTCATGGGAAACAACCGCGACCGCCTCATCCGGCGCTTGCGGCGGGCCGACCGTTTCGATCGCCTCAGGGTCTACTACCCGGTCGTGCCGAACGGGCGCGAGGATTGCGACGTCTTGATCCACTCGAAGTGCATCATCGTCGACGACACCCTGCTCCGGATCGGTTCCGCCAACCTCAACAACCGGTCGATGGGACTCGATACCGAATGCGATCTCGCAATCGAGGCATCGACGGCGCAAGCCAGACGGACCATCGCCCGGATTCGCGAGCAGCTCCTCGCCGAGCACCTCGGCGTGCCGGACGACCTCGCAGGCCCCGTCTTCGCCGCGGCTCCCTCGATGATCGCCGCCATCGATCGCCTCAACCACAACAAGCGCGGCCTTCGCCCCTTCGACGGCGTCTCCGAGAAGGGGCCGGTCCACCCCGTCTTCGCGACGCGGATACTCGATCCCAGCCGGCCGTTCGGCCCGCTGTGGTTTCATCGGCGAAAGCGTGCCAGGACAGCCGATCCTCGCTCCTGATCCCCCGAGGTCCTCCGCCTCGCGAGCTCGAGCAGCGCCAGGCTGGCGGCACCGAGCACGAAGGGGATCAGGTAATACACCACGCGAAAGACGATGAGCGCGCCGACCACGTCGGCGCCAGGCAGGAGAAATGCCACTACCGATTCGACAACACCGAGGCCGCCAGGGACGTGGGCCAGGAGGCCTGCGGTATTTGCCAGCGCATAGGCCGCGAGCACATCGAAGTAGTCGATCGTCGTTCGATCCGAAAGCGCGGCGTAGAGGCACGCGGCGACGCATGCGAAGTTGAGCGGACCGATCAGGACCTGTGCAAGGGCTATCCCCGGCGGCGGCATCCTGAACGTCAACTGACGGACCCTGAGCGTGCCTTTGACGGTCACGGCCAGCAGCAGGTAGGTCGGGGGAATGCTGCCGGCCAGAATGCCGAGTCCCAGAACCTCTCGCGGCCCCAGCCCCCCGATCCGTTCCGCAATCTCAGGACGCACCAGGAAACCGATGCTGAGGATCGCGGAAAGCCCGAGGCCGACGGTCACGGCGCAGAGCAGAATGACCTTGGCAATCTGCTCGAAGCTGAGACCCAGCCGCGAGTAGAGCCGATATCGGATCGCGCCGCTGCTGAGCGCGGCGAAGCCGATGCTGTGGCCGAGAGAAAGGCTTGTCATCGAAACCCGCGCGATCCGCCGATACGCAATTTGTCCATCCGCGTATCGCACGCCGAGCGCATCGAACCCGGTGAGGCACAGGTAGCTGCCAAGCGCGCAAGCCGCGATCGCCGCGAACCGGAGCGGCGAGATTGCCCGGACCGAGGCCACGATGTCGGCCGCGTCGTAGCTTCGGAACGTCCGCTGCAGCAGGAAGACGGCGAGGGCCAGGACGCCGACCGCGATTGCCGGTCGTGCCCATTTCCAGCTGCTCATGAAGTGGCCGCCTCGACCGCCTCCTCCCTCGCGTCGGCGGCAGGCCTGGCGGCATGGGCCAGGATCTTGAAATCGACGAGCACGGGCAGGTGATCGGCCGCGACCTTGGTCAGGGGTGTCCGGACCACCTCGCTTCGCACCACCTCGATCGACCGGCTGACGAAGATGTGGTCGAGGCGGAGAACCGGCAGGCGAACCGGGAAAGTGGGCCTCGGCGACGGCATGCCATCGAGGAGCTGCACGTCGCGGAGGTGCGCGGCGATGCGCCGGTAGGTCCTGGTTCCCGGCACCGCGTTGAGGTCGCCGGCGAGGATCAGCGGGTCGCGACACTCGGGATGGCCGAGCCACTCGGGTCCAAGCAACCACTCCATCTGGATCGCGGACTCCCGCGGCACGACCCCGAGATGCGTGTTGATGATCTGTAGCCGCGCGCCGCCGATGTCGAGCTCGGCCCAGAGCGCGCCGCGTGGTTCGAGCACGCGCCAGCCCCTCATACCCGGCAGAGGACCGGCACGCACCAGACGGGACGGCAGCGCGGTCAGGATCGCATCGCCATAGAGCTCCTCCATGACCTTGAGCGCGGGATGGAAATGCATCTGCATGCCCAGCTCGCGCGCGATGATCTCGGCCTGGTCGACGCCGCCCGTTCGTGCGCGTCCGACATCGAGCTCCTGGAGCGCCACGATGTCGGGCTCGGTGACGGCGATGGCCTCGGCGATCCGCTTCGGCGACAGCCGCCCGTCGACGCCGATACAGCGATGCACGTTGTAGGTCAGGAGGCGTAGCACTTGAGGCTCCGGCGACGTGCCGGCTCACGTGAAGCCGGGGAAAGCGTCTTCGACTATGACAGGGCGTTGGCCCTGGATGCCGGCCGCATCCGGATGCCGGCCGCGAGCATCAGTCCGCCGAACACGATGCCGTAGCCGCCGGTCAGCCACACGACGGCGAGCGAACCGGCGACGGGCTGAAGGATCATCGCGGTGCCGAGCAGGATCGACACCATTCCGGCGAGCATCAGCAGGATGCGGCTCCCGATAGTCTGCGACGGGTTCGGAAACATCAAGAGGACACCGGTGAAGATCGACCAGATCGCGACGAGGAAGACCAGCGCAATGGCGGTCGCTCCCGGCCAGACCAGCGCGATCGCGCCGACCGCGAGGTTGGCGACGCCCTCAAGCACGAAAGGCCACCAGCGCCTGCCCTCGCGCCCGGCCTTGAGGCCGGACATGATCGCGAACACGCCGTCCACCAGCATGTAGCCGGCGAACATCGCGATCAGCATCAGGAAGGTGATGCCGGGCAGCGCGAAGGCAACGATGCCGAAGAGGATGCCGGCGATGCCGCGCAGGATCAGCGCCCATCGCGGCTGCGAGGAGAAGGCGTCGTAGAGTCGCGGCGAATTGAGGCCGTCGCCGAAGGTCGGACGGGGCGCGGTGGTGGTCATGGCGTTCTCCTGATCCTGCTTTCGAAAGACGGCGGCCCAAGCGACAGTTCAGCCGCTCAGCCGGGCCTGATCAGGGCCAAGCCGCTCTCCGGATCGAACTCTTTATTCAGGTAGTTCGGGGATTCGGTGACGATGACCTCCAGGGTCGGGCGCACATGCGCCTTGCCGAGATGACCGGCCATCGCCGAGCCGTCCCTGTCGCCGAGGACGACGTGAAGGTGGACGGCCGGATCTCCCTTCGGCGAGAGCGCTACGTCGCCGACCAGCGCCGCGACCTCGACCTGCCGGTCGATCGGGATCTCTACGTACTGCTTGGTCGTCCAGCAGAAGTACTGCAGCGACGCGTCGCTGAAGGCGCCGATGCCGGTGATTTGCGCCGAATCCAAGTCGGCTTCGCGGGCGAAGGTGCTGAGGCAGGACATCACCTCGTCGCCGGTCTCAAGGACGACGGCGTAGGTGCGGCGCTCTCCGGCCTGGTCGAGCAACTGGGTCTTCATGGGGATCGAGGTCTCCGAGGGTGCCCGGGGTTAACCGACCCCGAAGGCCTTCGTTCCCGCCCTCCGGCAGGAACCCGGAAGGCCCTAACCCGTTGAAACACCCATGCGGACATGGGTCGAAATCCGCACCGACCAGGACAAGCCGGCACCGCCGCCGCGCCTGCCGTCGGTGATCGCCGGTCTGAGGGCCGAGGCCGAGCACTGCGAGCGCTGCCCGCTCTACCGGAAAGCGACCCAGGTGGTATTCGGCGAGGGTCCGGCCCCCGCTCAGCTGATGCTCATCGGCGAGCAGCCGGGCGACCAGGAGGACAGGATGGGCCGCCCCTTCGTCGGGCCGGCCGGACGCCTCCTCGACCGCGCGCTCGAGGCGGCAGGTCTCGACCGCAGCACCCTCTACGTCACCAACGCAGTGAAACACTTCAAGCACGAGTTGCGCGGCAAGCGCCGGCTCCACCGGAAGCCCAACATCGGCGAGGTCAAGGCCTGCCGGTGGTGGTTCAACCTGGAACTCGCCGCGGTACAGCCGAAGCTGGTGGTGGCATTGGGCGCGACGGCCGCCCGATCGGTGATGAACCGCACGGTAGTCCTGGCGCGCGAGCGCGGGTCCCCGCTCAACCTTCCCGAGGGATGCAAAGGCCTGGTGACCATCCATCCCTCGGCAATTCTTCGCATGCCGGATGAGGAATCTCGCGAGAAGGCGTTGAAGCTTCTCACCGGGGATCTTCGCAAAGCCGCCCTGATCATCGGCACCGGCTGAAATCTTCGCCTGTGGCCGAAAAAAGGCAACGGCGCGGCAACCCGCCGATCAGCGGCGGTGTTCGTTTTGTGACCACCGGTTTTGGCGGGGATACCAAGTCCGGAGAGAACCAGATGACGTCGCACCGTGACCCGACGGGTACCGCAGGGGCCCGTCCAGTTTCGCTGATCCGATCGATTGCCTGGGGCCGTACCGTGATCACGGTCCTGGTCGGCGCCACCCTGGGATCGGCGTACAGCTTGGCTAACCGTCCGGTCACCGCCGCGCCGCCGGCCGAACTCGCCGCCAGCGTCGCCGAGCAGCCGGTGATCGGGACCCGGGAACGGCTTTTCGAGACCATGGTCACGGAAGCCGCGGTTCCCGACCGCCCCCTGGTCATGGCGACGGACATGATCATGCTGCCCGTGCCGGCCTCGAAAACCCTTCGCGATGTCTCCCTGCAGCCGCAGCCTCCCCAGACGGCCGAGCTTCCCGCACCGATGGGATTCCGCTCGATCACGACGCTGTCGGCACCATCGCCGCGGCTGGAACCGGAAATCAGGGCGGTCAAGGGGCGCAATGAGGACGACTCGGTCGCCCGCAGCACCGGCAAGGCAGACGCGGTCGCCGCGGTCTGGGGATTCCTCGCCGTCGGCCTCGGCGGATCGACCGCAACCGCCGCCACGCGCTCGGCTAAGCCGCCGCGCTGAGGCGCGCGTCGGGGCTCGCGAGCGCGCGGGTCAGGTAGGACAGGACGGCGGCCTCCTCGGCAAGCAGACCCTTCTCGGTCGACGCCTCGGCTTCGGTGCGTTCGATCGCCCGCGCCAAGCTACCGGTGAGATAGCCCTCCAAGATTTGCGGGTGCACGTAGCACTTGCGGCAGATTGCCGCCGTGTTGCCGAGCCTTGCGGCGACCGCATCGATGGCAGCGCGGATCCGCCGCTTGCTGTCGTTGGCGCTCGTCGACGGCCCTGCCCCGCCCAGCGCCAACGCCGCCAGCACCGTCCCGGCCCAGGTGCGGAAGTCCTTGGCGGTGATCTCGCAGCCGGCGATCTCGCGTAGATAGGCGTTCACGTCGGTCGAGGAGACGCCACGCCTTTCGCCGTCGTCGTCGATGTACTGGAAAAGCTGCTGGCCGGGCAGCTCCTGACACGCCCGGATCACCTTGGCGATACGGCGATCGCGCAGGCGCAGCCGCCACACGCGCCCGCTCTTGCCTTTGAATTCGAAGCGGAGCTCGCTCCCGTCGACCTTGACGTGCGGCGCGCGGAGCGTCGTCAGGCCGTAGCTCTTGTTCTGTCGCGCGTAGTCCTGATTGCCGACGCGGATCAGCGTCGTCTCGAGGAGATGAACGATGGTCGCGATCACCTTCTCGCGCGGCAGCCCGCGCAGCGCCATGTGGCGGGCGACCGTCTCGCGAATTCGCGGCAGCAATCCGGCGAATTCGACCAGGCGCTCGTATTTCGCCTCCTCGCGCACGGCGCGGAACCGCGGATGATAGATGTACTGCTTGCGCCCTTTCGCGTCGCGGCCAGTGGCGAGGAGATGGCCATCGGGGTCGCTCCCGATCCAGACCTCCGTCCATGCGGGCGGGATCACCAGTACCTTCAGCCGTCTGAGCGCCGCGCGATCGCTCACGCGCCGCCCCTCCGGCGAGAGATAGGTGAAGCCCTTGC
Source organism: uncultured Rhizobium sp. (assembly GCA_964504845.1). Classification (GTDB taxonomy): domain Bacteria; phylum Pseudomonadota; class Alphaproteobacteria; order SHVZ01; family SHVZ01; genus SHVZ01. Next base: position 23,081 of record CAZDGR010000006.1, on the reverse strand, counting down.
CCGACTTGCGGCGGGTGTATCCAGGCTCGTCGTCGGAGACGTAGGTCAGGCCAGCGGCGTCGGCCGCTTCTCGAAGCTCACCGGCAGCCGGGGCGACCAAAAGAGGGCCGGAAGAGTCGGTCATGGCTTGAGAGGGAAGTCAGTTCCAGGGGTTGGTCAGCACGAGGACCTGCTTGGCGCTCACTGGGCGGTTGGGCGGTTGCGGCGGAGTCTGCGGGGTCGGCGCCGGCGACGGGTTCGGCATGTAGCCGGGCGGAGGAGGAGGCGGCACCTCCTGCGGCGGCAACGGCGGAACCTCGGGAGGTGCCGGCTCGGGCCGGTGCGCCTTCCGGGAATGATCGAGTTCGATTGGCACGATATGCGGGTGTCCTGTGATTTGAGCGGCCTTAGCAGCGGCCCTCCTCCGGGAAAGCAACAGCCGCAACCGCGGCCGGTTCCGCCGGAACCTGCGTCCGGTCCGACCGTTCTCCCCGCATGGCACCGCGCGCGAACTGGAAGGGACATCTGAAGCTGGGCTTCCTGAGCTGCCCCGTGGCGCTCTACACCGCGGCTTCCGAAGGCGACCGCATCTCCTTCCACACCCTCAACCGCAAGACCGGGCATCGGGTGCTACGCAAGTTCGTCGACTCCGAGACCGGCAAGCCGGTCGAGCGCGAAGATCAGGTCAAGGGCTACGAGGTCGGCAAGGGCGACTACGTCATCCTCACCACCGAGGATATCGAAGAGGCCATCCCCGAGAGCACGAAGACGATCGAGATCGACGCCTTCGTCCTCGACGACGAGATGGACGAGGTCTTCATCGACAATCCCTACTATCTCGCGCCCAGCGATGCGACCGGCCAGGAGGTCTTCGCGCTGATCCGAAAGGCGATGGAGGAAAAGAAGGTGATCGGGATCGCCCGAACGGTCCTCTTCCGGCGATCACGGATCCTGCTGCTGCGCCCGACCAGGCCCGGTCTCACTGCCAGTACGCTGCACTTCGACTACGAAGTCCGTTCCGCCGACGAGGTGTTCTCCGACGTCCCGAGGCAGAACCTCTCGAAGGAGATGGTCGATCTCGCCAAGCACATCATCGCGAACAAGCGCGGCAAGTTCGAGCCCGACAAGCTCGAGGACCGCTACGAGGACGCGCTCGCCGAACTGATCAAGGCGAAGCAGCAGGGCAAAGAGATCAAGCTGCCGCCGAAACCCGCGCATGGCGGCAATGTGGTCGATCTGCTGGACGCGCTGCGGAAGAGCGCCGGCCGCGCTGAGGCCCCGCGCAAGCGCAGGGTAACGCGCCGTGCGGCGCCATCACCGCGGAAGAAAGCGAGCTAACGCTTCGCCCGCCGCCCCTCGTCGAGGCTCCGTTTCAGCGCATCCATGATGTTGATGACCTTGGCACCGCCTCCGTCCGGCGCCTTGGCTGGCTTCGCCGCCTTGGCCGGCTTCTTCTTCCGCTTGGCAGCGATGGTCTTGAGCAGCGCCGCCTGCACCGTGTCGTGCGCCAGCTTCGGCGACCAGTCGCGCGTCTGCTTCTCGATGACGCCCTGAGCGAGCTCGAGCGCGCCCTCCTTCACATGCGCGTCCTTGATCCCGGCGAAGTAGGTGTCGGGGTCGCGCACTTCATCGGCGAAACGAAGCGTCCAGAGGACGATTCCGCGGTCCCGTGGCTTCAGCAGCACGCCACGCTCGCGGCGGTAGAGGACGAGGCGAGCGAGCCCCGCGGTCTTGGTGACCGACATCGCCTGGCGGATGACGGCGAAAGCCTCCTCGCCGACCTCGTCGGCCGGCGTCAGGTAGTGCGCCTTGTCCAGCCAGATCGGCTCCACTGACTCTGCCGGGACGAAGCGCTCGATGTCGATCGTGCGCGTCGACTCCAGCGCCACCGCCTCAAGCTCCTCGTCCTCGATCATCACGTGCCTAGCGTCGGCGACCTGGTAGCCCTTCACCTGCTCGTCGCTGTCGACCGGCTTGCCGGTATCGGCGTCGACGTACTTGCTGACGACGCGGTTACCCGTCTTCTCGTTCAGGATGTGGAAACGGACCTTCTCTGCGCCGGTGACTGCCGGCGTCATCGCCACCGGGCAGGTCACCAGCGAGAGCTTGAGATAGCCTTGCCAGAACGGTCGCGCGGCCATGGCTGTCCTCCGTCGGAGGAAGGGCGGCGATGGCCGCCGCCCTCTTCCGCCGCTAGCCCATCAGTTCGTCCTTGCGCGCCTTGAGACGCTCCCCCAGCGCATCGAGGTCGATGTCGGACTCCCGGACCTTCGGGAACAGCTCGTTCTGCTCCTCCTTGACGTGGTGCTTCACCCACTCCGAGACGACCTTGACCTTGGCGTCGAACTTGCCGTCGACTTCGCCTTCGAGCCCGCGCTCGATCTCAGCGACGAGGTCCTTGATGCTGCCGTGCTCGACCTCGGCCTCGTCGAGGAGCTCGGCTTCGTCGATCTCGGCCCGGACCTCGGGATAGAAAATCTCCTCCTCGATCTGGGCATGTACCGACAGCGCCTTGCAGATCTTGCCGGCGATCTGCGCCTTCTTGGCCTGGGCGCGCTCGCCCAGCTTCTCGTAGGCCTCGAACAGGTCGGAGACCTCCTTGTGATCGGCCTTCAGCAGCTTGATCGCGTCGGGGGCGGTGCTCCGCGACCGGGACTTGGCGGTGCTGGCATGTGTGGATGTAGGCATTCTGGAATCCCTTTATCGAACGGAAGGTCCTCACCAAAACCCCGGCTTGGAAGGGAGGTTCCGGCCCTGTTCCGCCGTTGACACCCCGCAGGCCGCCAGGGGAACATCCACCGGTCGTGGGGGCGTCGAGCGAGCCAGCTTCCCTCTTTGTCCTGTCGATCCGGCGCCGGTACCCGGCGGTCCGGCTTCCTGTTTCATCCGATTGCAAGGAGACGGCCGTGAAGAAGACCGATAGACCCATGCGGGTCCTTTCATCGAGCGCCTTGGCGGCCCTGGCGGCGTTCGCGCTCTCGTCCGGATCTGCACTAGCCGCCGGGAAGGATGCGCTGCTCGTGACCATCGCCGGCGATGCCGCGACCCTCGATCCGCACATCCAGTGGGATACCGACAGCTACACGGTCTACCGCAACATCTTCGACAATCTCGTCACCCGCAATCCCAAGGGCGAGATCGTCCCGCAGATCGGCAAGAGCTGGAAATACCTCAACGACAACGAGATCGAGTTCGAGATCGTCGACGGCGCCAAGTTCCATGACGGCACGCCGCTGACCGCGCAGGACGTCGCCTTCTCGATCCAGCGCATCACCAATCCGGCCTTCAAGAGCCCGCAGCTCAGCCAGTTCAACAGCATCGTCGAGGCGACGGCGTCCGGGAACAAGGTCAAGCTCCGAACATCGTCGCCCTATCCGGCGCTGCTGGCGCAGCTGGTGAAGCTGTCGGTAGTGCCCGAGGCCTATGTGAAGAAGGTCGGCGACGTCGAGTTCAACCAGAAGCCGGTAGGCAGCGGCCCCTACAAGCTGGTCACCTGGCAGCGGGGCGTGCGCATCCAGCTCGAGGCCCAGCAGGGGTACTGGCGCGGAAAGGCACCGTTCGAGAAGGTCGAGTTCCGCGGCGTCGGCGACGCCGCCACCCGCATCGCCGATCTCAAGACCGGCAAGGCCGACGTCATCCGCGGCGTCAACCCGGACGATGCCGCGCTGATCGCCAAGGAAGCCAATCTCCAGGTGCTTTCGGTGCCGACCGAGCGCATCGGCTACATGTTCGTGAACGCCCTCAACCCGCCGACCGACGACGTACGGGTCCGGCGCGCGATCGCCCATGCGGTCGACCGCAAGGGCATAATCGACGCGCTGCTCGGCGGCTACGGCAAGATGGCCAACATCGTGCTGACGCCGGCCAACTTCGGCTACATCGACGGGTTCCAGGGCTATCCCTACGACCCGGCCAGGGCCAAGGCGCTGATCAAGGAAGCCGGCGCCGACGGCAAGGAGCTCACCTTCATCACCTCACCGGTCTACGACCAGCGCGTGGTCCAGGCGATCCAGCAGATGCTGGCCGAGGTCGGCCTCAAGGTGAACATCTCCACCAGCGACCAGCCGACCTATCTCAAGCGCCGCCAGGGCAATCCGTCGGAGGCCGGCAACATCTCGACCGGCAATTGGTCCTGCGCCTGCCAGGACGCGGATGGCGTGATCAACCCGCTTTTCCGCAGCGACAGCATCTGGTCGAAGTACAAGAACCCGGAGTACGACAAGCTGATCGACGCCGCGCGCCAGACGCTCGATGAAAAGAAGCGCCTGGATGCCTACAAGAAGGCGTTCGAGATCCTCGAGCGTGACGTGCCCGGCATCGGCCTCTACCAGAACGTGGCGATCTACGCCGCCCGCAAGGAGCTGCAGTGGGCGCCGACGCCGAACGAGGCCTTCTTCATCTTCGAGATGAAGTGGAACGGCTGACCGCCTGAGCGGGTCTTCGGGGCCGGCGGAGCACTCGCCGCCGGCCCCGATGTCTAGAGATGACAAGTTTTCTCCTCAATCGCGCCGCCCAGTCGATCGTTTCCTTCTGGGGGGCGATCAGCATCGTCTTCGTCATCATGCATCTGTCGGGCGATCCGACGCTGCTGCTGGTGCCGGAGGGAGCGACCAAAGCCGACATCGACCAGCTCCGCCACCTGCTGGGCTTCGACCGGCCGCTCTATGTCCAGTACGCCGACTATCTCTATCAGCTCCTCCGCTTCGACTTCGGCGCCTCGCTGATCCAGCGCGTGCCGGTGATGGACATCATCTGGTCGAGGCTTCCCTACACGCTTTGGCTCGGCGGGTGCGCGCTGGCGATCGCCTTTCTGATCGGGCTTCCGGTCGGCGTGCTGACCGGACTCTTCCGCGGGAAGCCGATCGACAAGATCTTCATGCCGATCGTGCTGGTCGGCCAGAGCATGCCGACCTTCTGGAGCGGTATCCTGCTGATCTTGCTGTTCGCTGTCGAGCTCCGCTGGCTCCCCTCCTCCGGCGCCGAGAGCCCGGTCTCGGTGATCATGCCGGCGATCGCTCTAGGCGCACTGTCGATGGCCACATACGCCCGCATCGCCCGCACCGGCGTGATCGAGGAGCTGTCGAAGGAGTACGTCCGCGCCGTTCGCGCCAAGGGCGTCTCGGGATACCGCGTCGTGCTGGGCCACGTGCTCCGTAACGCCTCGATTCCGATTATTACAGTCTCGGCGCTCGAGATCGCCAACCTGCTTGCCGGAGCGGTGATCGTCGAGACGGTCTTCGCCTGGCCGGGACTCGGCCAGCTCGCGGTTCAGTCGATCGCGTCTCGCGACTTCCTGGTGGTCCAGGGTCTCGTCGTACTCGGCGCCTTCACCCATATCGGCCTCAACTTCGTCGCCGACCTGCTCTATGGCGTCGTCGATCCCCGCATCAGCATGGCCAGGCGCGGCGCATGAGCAGCTTCGTACCCTCGCCCCGGCGCCTGCCCTTCGGCCTGACGCCGGTCGCCGCGATTGCTTCGGTCGTGCTCCTGATCTTCGTCCTGATGGCGCTCTTCGCGCCCTGGCTCTCTCCCTTCGATCCGGCGCGTCAGACGCTGCTGGCGCGGCTCAAGCCGCCGGGCTTCACCACCGCGTCGGGTGCCGTCTACTGGCTCGGCACCGACGAGGTCGGCCGCGATCTGCTGTCACGGGTAATCTACGGTGCCCGCGTCTCGCTCCTTGTCGCCGTGCTTTCCGTCGCGGTCTCGGGCGTGGTCGGCACCACGCTGGGCATGATCGCCGGAACCTACCGCGGCTGGATCGAGATCGTGATCATGCGGCTGGTCGATATCGTGCTGTCGATCCCGGCAATCCTGCTGGCGATCGTCACCGTCGCGGTGCTCGGTCCCGGCCTCCTCAACCTGGTGCTGGTGCTGGGCCTGACCCGCTGGCCCCGCTACACCCGCGTCGCCTACGGCCAGACCCTCTCGGTCGCGAACCTGACTTACGTCACCGCCGCCAGGATCTCGGGCGTGCGCGGGCCCAGGCTTCTCTTCCGTCACATGCTGCCGAACATCCTGGCACCGATGATCGTGGTCGCGACGCTCGAGTTCGGCCTGATGGTGCTGTTCGAGGCCGGCCTCTCCTTCCTCGGCCTCGGCATCCAGCCGCCGACGCCGAGCTGGGGGTCGATCCTCTCGGTCGGTCGCAACTACGTGGCCCAGGCCTGGTGGATCGCGACGCTGCCGGGCTTCTGCCTGTTCGGCCTGGTGCTCTCGATCAACCTGCTCGGCGACTTCCTGCGCGACCGCTTCGACCCGCGCTCCCAAACCCGCACTCCCTGAGGCTCAGATGAAATTCGACTTCACCGACAAGAAGGTCGTGATCACCGGCGCCGCCGGCGTCATCGGAAGGCGGATCGCCACAGACTTCGCCGCCGCCGGGGCGCTGCTCTGCCTTTCCGACAACCGGGCGAAGAAACTGGCGTCGCTGCCGAAGGAGCTTGGCCTCAAGAAGGGCCGCTACCTCACACACGCTACCGAGCTGACCGACGCCAAGTCGATCGCCAAGCTGGCGGCTCTGGTGGCGAAGGAGTGGAAGTCGCCGGACGTCGTCGTCAACAACGCCGGCGTCTATCACCGCACCGGCTCGGTCCTGAAGATCTCGACCGAGGCCTATGACGAGATGATGGACGTCAACCTGAGGGCACCGTTCCTGATCTCGCGCGACATGGCCAATCTGATGGTCAAGGCCAAGGTCAAGGGCTCGATCGTCAACATCTCCTCCGGTGCCGCCCGACGGATGGGCATGGGGTCGGTTCCCTACTGCACATCCAAGACCGCGATCGACCGCCTGACCAAGGGCTTCGCGCTCGAGCTGGCCCCCCTCGGCATCCGCGTCAACGCGGTCGAGCCCGGTTTTGCCGCGGGCAGCGAAGTTAGCCTGCTCTCGGACGAGTACGTCAAGGCGATGCTGTCCAGGATCCCGATGGGACGCTCGTCCGGTCCGCACGATGCGCCGAACGCGATCCTGTTCCTCTGCTCGGAAGCGGCCGGCTTCATCACCGGCGCCACGCTCGCCGTCGACGGCGGCAACTCGATCGGCACCTTCAATCCCGATTTCTACAAGAAGAAGTGAGCGTCATGTTCAGGTTCGCCACCAAGTACGAATGGCCGAAGCGCTACACCTCGGCCGCGGTCTTCTCCGCCGATGTCGACGGCGAGAGCCCCTATATCTGGCGGAACCGCGGCAAGAAGGTCGAGATGCTCGGCGAGATCGAGCAGCGCCGCTTCGGTCCCCGCGTCGGCCTCTCGCGCATCCTCGGGCTTTGCGACGAGTTCGGCATCAAGGGCAGCTTCTATACTCCCGCCTGGATCGCCGCGACCTATCCCGAGATCCTGCCGGCGATCGCCAAGGGCGGTCACGAAGCCGCCGCGCATGGCTACTACCATGAACGCGTCGACGAGCTGGACGAGGCCGCGAACGACAAGATCCTCGCCCACTCGATCAAGGTGTTCAAGTCGCAGCTCGGCAAGGCGCCGGTGGGATATCGTTCGCCGTCCTGGGAGCTGACGCCGGCGGTTCATCGCTGCCTGAGGAAACGTCGCTTCCTCTACGACAGCTCGCTGATGGGCATGGACGTGCCCTATTCGCTGGACGGCCTTCCCGAGATACCGGTTCAGTGGTTCGTCGACGACGCGCCCTACTTCCGCTACGTCGGCGGCCCGACCGACAAGACGCCGCCGGCAAGCCCGAACGTGGTGGTCGACGGCTGGATGGAGGAGTTCGAGGCGACGCGCGAGTTCGGCAGCCTCTTCATGATCACGATCCATCCCTGGATCTCGGGCCGCGGCCAGCGCATCCGGATGCTGCGGAAGCTCCTGACCAAGGTCTGCAGCACCCGCGGCGTCTGGGTGACGACAGCCGAAGAGATCGCCCGCCATCACCAGAAATCCGCGAACGCCAAGAAGTTCGCGATGAAGCTGAAGCTCGTCTCGACGGACATCTCGCTTCCCTGATGACGACAGAGGCGCCGCTCCTGACCGTCGAGAACCTCACCGTCATGATCGGCGGCGCGGCAGTGGTCGACCATGTCTCCTTCGCTGTCGGCAGGAGCCAGGTCGTCGCCATCGTCGGCGAGAGCGGCTGCGGCAAGTCGATGACCGCCTTCGCGCTGATGGACCTGCTGCCGACCGCGGCGCGGCGCACCGGCGGAGCCATCGAGCTCGACGGCATGCCGCTGCACGACCTCGACGAGGCCGGGATGCGAAAGCTCCGCGGCAAGGAGATGTCGATCATCTTCCAGGAGCCGGTCGCGGCCCTCGATCCGCTGATGACCGTCGGCGACCAGCTGGTCGAGGCGATCCGGGCGCACCAGGACCTCGACAAGTCCCAGGCGCTCGTCCGCGCCAGGACCTTGCTGGAGACCGTCGGCATCACCGATGCCGGGCTTCGCCTCAAGCAGTACCCATTCGAGCTCTCCGGCGGCATGTGCCAGCGCGTGATGATCGCCGGGGCTCTGGGCAGCGAGCCACGCCTCCTGATTGCAGATGAGCCGACGACCGCCCTCGACGTCACCATCCAGGCGCAGATCCTGGAGCTGATCAAGCAGCGCCGGGCCGAGATCGGCGCCAGCGTCATCCTGATCACCCACGACATGGGCATCGTCGCCGACATGGCCGACCGCGTGCTGGTCATGTATGCCGGCCGCATCGTCGAGGAAGCCGACGCCTTCGACCTCTTCGGCCGGCCGCGGCATCCCTATACCGAGGCGCTGCTCCGGAGCGTGCCGCGCCTCGACGACCAGCCCGGTACACGGCTTCCGGTAATCGAGGGCGCCGTGCCGCGTCCTGGCAGCCATACCGGTGGCTGCCGCTTCGCCGACCGCTGTCCTCTCGTGATGGACAGGTGCCGCGCCGAAGAACCCGCCCAGCTGCCGGTCGATGGCGGCCGGCGCCGTTCGGCCTGCTGGCGACACGACGAGGTCGGCGCATGACCGCCCTCGTGCCCGAGGAGCTTCTGGGTCTCACCGGCCTCGCAGTCCATTTCGCCGGCCGGAGGAACTGGCGCGGACATCGGCCGCCGCCGGTGCGCGCGGTCGACGGGGTCACCTTCTCGGTCGGCAGGCAGGAGACCCTGGGCCTCGTCGGCGAGAGCGGCTGCGGCAAGTCGACCCTCGGCAATGCCGTTCTGAGGCTCGTCCACCCGACCGCGGGCCAGATACGCTTCGACGGGCGCGACGTCACCAGGCTGGACGGCGAGGAGCTGCGTGACCTCCGGCGCGACGTGCAGATGATCTTCCAGGATCCCTACTCGGCGTTGAATCCGAAGATCCGGGTCGGCGAAAGCATCGGCGAGCCGCTGCTCGCCCACGGCATCGCGCAAGGAAGGTCGCTCGAAGATCAGGTCAGCGAGCTGCTCGGTCTGGTCGGCCTGCCGCCGGAGCGGGCATCGCGGTATCCGCACGAGTTCTCGGGCGGCCAGCGCCAACGCCTGGTGATCGCCCGTGCGCTGGCGCTCAAGCCCCGGCTGATCGTCTGCGACGAGCCGGTCTCCGCCCTCGACGTCTCGATACGGTCGCAGATCCTGAACCTGCTGATGGAGTTCCAGCAGAAGCTAGGCCTTTCCTATCTTTTCATCTCGCATGACCTCTCGGTGGTCCGGCATATCAGCCACCGGGTCGCGGTGATGTACCTGGGACGCGTCGTCGAGCTGGCGCCGCGCGACAACCTGTTCCAGGAGCCGCTGCATCCTTATACCGAGGCGCTGATCTCGGCGATCCCGCTTCCCGACCCGGTGGCGCAACGCCAGCGCAAGCGGATCATCCTGAAGGGCGAACTGCCGAAGCCGACGGCACCGCCGCCAGGCTGCCCCTTCCATACGCGCTGCCCGATCGCCCAGCCGGTGTGCCGCGAGAAGGTGCCGCCCTTGGCAGAGAAGCGGCCCGGACACTGGGCCGCCTGTCATCTCAGAAGCTAGGCAGCTCCGCTCCAAGGCCTTCAGTGCGGCAGGTGATCGCCGCGCCAGTGGCCGCCACGGATCTCGCCCGGACCGACGCGGCCATAGAGCGTCTTGAAGCTCTCCGGCAGCGGACGGCTGTTCGGCGTCGAGAGCCAGACGCGTAGCAGGTGGCGGGTCTGTTCCTCGGTATTGCCGTCGGCGAACTCGGTCCGGGAGTGCAGGAGCGTATGGTTGGTGAACCACTCGATGTCGCCGGGCTGCATCGCGAAGTAGATGCAGGTCTCCTCGGCGATCGCGGCATGCAGATCGATCGCCTCGAACTGCTCGGGCGACTCACGCGGCACCTCGGGGAACTCCTGGGCGGCACGGACCAGCCGGCGCGAGATATGCGAGGCGAAATGCCCGTCTCTCACGCCGAACACCGGCATCGTGTAGTAGCGCGGCTCGCCCGGCCGCTCCTCGGTGTTGCGCGAGCTGTGATAGGGCTGGAACAGGAGTTCCAGCAGATCGGGGCGGCGCTTCAGCATTTCGTTGTGGACGGTGATCGAGCTCGCGATCTTGCTGATGCCGCCGGACCTGGCGGTCCGCATGCACATCAGCGCGGTGATGTCGGCGGTGTCGGTATGGAACATCAGCTCGGCGTTGGTACGGTTGCCGCGCGAGAAATTGGTGCCGGGCTTGTCGCCGAAGTTCCTGACGTCGTCGAACTTGTTCGCCTGCTGGGCGAAGGGGACGGCGGTGCCGAGATAGAGGCTCATGCCCCAGAACATTTGGCGGAGCTCGTCCTTGGTGTAGCGCATCCCGTCGATGCCGCGCATCAGCACGAAGCCGGTGCCGCTCTCGACTTCCTCGCCGACCATGCGGAGCTGGTCTGCCGCTTGGTCTAGCGGGAAATCCTTCCTGGTCGCCTCATATAGCGGCACGCCGCGTGCCATGACGCCCTTGGTCGCGCGGTCGATCTCATCGAGCGCGCCGGGGGTCAGGTTCCGGATCCAATCGTTGCGGCGCGCGAGATCCGCGCCGTACCAGGCCGCCGGGGAGTGGATGGGCTGGCGGGTCGTCATGGTGGTCTCCGCTGCTGATCGGCTGCTAAGTCATTCTTGCAGATTTGCGGCTAACCGATAAGCTTTCCTAAGTGAAAACCGTTGCCGGTCGTGCGGCCCGTTTGCGACACAACCGGACAGGGAGACCACTTCCACCAACGCAGTGCGGGAGAAGCAGATGACTGCAAAGAAGCCGCTCAAAGCTTTGCTGGCGTTCGGCGCCGGCATATTGGCACTGACGATCCTACCGCCCGACGCCCGGGCGGCCGGCGACCGGATCCGCTCGATCGAGCTGACCGCCGACAGCAAGGCCGCCAACCCCAATGCCAACCAAGCGGCCTACCTGCTTGCCGACATGTGGAAGAAGCTTGGCCTCGACGTGAAGGTCAAGGAACTCCCGTACAAGCAGAAGCTCGACACGGTCTATTTCGACCGCTCGACCTGCGAGGGCGCCGCCTGCTTCGACATGGCGATGTGGTCGATCGTCGGCCGGCCCGAACGCTCCGACCCGGACGAGGTGATCTACAACCTGTTCCACTCCTCGACCGGCGCCAAGGGCTACAACTACCCGGGCTACGCCAATCCGGACTACGACAAGGCGGCGGCCGGCCAGCAGGTCGAGACCGACCAGGCGAAGCGCCAGGCGCTCGTGCACAAGGCGCAAGAGATCCAGGCGAACGACCCGTCCTACATCTTCTTCGTCAATCCGATCGTGAACTACGCGCTTCGCAAGGACGTGTTCGACGAGAAGACCGCGGTCGAGCAGTCCGGCCTCGGCATCATGAATTTCTGGACTCATATCAAGCTGACGCCGATCGGGGCCAAGAAGGACATCGTCCTCAACACCTCCGACAACCTGCTGAACCTGGTGCCGATGGCGATCGGCGGCGCCGCCGCGTCGTGGATCACCGACCTGGTCTGGGACCGCATGATGCGGATCAACCCAAAAGGCCTGCCGGAGCCGTGGGCAGCCGAGTCCTACAAGTGGGTCGACGACAAGACCATCGACCTCACGCTTCGCAACGGCATGAAGTGGCATGACGGCAAGCCGGTCACCGTCGACGACGTCGTGTTCACCTTCGGCGAGGTCGGCGCGATGGCACCGATGTACGCGCCGTTCCTCACAGTCATCGACAAGGTCGAGAAGACCGGCGACCGCACCGTGCGGATGACGCTGAAGACGCCGTCGGCGCCGTTCCTGACCTCGACGCTCGCCAAGGTCAACCTGACGCCGGCGCATATCTGGCGCCCGATCGTCGCTGACCTGAAGGCGAAGGGCCAGACGCTCGACAGCTACCAGCCGGAAGAGCTGATCGGCTCCGGCCCGTACAAGTTCGTCCACTGGCGCCGCAACGCCGAGGTGCTGCTGACCGCCAACAAGGACCACTGGGCGGCGCCGAAGGCCGAGCGCTGGATCCTCCGCATCGTGCCGAACATGGAAGCGACCCTCGGCATGCTGAAGCAGGGCGAGATCAACTTCCTGTCCGAGTATCGCGGCGACTACGAGACCTTGACCCAGGTCGCCAAGGAGACGCCGAGCATCGCCATCAAGAGCGGCGTCACCATCGGCGTCGAGTACATGGGCTTCAACCTGAAGCGCATGCCGATGAAGGACCAGGCCTTCCGCCGGGCGCTGTCGCTCGCGACCGACCGCGCGATGCTGGCGGCCGAAGCCTGGAAGGAACAGGCGGTGCCGACCAACTCGATCGTCTCGACCGTCCTCGACTTCTGGCACAACGCCAACGTCGAGAAGGGCATGTACGACCTGGACAAGGCCAAGCAGGTGCTGACCGCCGCCGGCTACAGCTGGGTCAACGGGCGCCTTCACTACCCGAACGGCGTCAAGGACACGGTGATGGCGCCGAAGTAAGCGCCGGAGCCGCAAGATCAGACGGGCGGGAACCTCGGTTCCCGCCCGTCTTGTTTAGTAGTGCCGGCCCTTCTTCGGCTTGGCACCGGGCAGCTTCTCGGCGCCGTCGAGGTCGCCGATCATGTAGGAGAAGTCGCCGGGCTCGACCAGGTTCGGCGTCAGGTGCGAGAGGATCATCACGCCTCGCTTGATCGGGTTCCTGATGACCTCGAGCGTCTTGAACGTGTACGGGCTGACGACACGGCCCAGCACCGCGCCACCCTTGATTTCCTCGCCCAGCGCAGGCGCCTCGGTGTAGAGGAAGCCGCCCTGGGTGTTGTAGATCGTCGGCAGCACGCCGAGGACCGTCTGGGCGATCGGAGGCGTCGGCCGAGTGTCGTCCATCTTGAGATAGCGCATGCAGTTCTTGACGCCTTCGATGCCGCGTTCGATGTAGGGCTGCTGGTCGACGACGCCGCCGCCGAGCTCGATCGTTACCGACGGTACGCCGCGCGCCGTCGTCACCGCCTTGGACGTCCCGTTGAACACCGGCCCGGCGCGGTCCGCCATCGGGCGGAACAGGAAGCGGGTGCCGAAAGCGCGCGAGAGCCCCAGGTCGTTGTGGACATAGGTGTAGTCGACCGTCGGCCGGTCGGTGCCGGTGTGGTAGTCGAGATACGCTTCCACATGGTCGAGGAATTCGGACTTCACCTTGGCCGCCAGCAGGTCGGTGAACATACCGTTGGCCTTGCCCGGGAATACCCGGTTCAGGTTTCCGCCGTCGACCGGGGACGTCCGCTTGTTGGCCTGGAAGGCGACCGGATTGGTGACCGGCATCAGCCAGAGGCAGCCGCGGAAATTACCGTCGGCATAGTGCTTGGCGATCTCGCGGATGACGTAGGAGCCGGTCGGCTCGTTGCCGTGGATCGCGCCGGAGATGCCGAGCAGCGGTCCCTTCCCCTTCTTGCCGACGATTTCATGGATGTAGAGGCAGATCTCTTCGCCACTGGCGAAATGAGCCACCGGAATACGACGGATCTTGGCCATCGGCGACGTCCCCCTTCTCGGTCTTCAGGATTTCTTGCGCGCAGCGAGCCGCGCGGCGTTCTCGGCATCGGCAGCTTCTTTGATTTTCGACGTGATGCCGACGCGATCTGATTGCCGCTCTCCCTTGCGCAACCGCTCGAAGCCGTCAGGCTGCTTCGCCTGACGTCCGAGCGCCATCTCGGCGAGGTAGCGGACATCGCCCGGCGGCAAGGCGATCACGCCGCTCTCGTCGGCGAGGATCGCGTAGCCCGGCAGGATCGCCGCACCGCCGACGCAGACCGGCACGTTGATGGCGCCGCCCATGCCGTAGGGATGACAGGTGATCGGCGAAAAGCCACGCAGCCATCCGGGAAAGTCGAACTCGCGGAACCGCGAGGCGCCGGTCGAAGGTCCGTCGATGACGACGCCGACCGCGCCGGTCAGCTTGGCCGCCAGCGTCGTGCCGCCGCCCCAGCAGGAATTGTGGTTGTCGCCGAGCCGGTCGATGATCAGGAAGTCGCCCGGCCTCAGCAGATTGAGCGAATAGGAGACGATTCCGGAGTCGGCGCCGGGGCAGGCTACGGTGACGGCGGTACCGACGACGCGGCGCTCCGGCATCACCGGCTTGATCGAGCCGTGAACGCAGCCCCATTCGCGGTGATGGCCGATGGACTCGGTGCGGCAGCGTGACAGCAGCTCCAGCAGATCCGGCGCCACCGGCGGCGGCATCTCGTTGATCTCGTACATGGGGCTTACCTCTTCTTCCGGCTGCGCGCTTCGTCTTCAGCGGCGACCGCCTTGGCGACTTTCGGGCCGAGGCCCGAGATCTCCGCGATCTTCTCGCCTGCCCTCAAGCGCTGATGCATGGCGGGATAACCTGACTGCCGCTTGACTGCGCCTTCGGCGAGGTAGCGCACGTCCTCCGGCGGAAGCGCGATCACCCCGCTCTCGTCGGCAAGGATCGCATAACCCGGCAGAATCGCCGCACCGCCGATGCAGACCGGCACGTTGATCGCACCGCCGAGGCCGTAGGGATGGCAGGTGATCGGCGAATAGCCTCGGGTCCAGGCCGGCAGGTCGAACTCGCGGAACTTGGAGGATCCGGTCGACGGCCCATCGATGACGACCGCGACCGCGCCCGCGACCTTCGCCGCGAGCGTCGTGCCGGCACCCCAGCAGGCGTTGTGGTTGTCGCCGAGCCGGTCGATCACCAGCACGTCGCCCGGGCGGAGCAGCCCGGTCGCATAGGAGACGATGCCGGAGTCGTTCCCCGGGCAGGCGACGGTGACGGCCGTGCCGGCAACCTTCCGCTCCGGCATTACCGGCGCGATCGAGCCGTGCACGTTGCCCCACTCGCGATAGTGCCCGATCGACTCAGTCCGCACCTGAAGCAGCAGGTCGAGCAGCTCCTGGTCGACCTGGGGCGGCATGTCGTTGATCTCGTACATGCCGCGCTCCTAGTTCTGGATGCGCACGGTCGAACCGCCGTCGATCACCAGGTTGGTGCCGGAGGTCCAGCCGGAAACGGCCGGGCTCGCAAGAAAGGCGACCGCCGCCCCGATCTCCTCCGGCCGGCCGAAACGGCCGAGCGGATTGGCCTTCAGCATCCGTTCGTAGCGCTCGGGCTCGTTCTTCTTGCGCTGATCCCAGACGCCGCCCTCGAAATAGATCGAGCCCGGCGACACCGCGTTGGAGCGGATACCCTTCCTCGCCACGTCGTGGCTGAGATGCTTCATGTAGGCGAGGATCGCCGACTTGACCGATGGGTAGGGCTTCCGCGGCCCGTAGACCTGCACCGCACCGGTGGTCGCGATGAAGATCACCGAGCCCGCCTTCGACGAGCGTTCGATCACCGGAAGCGCCGCCTCGACGCCGTTGACCGTTCCCATGATGTCGGTGTCGAGCGCCGTCCGCCAGCCGGCCTCGTCGGATGTGGCGATGCTGAGCGCGCTGACGTTGGAGACGTAGATGTCGAAGCCGCCGAGGGCCTTGTCCATGTTGGCGACCCAGCGCCGGATCTCTTCGCCCTTGGCGATGTCGACCGCCTCGCCGGCGGCGTTGATTCCCTTCTTCTTCAGCGCCTCGACCGTCGCCTTCACGCCGTCGGCGCCGCGTGCGCAGATGCCGACATCGCAGCCTTCATCGGCCAGGCACTCGGCGATGGCACGGCCGATGCCGCGCGATCCGCCGGTGACGATCGCCTTCCGCCCCTTGAGCCCAAGGTCCATGGATTGATTTCCTCGCGGTGTGGACGGGAAGTCTAGACCCGTTGCGCGGATGGGGGAAAGCAACCTCCGCGCGTCGAATTGACATCAATAGATCAGCCCCTCTAGCGTTCACCGCCTCCCGGAGACCTGAAGACGATGACCGAGCCCTATCGCGGCGACGACGCCCTTGCCTCCCTTCTGCGTTCCGCCGGCGTGATGCTCGACATGGATGAGGTCCGCCAAAGGGTGAAGGGCGCGATCTCGGCGCTCGCCGGCCGGATGACCGAGACCTGGATCGAGCTGATCGCCCCCGATGCCGGGCCTGAGCTTGGCGGCCAGCTTCTCGCGCTCAAGGACGAGATGCTGAAGGACGCAGATCCGGGCTTCACCGTCGGCCCCGCCCCGGCCGAACGCCTCGCCGCCCTCCGCGCCGAGTTCGCCAAGCGCAATCTCGACGGCTTCCTGATCCCCAGGGGCGATGCTTATCAGAGCGAATATGTGCCGGCCCGCGCCGACCGGCTCCGCTGGCTCACGGGCTTCACCGGATCGGCCGGCCTCGCGATCGTGCTCCGCGACATGGCGGCGATCTTCATCGACGGCCGCTACACGATCCAGGTGCGCAAGCAGGTCGACATGGAC
Source organism: uncultured Rhizobium sp. (assembly GCA_964504845.1). Taxonomy (GTDB): domain Bacteria; phylum Pseudomonadota; class Alphaproteobacteria; order SHVZ01; family SHVZ01; genus SHVZ01. The sequence continues at coordinate 6,440 of CAZDGR010000006.1, read as the reverse complement.
GCCTATGAAGCGCATGACATGGGATCGAGCTCGCCCGCCAACTGGATCGCGGCCCACCTGAATAAGGGTGCGAAGCTGGGATTCGATCCCTGGCTTCATACCGAGCGGCAGATCGAGGCCTATGAACGCGGCGCTGCCCGCGCCGGCGCCACGCTGGTTCCGGTCGAAGACAATCCGCTCGACCACGCCTGGCGTCAGCAGCCGGCGGTGCCGCTGGGCGCGGTCTTGCCCCACGCCGACAAATTCGCCGGCGTCTCCGCCTCGGCCAAACGGACCGCGATCGCCGAGAGCCTGGCCAAGAGCAGCATCGATGCCGCCATCGTGACGGCGCCGGACTCGATCGCCTGGCTCCTCAACATCCGCGGCGGCGATGTGCCGCGGACGCCGCTGCCGATGAGCTGGGCGATCCTGAAGCGCGACGGGGATGTCGAGCTCTTCATCGACCCTCGCAAGCTGACGCGAGCCGCGAAGCAGCACCTCGGCAACCAGGTGACGGTGAAGACGCCGGAGTCGTTCCTCGGATCGCTCGAGGCTTTGGGCAAGGCCGGCGCCACCGTCCAGGTCGATCCCGGCGCCGGGTCGGCGCTGGAGCGCGAGCTCGGCGTCGCCTGGGCTGTCGTCGATCGCCTGAAGAGGAGTGGCGCCACCGTGATCCGCGACATGGATCCGTGTTCGCTGCCGAAGGCAATGAAGAACGCGGTCGAGATAGGCGGCGCCCGGTCGGCCCACCGCCGCGACGCGGCGGCGATCACCCGCTTCCTCTGCTGGATGGAGAAGACTGCGCCATCCGGCAAGCTCACCGAGATCGACGCCGCCAACCAGCTCGACGCGTTCCGTCGCGAGGTGGACTTCTTCGTCGAGCCCAGCTTCAACACGATCTCGGCCGCCGGCCCCAACAGCGCCCTTCCCCACTACCGTCCGAACCAGTCGAGCAACCGGCGGATCGAGCCTCGCGACATCTATCTCTGCGATTCCGGCGGCCAGTTCCATGACGGTACCACCGACATCACGCGCACAATCGCGGTCGGCACGCCGACGCAGTACCAGAAGGAGATATTCACCCACGTGCTGCGCTCGCATATCGCGGTCGCCAGCGCCAAGTTCCCGGAGGGCACACGCGGCGGCCATCTGGACGGAATCGCCCGCCGGCCGCTCTGGGACGTGGGACTAGACTTCGGTCACGGCACCGGCCATGGCGTGGGCAGCTATCTCAACGTCCATGAAGGGCCGCATACGATCTCGACCGCGCCGACCTCGGCGCCGTTCCGACCGGGCATGATCGTTTCCAACGAGCCGGGCTGCTATCTCGAAGGCGATTTCGGCGTGCGGATCGAGAACCTGATCGTCGCGGTCCCGATGGAGACCAAAGGGTCGCGCCCGTTCCTCGCCTTCGAGATACTGACCTGCGCGCCGATCGACCTCAACCTGGTCGAGCCGAGCCTTCTGACCAAGGGTGAGGCCGTCTGGCTCGACAACTACCATCGCTGGGTGCGCGAGATCGTCGCCCCGCAGGTCGATGGCGAGAGCAAGACCTGGCTCGACAAGGCGACGCGCCCGATTGCCGCCTAGAGCAGGTGGCAGGCCGCCTTGTGGCCCGGCGCGATCTCGCGCATCAGCGGCTCTTCCGAAACGCAACGCTCGAAGGCATAGGGGCAGCGGTCGCGGAAACGGCAACCGCCTTGGGGCGCCTGCGCTTGCGACAGACTGCCCTTGATCGGCAGCGGTGCCCGCGACTGGTTGACGTCCGGCACCGGCACCGCCTGGACCAGCGCCTTGGTATAGGGGTGTTGCGGCCGCTCGACCACCTCCGCCGACGGCCCGTCCTCGACGATCTTGCCCAGGTACATCACCACGGTGCGGGCGCAGACGTAGCGGACCAGCGCGAAGTCGTGGGAGATGTAGACGGCGGTCAGCCCCATCGTCGCGTGCACGTCGCGCATGACGTTCAGGATCCCGGCGCGGACGCTGACGTCCAGCATCGACACCGGCTCGTCGGCGACCAGGAAACGAGGCTCCAGCACCAGGGCGCGCGCCAACACCACACGCTGAAGCTGGCCGCCGGAAAGCTGATGAGGATATCGGTCGTAGTAGGCGTCGACGTCGGGCAGGCGCACACGCCGCATCGCCGTCCACATCCGGTCGGCATGTTCGGTCTCAGGAATGCCGGCATTCAACAGCGGTTCGCGCAGCGCACGAAAGATCGTGAAGCGCGGGTTCAGCGCGTCGAACGGATTCTGGAAGACTAGCTGGGCCTGCTGGCGGAACCGCTTCAGCGCCGCCCCCTTGACCTGGCTCAGGTCCTCGCCGGCAAACTGGATCGAACCGGCAGTCGGCGCGGTCAACTTCAACAGCAGACGGCCGGTCGTGGTCTTGCCGCAACCTGACTCACCAAGCAGGCCGACCGTCTCTCCTTCGCCGACGCTCAAGTCGATGCCGTCGACCGCGCGATTGATCGGCCGCTCGCCGCGCAGCACCTCGCTGAACTTCCGCGTAACCGGGAAGTGCTTCTCCACGCCCCAGGCTGCGATCAGCGGAGCCATGTGCTCGCCTCGCCCGCCAGCACGCGGAGACGATCCGCCTCGCCGCTCCTCAAGCACGCCGCAAGGCTGCCGCTTTCGACCGGTTCCAGTGGCGGATGGACCGCGCGGCATCGGTGCTCGACGAACGGGCAGCGGTCGGCGAAAGCACAGGCCGTCGGCGGATGGATCAGATTAGGCGGCGTGCCCTCGATCGGCACCAGCGTACCGCCGTCGCCATGCAGCTCAGGGAACGCCTTATAGAGTCCCATCGTATAAGGATGGAACGGCCGCTTCAGCACCTCGGCGGTCGCCCCGGCCTCGATGACTTCGCCGGCATACATGACCACGACCCGGTCGCTGGCATAGGCGACGACGCTGATGTCATGGGTGATCAGGATCACCGAGAGGCCGAGCCGCGACTGGAGATCCTTGAAGGTGTCGAGCACCTGGCGCTGGATGATCACGTCGAGCGCGGTCACCGGCTCGTCGGCGATCACCAGCTTGGGCTCGAGAGCCAGCGCCATCGCGATCGCCGCGCGCTGACGCATGCCGCCGGAATACTGATGCGGGAAGTCGCGGAGCCGGCCGGCATCGAGGCCGACCATGTCGAACAGCTCGACCGCGCGCCGCTTGGCGGATGCCTTGTCCATGCCGCCGCGCTCGATGAGGATCTCGGCGATCTGCGTGCCGACGCGATAGACCGGATCGAGCGAGTTCATCGCGCTCTGCGGGATGAAGGCGATGTCGCGCCAGCGCCGCGCGGCAAGGTCCTCCGGGCTCAAGCTCACCAGGTCGACGCCGTCGAAGATCAGCCTGCCGCCGGCGATACTGGCGGTCTTCGGCATCACGCCCATGATGGCGCGGGCGAGCGTGGTCTTGCCGCAGCCGGACTCGCCGACGACGCCGACCACCTGCCCCTCCGGCACCTCGAAGCTGGCACCGCGCACAGCCTGTGCGACGCCGCGATCGGTCCGGTAATGGACCTTCAGGTCCCGAACGGAGAGGACGGACATCCGGTCAGTCCCTCAGCTTCGGGAACAAGACTTCCTCGAAGCCGCGGCTGACGAAGAACCCCGCGACGACGACGAGGATGATGCAGATGCCCGGCGGCACGAACCAGTGGTACCAGCCGCGCGAGAGCGCCTGCGAGACGAAGGCGTCCTGCAGCATATAGCCCCACGACACGACGTCGGGATCGCCGAAGCCGAGGAAGCTCACGCTCGCCTCGGTCAGGATCGCCCAGCCGACGGCGATCGAGCCATAGACGAAGGAAAGCGGCAGCACGTTCGGCGCGATATGAACGAACAGGATCCGGGCCTGGCTCGATCCGGTCACGCGCGCCGCCTCGACGAAGGTGCGTTCGCGCAAGGACAGCACTTGGCTTCGGATCACGCGCGAGGTCGAGGGCCAGACCACCAGCGCCATGCCGATCACGACGTTCCAGACGCTGGGCTCGCGGAAGCTCGCGAGCACGATCACGAAAGGCAGGAACGGAATGCCGAGCGCCACGTCGGCGACCCGCATCAGGATCATGTCGGCGACGCCGCGGAAGAAACCGGCGACGAGCCCAACCAGCGTCCCGATCAGCACGACGGCAAAGGCGGCGGTCACGCCGACCACCAGCGCGCTGCGGGCGCCGTAGATCAGTTGCGAGTAGATGTCGCGGCCGAGATTGGTCGTGCCGAGGATGAAGGCGCCGAACGGCGGCTGGTTCGAGGCGACCCGGCCATTGGCGCGGTAGAGGATCTGGTTCGGATCATGGGTCGCGAGCTGGTCGGCGAAGATCGCGACGAAAAGGAACACCGTGTAGATCAGAATGCCGGCGGTGGCGAAGGGATCGCGCCGGACCAGCGTCACGAAGCGGCGCAGGCCCGCGAACAGGCCGCCACAGTTCCGCCTGGCACCTGCTTCAGCGGTGGCCGGCATGGGCGATCCGGGGATCGAGCAGGCTGTAGAGCAGGTCGGCGACGAAGTTCATCGTCACCAGCACCGTGGTGATCATCAGGAAGGCGCCCTGGGCCAACGGATAGTCGCTGGACGCCACCGCCTCGACCAGCATCCGCCCGAGGCCGGGCCAGCTGAACACTGTCTCGACCACGACATTGCCGCCGACCGACTGCCCGATGCCGAGCGCGAAGGCGGTCGCGACCGGCAGCAGCGCGTTCCGGGCGGCGTGGCGGATCACGATCGCCCAGGTCGAGAGCCCCTTCATCCGCGCCATGGTGACGAAGTCTTCCTGCATCACCTCGAGCATATTGGTGCGCATCAGCAGCAGCGGCAGGCCCTGCAGGTAGAGCGCCAGCGCGATCGCCGGCAGGATCAGATGGCGGAGGAAGTCGAGCGAGAAGATGCGGGCCCAGTCGCTGGAAAAGGTCGTGCCGGCCGAATTGGCACCGCCGCCCGGGAACCATCCGAGACCGAAGCTGAAGATCGCGAGCAGCACCATGCCGAGCCAGAACTCGGGGGCGGCGCGGGTCACCAGCACGATCGGAATGCCGACACCCTCGACCGCGGTGCCGCGCTTCCAGGCAAACATCGCGCCCATCAGCACGCCGAACGCATAGGCCACGAGGAGCGAGCCCATGGTCAGCGCGATCGTGTTGGCGAAGGCGGTCATCACCACCTCGCCGACCGGCCGCTTGTAGAAAAAGGATTCGCCGAGATTGCCTTGCAGCAGGTTGCCGATGAACAGCAGGTACTGCTCGAAAAGCGACTTATCGAGACCGAACTGACGGCGGAGCGAGTCCGCCTGCTCAGGCGTGAAGGTCGGGCTGACGAAGGCAGCAAGCGGGCTTCCCGGCATCAGCCGGAAGATCAGGAACAGGATCGTCGCCACTGTCCAGAGAACGAACAGCGTCAAGATCAGCCGGCTGATGAGTCGCGAGGATCCCTGCATTCCCGGCGGCACTCTGTGCCAGATGCGAGGCCCCGGCAAGGGCGAGGGCTGCAACTTTCGCTGGCGGAGCCGTCCTTGACGGCCCTTCGTCCGTCCACAAGAATCCGCCGAGTCTCAACGTTTCCCCGAGGATCCGCCGGTGGCCGAACGGTCGTTCAAGAAGGAGGCCGAAAAGCTGCGCCTCGGCGCCGGCGAGGAGTTCCACGGCGAGGGAATCCTCGCCGTGACCAAGGCACTGCTGCAGTCGGGCGTCGCCTACGTCGCCGGATACCAGGGTGCGCCGATCTCGCATCTGATGGACGTGCTGCCCGACTCCGCCGACATCCTGAAGGAGCTCGGCGTCCATTTCGAGCATTCGGCCTCAGAAGCGACGGCGGCTGCGAGCCTTGCCGCCTCGGTCAACTACCCGCTCCGCGGCGCCGTCACGTTCAAGTCGACCGTCGGTACCAATGTCGCCTCCGACGCGCTCGCCAACCTGGCCTCGGGCGGCGTCACTGGCGGCGCGCTCGTCATCGTCGGCGAGGACTACGGCGAGGGCTCCAGCATCATGCAGGAGCGCAGCCACGCCTTCGCGATGAAGTCGCAGATCTGGCTGATGGATCCGAGGCCGAACCTGCCCTCGATCGTGAAGGCGGTCGAGGATGGGTTCCAGCTATCGGAGGCGAGCAAGACGCCGGTCATGCTGGAGCTCCGCATTCGCGCGTGCCATGTCCATGGCCGCTTCACCGCCAAGGACAATGTCCGCCCCGGCTTCACCTTGAAGCAGGCGATGGAGAACCCCGTCCGCGACACTAGCCGGATCGTGCTGCCGCCGGCCTCATATCTGCACGAGAAGGAGAAGATCGAGAGCCGCTGGCCGGCCGCCGTGAAGTTCATCCAGGAGCGCCAGCTCAACGAGTTCTTCGGCGAGGGATCGGCCGATGTCGGTATCATCCTGCAGGGCGGGATGTACAACACGGTCGCCCGCGCGCTCGAGATCCTCGGCCTCGCCGACGCCTATGGCGAGAGCCGGGTGCCGCTCTACG
>CAZDGR010000005.1:0-36774 GCA_964504845.1 uncultured Rhizobium sp. | reverse complement strand
CCGCCGTCGCCCATGTTGGGAAACACATAGACGTCGGCGACGTTGGGGCGCTCGGCGATCCGCTGGTTGAGCTTGACGTTGGCGAAGACGCCGCCGGCCACCATGACCTTGTGCGCTCCGGCGCCGAAATCGTCGACCAGCTCGGCCACGACCTGTTCGAGGCTCTGCTGGGTTCCGGCGGCGATGTCCTCGCGGGGCAGGCGGGCGACGAGTTCCGCGAGGAGCGGGTTCTCCATCCGGGGAACATAGAGCCCGCGCTCCATACGGCCGAGGAAGCGGAAGCGGCCGGGATCGTAATCGATCATCGACCTCAGTTCGCGGAAGGACTGCGGCTGCTGGCAGTAGGCGGCAAGGCCGAGAACCTTGCCTTCATGGCGATGCGGAATGAATCCGAGCGCCTTGGTGACGGAACCGTAGAAGTATCCGAGGGAGTCGAACGAATTGGAGAACGCGACGCGGGTCATCTTGTCGCCGTCGGTCTTCCATACGGTGCCTGACCCGTCCTCGCCCCAGCCATCGAGGGTGACGATCCAGCCGTCGCCGGCGCCACGTCCGATAAGAGCGGTGGCCGCGTGAGACTCGTGATGACCATGGACGTCGACAGGTCGGCCGAGTGCTTTTACCTCGGCGAGATAGCCGGGCGTCCGCTCGCCAAGCACCCGATGCTCATGCTCTTCGCGCTCCGCCAGGCGCTTGAGCTGGCTTTCAGCGAGGTCTGCCGGAAGGCCCGCGGCACGGATCGCCTGCTCCTTCTCGCGGTAGGGTCCGGACGCTGGCGTCGGCGGCGCGGCACCATGGGTCGCCACCACATCTACTTGGTCGAGGGTAATGCCGGCCATCGCCAGCACCTTGGCAATGGCACCGTGCGGAATGCCATTCCACTGCTTGATCCGGTTGAGCCGTTCTTCGGCGATGGCGGCGACGAGGCGTCCGTCGCGAAGCACGACCGCAGAGGCGTCGCTCAGGAACGAGACGCCGAGGATGATCATGACCGGCCCGCTTTGGCGCGCGAGAGGGCTGCCAGCGTGCCGATCACCTCGTCGAAAGCCGGCAGGGATCGACCGAGGGCGGCTTCGGCCTTGGAGCAATCCAGGCCGGCGCTTTCGGCCCTGGGGACCGAAAGCGACCGGACCGACCCGGTGCGCAGGTGATGGCCGGGCAGCGACAGACGGTCGGCGAGAGCGAGGACGAAACGGCGCTTCGAGGCAACCTCACGACAGGCGACATTGAACAATCCAGTGACTCCCCGCTCGATCAGCTCGATCACGGCCAGCGCCAGGCTGCCCGGGTCGATGGTGGAGCAAAAATAGTCGTCGAAGAGCTCGATCGGCGATCCAGCCTTCAGGCTTTCGCATGCCCACTCGACGAAGGTGGGCTGGCCCTCCCACCCGCGAAAGCCGGTGACGTTGGTCCGGATGGCGAGGCACCGCCGCCAAGTCAGCGCCAGCTGCTCTCCCGCATACTTGCCGACGGCATAGTCGTTGAGGAGTCGGACATCGGCAAGCTCGTCATGTCTGGCCGCGCCATCTCCGGTGAAATAGTGATCCGTTCCGATCGCGACAAGCGTGGCATCGGCGGTACGGCAGAATTCGGCTAGGCGCGCATTGAGGCGGGCATTGATCCTGTAGGCGGCCCCCGGGTCCTTGGCGCACGCTTCGAGGGAGCCGTAGCTTGTGCAGTTGATCACGGCGTCGGGGCGGAGGTCGCCGATCGCTCGGCCAAGGGCGCCGTCGTCGGTCACGTCGATCGTAAGTGGGGTGCCGCGCCGTGCCGCGGCGGTCATTCGGTGGCCCCGTGCGGTGCCGGCCGTCATGAACGCCTGACCTGCCAGGCCGGTCGCGCCGAGGACGAGATAGTGCACGACGCTAGAAGCCCTGCGCGCGGTCGCGCGCCAGCGATTTGATCAGCCCCTCGTTGCGGACGATGCCGTCGTTGATCTGACGAAGCTCAGGCGAGCACTCGAGAACGGCGAGCACTTCCGCCATCCGCGGCGGCCGGTCGCCGTTTAACCGTGCTGCGATGGCACGGAGAAGGGCGAGGTCCCGGGGCGTGTCCAGGGTCCATCGCTCGCCGTTGAGGTCTCCAGCGGGGCAGCGGACATTCGTGCAGCGAAAGCCGTTCTTCGGATCGCGAATGTAGAGCGTAACGTGTTCGCGCTCGCTCGGCCGCCGCGCGCTCGACGCTGCCCGGTCAAGGGCCATACGGGTGAAAGCCTCGCAGTCGAGGCCGTCGGGATAGGTTGGAGGATCGTTGTTGCAGGCGTAATCGACAGTGCCGGCGGAGACCGCGGCCACGACCCTTCCGGCCTCGACCGGATCGAGCAGCGGGCAGTCGGCGGTAACCCGGACGACCAGGTCGGCCTTTCCGAGCCGGGCGGCGCCGGCGAAGCGTCCGAGCACGTCATCCTCGTCGCCCCTGAACACCTGAACGCCGGCGCGTTCCCCCCAGGCGGTGACGGCATCATCGTCGCCGCCGGTCGACGTCGCGACGATCGTCTGGTCGACACCGGGAATGGCGCGAGCAGCGTCTACGACCCAGCGGAGCACCGGCTTCCCGCCGAGGTCCGCCAGAACCTTCCCGGGCAGCCGGGTAGAGCGCATACGGGCCTGAATGATGGCGACGGTCGTCATGGTCCGGCGAGACTTAGCAGCCCGGTCCGGTGGCGGGAAGCTTGTGGCCGAGACTATGCCGTGGGTCAGCGGCCCGGCCCAAGCCAAGCTCCGAGGATTCTCCAAAGACGCCGGGTGAAGGCCTCGCGGGAGAACGTGCCGATTGCCATCTCCTGGAGGGTTGCAAGTTCCCGAGCCAAGTCCTCGTCGGGCTTGCGTAAGACGTCGTCGACTGCCGCGGCGATCTCTTCCACTGAGCATCGCTCGAGGTAGCGCCCGCAGCCAGGAGGAAGGTCGATTCCGGTGGCACGGCTGATGATCGGATAAAGCCCAACCTCAAGGCAATGTGCGACCGAACCCGACATGCCTTCGCTCGCGCTCGGGTGAAGCACAGCGATACAGCGATCGAAGATTGCAGCGAGGACGGGATCGTTTCCGTGCAGAAAGCCGTGATAGCGGATCCGCGGGTGGCCGTTCAGCTCGGCGTCGTAAATGTTCAGGAAGTCGGGCTCGGCCTCGAGGGCGCCGACAACGTGAAGCATCGGTAGTTCCGCCGTCCCGAACAGGTCGAGCAACAAGTCCAGACCTTTGTGAACCGCACTGCTGGCGGCGAACCAGATGAACTCCCGCGTGGATGGAACGAGCTGGGCCCGGGGCTTGATATGCGAGACGTTAGCGGCAGACACACTGCATAGGGCGATCTTTGAGTGAAGATGCGCCGGATAAGTCGCCAAGGTCACTTCGTTCCCGATTAGGACGCAGCGGTCGGCCAGCTCGAAAGCAATCGCTTCCTCCGCGGCCCGCCCAATCTGCCGCTTCGGTTCATAGAGGCAGTCGCGTCTGGCCTCGAGAGCCTGAATGCGCTCCATCTCCCGTGCGTTCTGTACCTCTGGATGGCTGCCGGTCAGCCACATGATCTTCATTGCACGGGGCGCAAGGTGGTCGCGAAGTGACAGAAGATGGTGATGCAAGGTCACCGACCCGACATAGGGAGGGTGGTCCGTTGGGGCCGGCGCTTCGAAGTCGATGACGTCGATGTCGAAGCCGAGGTTCATGACAATCCGGCAGATCTCGCGCGACTCCCAGAAGAGCGAGTGCGCGAAGAGCAGGGGGTCGGTCTCGGATACCCGGACGGCGTCTCGCGACATGGCCACCAGCACGACACCACGGCTGTCGCTTCCGCCGAGGCGAAGCCGTGTGCAGTCCGGATGATCGGAGATCGTCGCGGCTTGAGCCGGGTTGCTGCGCGAGACACTCATGTCAGCGATGCATCGGGAGCGTGGAAGCGTTTGTTTTTATTGAGAAACTGGATGCCGGAAGAGGCTCTGCGCCGTTGCATGAGCGGGCCTCGGTGTTATATGAAGTCGCTGAAAGACCGTGGCTTCCGGCATCAGAGCTCGTCGGGGCGTCACGCGACTAGCGGATGCGATGAGTGAGACTCGAATGGCCCGGGATTCCGTGCGCTGCGCCGTCGTTGGCCTCGGATATTGGGGCCCGAATATCGCACGAAACTTGGCCGAGCTGCCAGATGCCGAACTTTACTGTCTCTGCGATAGCGACCCTCAGTTGCTACAGCGCTTGGCTCGGCGCTACCCGCAGGCGAAAGCCACCACAGACTTCTCCGATGTCCTCAAAGACGGTGCAGTAGATGCGGTCTTCGTTGCGACCCCGGCGGCAAGTCACTTCGAGCTGGCGATTGCGGCGTTGAAGTCTGGACGCTCGGTCTTCGTCGAAAAGCCGCTCACGACTTCCTCGGTGGACGCCGAGCGGCTGATCGAGGCCGCGGCAAAGGCCAACCGCACGCTGATGGTCGATCACATCTTCGTCTACTCACCCGCCGTGTCGGCGATCCGTTCGGTGATCGAGAAGGGGGATCTCGGAGATCCGCTCTATTACGACTCGACGCGGGTCAATCTCGGCCTCTTCCAGAAGGACGTGAACGTTATCTGGGACCTGGCGATCCACGATTTAGCGATCATGGACAACCTCCTGTGCCGGACGCCGACAGGGGTGTCAGCGATTGGCCGCGCTCATCTGTCAGGTCAGCGAGAAAACCTCGCCTATGTCACGCTGTTCTTTGCCGACGCGCTGATTGCGCATGTGCATGTCAACTGGCTGGCACCTATCAAGATCCGGCGGACGCTCATTGGCGGCAGCAAGCGCATGGTGATCTACGACGACCTCGATCTCGAGGAAAAAGTCAGGGTCGTCGACAAGGGCGTCGACGTCGCGACTTCGGAAGCTGCGGCACACGATCTTCGGGTCAACTACCGGTCGGGCGACATCTGGGCGCCGAAGATCGGCACGACCGAGGCGTTACGCACCGCGGCGTCGCACTTTGTCGACTGCATCCGGCGTTCTGCTACACCGATGACGTCGGGCGAGGACGGGCTTCGGGTGGTCAAGGTGCTCGAAGCCGCAGATCGGTCTATGGCGCTCGGCGGCACGATGATTGCTCTCTAATGTTTCGACCGAAGATGGTCATAACCGGCGGCCGAGGCTTCCTTGGCAGCCACTTAGTTGATAGATTTCGCGATCGGTACCGGGTCGTCGTTTTTGACAACTTGACTCGCGATGCGCGGGCCAGCGGTGGACAGGGCGCGAACGAGACCGAAGTTGTCATCGGCGACATCCGGGATCAGGCGCTGCTGGAGCGGACCTTCGCCGAGGCCGCAGTGGTGGTGCACTTGGCGGCGATTGCTGGCGTGTCGAACTACGATTTGAAGCCGGTGGATGTCCTTCGTGTGAATCTTCTCGGCACTGTCGCGGTCATCGATGCGGTGATTGCCGCGCGCGTGCCGCGCCTGATCGATGGTTCCACCAGCGAGGTCTACGGTCCCGAGGCGGCAGGGGCGTCAGAAGTGACATCGCCTCTTGTGTCTGGGCCGGTTTCGGAGCGCCGCTGGACCTACGCCGTGAGCAAGCTCGCCGGCGAGCATTTCGTCCTTCGGCATGGGGAAGCCCATGGCTTCGCCGCGACGTGCATTCGTCCCTTCAACATCTACGGTCCGCGACAGATCGGCGAGGGGGCGATCAGCAACTTCGCTCGAGCCCTTGCCAGGGGCGAGCCATTGACGGTCGAAGGGGACGGCGATGACCTGCGGGCTTGGTGCTACGTGGAGGACTTCGTCGCCGCTGTCACGCTTGTCCTGGGGAAGGAGGTCGGCGGTCAGGTCTTCAATGTCGGCACGCCCGAGGCTTACTGTACGACGCGGGAGCTCGCGGAGTGCATGATCCGGATCGCAGGAGCAGGCAGTATCCGCAACGTCCAGGCGCCGCGGACCGGGATCCGCCGCCGCATACCCAACATCGATCTTGCGACGCGGCTGCTGGGCTACAGCCCTAAGGTCGGACTGGAGGACGGCCTACGCCGGACCATCGAGTGGTTCCGCAGTTCCCAGGTCAAGGCGGGCTGAGCGAAAGCGATGGCGACTGTCGGCGATTTGTTCGAGGCAGCACTGACTGATCACCGGTCCGGCCGGCTTCCGGCTGCGATCACCGGTTATCACCGGGTGATCGCCGTGGTGCCGGTCTTGGCCGGCGCCTGGGTGATGATCGGCGTCGGCCGGTCCGAGAAGGGCGACTTTGCGGCATCCCTAGACGCGCTGTCGCGCGCGCTCGCTGTCGAGCCGCTTAACGTGGATGCCTTGGCGAATAAGTCGTTTACGCTCATTCGTGCAGGCCAAGTCAGTGCGGCGGTCCGGACCGGCCGGGCAACGCTTGTTCTGGCCCCGGGGTCGGTGGTCGGCGCGGTCAATCTGGCGACGGCGCTCCTGCGCAAGGGCGCCTACGCCGTCGCCGAACTGTGGCTGATGCGGGCCGATGTCCTGGTGCCGCGGCATCCGAGTGTCCATTCGAACCTGATCAACATCCATATCGCCGGGCATCGTTGGCAAGCGGCCGAAGCTTCGTGCCGCCATGTCCTTGCGGCCGATCCGAACAACCGGACCGTCCTTCGCCAACTGGCCACGGTGCTGCATCATCAAGGGCGAACGTCGGAAGAGGCGGAATCACTCGACCGGTTGCTTCGGCTCGATGCGGATCAGCCAGACGTCTACCGGGCCCTCATGACGGCACGGAAGTCGAACGCATCGTCCGGTCCGGCGGCGCAGAACCATGCACATATCGGGCGGCAGCACGAGCAGAGCCGGCGTCTGGTCGAGGCGAGCGAGGCCTTTGCGAGCGCCATTGCCTTCGATCCTGCCGACGCGACGCTGCATGACGCACTGAACCAAGTCGTCGACGCCGGGTTCGCGGACCTTGAGACCCGTGACATGCCGGAGCACGAGCGGACGCGGGCATGGTTCGTGCTGACACAGGTGCGGGCCATCGCCAGCTATCGTCGGGCGCTCTTGAGACCGCCGCCACCCCCGACGCGGCCAGCCCGGATCTACGACTATTTCACTTTCTTCAACGAATTCGAGCTGCTGGATATTCGGCTGGCCGAGCTTGCGGACTGCGTCGACGGCTTCGTCATCGTCGAGTCCATTTGGACCAACCGCGGGGATCCCAAGCCTCTCTTGTTCGCCGAGAACCGGGACCGGTACGCCACCTATGCGGATAGAATCCGTCATGTTGTGTTGACGGAGAAGCGCAGCGCCATCCCAGCTCAGCAGTTCGTCCACCAGAAGGATCATGGCCTCACGGCGCTTGAGCATTGCGATGATTGGGATCTGGTGACGGTGTGTGACGTAGACGAAATTCCACGTCCTTCAGCACTTCGCGCCTATCGCGATCGGTTTCAGGGTGTCTGGGACGTTGCACGCCTGTCGATGGATCTGTACCAGTATTTTATGAATCTGCGGACATACCGGCGCTGGACAGGCGCGGCCGTGCTGCCTTGCGCCATGGCCCGACTGATCTCGCCGATGAGTGCACAGGTAATCGCCGGTCAGCCGGAGAGCGGCCTTGGTCTCACCATCCCGGATGCCGGTTGGCATTTCACATGGATGGGCGGCGCCGAGAGGGTTTTGACCAAGCTGAAGTCCTTCGGCCACAAGGAATTGGATACACCGGCGGTCGCGTCGATGAAGACGATCTCTGATCGCCTGGCACGACGGGAGAACGTGGTCGACCACACCGGTGAGTTCACGGCTTTCTTCGGGGCGCTTGAGGTCGTCGACGTCGACGAGACCTTTCCGCAGTCGGTGCGGGCGCGCAAGGACCGACTGCAGGCAGCCGACTTCCTAATCCCGGCGGGCCCGCGCGCATGACGGGAACGGAACACGCGCCCATCCCGTTGATGCGCCCTTGGATGGACGAGGAGGAAGCAGAGGCCGCGCGGCGCGTGATCCTCAGCGGCTGGGTCGCGCAAGGTCCGGAGGTCGAGGCTTTCGAGCGAGAGTTCGCCGACTGGATCGGCGCCGCGCACGCCTGTGCCGTCAGCAACGGCACGGTGGCGCTGCAGCTTGCCCTCATGGCCCACGACATCGGCCCGGGCGATGAGGTTGTCACGGTCTCGCACTCGTTCGTCGCCACGGCGAATTCGGTTCGGCTGGTCGGGGCGACGCCGGTCTTTGTCGACGTCGATCCTTTGATGGGGAATATCGATCCGCGCGGCATCGAAAGCGCGCTGACATCGAGGACGAAGGCCATCATGCCCGTCCACCAGATCGGTTTCCCGTGCGAGATGGCCCCACTTCTCGATCTCGCCGGCAGGCACGGCCTGCCCGTGATCGAGGATGCGGCCTGTGCCGTCGGCTCCGAGCTTCGCGTCGACAACCAGATGGAGCGGATCGGCAAGCCCCATGGCCGCGTCGCCTGCTTCTCGTTTCACCCGCGGAAGCTGCTGTCGACCGGCGAGGGTGGGATGGTGACCAGTTCAGACGCCGTGCTCGATGCCCGCCTTCGCAGCTTCAGAAATCACGGAGCGGGCGGCCCGCCGGCGTCGCATGTCGCGGTGGGCATGAACGCGCGTATGACTGACATCCAGGCGGCGATCGGGCGTGTCCAGCTGCGCCGGCTCGAGGCAATGCTGGCGGAGCGCCGGCGGCTCGCGGCACGCTATGCCGAGAAGCTGTCGACTATTCCTGGCCTCGGCCTGCCGGTCGAGCCCGATTGGCTGCATTGGAATGTTCAGTCCTACGCTATTCGTCTGCCGGCGGCGGCCGACCAGCTGCGGGTGACGGCACGCCTGGGCTCCCTTGGCATTGCCACGCGGCCGGGAATCGGAAATGCGCATCGTGAGCCGGCCTATGCGGACGGTGGCTCTCGTAGCGCCCGCGGCGGGCTTCCAGTCAGCGAGGACCTGCAGGACCGGAGCCTGATCCTGCCCCTTTATCACGGTTTTACCGATCGCGATCAGGACCGGGTCGTTGCGGCCCTGGCCGATGCGTTGCGCCGGTAGCCGCTATGCCCATAACGCCAGATGTAGTCCTGGGAGAGAAGGTCGTCATCCGGCATCCGGACCTGGTGAACCTCTACGGCTGCAGCATCGGCGCAGAAACCAAGATCGGTACTTTCGTCGAGATCCAGAGGGGCGTCACAGTTGGCGCACGTTGCAAGATTTCCTCTCACACCTTTATTTGTGATGGAGTGACGATCGAAGACGAAGTCTTCATCGGCCATGGCGTGATGTTCATCAACGACCGGCATCCGCGAGCGACGATCGGAGGCGTGCTGCAGACGGATAAGGACTGGGCCGTAATTCCGACCCGGATCGGCCGCGGCGCCTCCATCGGCAGCGGTGCCGTGATTATGTGCGGGATCACGATTGGCCGGAACGCCCTGGTCGGTGCTGGTGCCGTGGTCGCTCGCGACGTCGGCGAAGGCGAAACTGTTGCTGGCGTTCCCGCTCGCTTGCTGGCCAAGGGTATCACCCGATGATCCCGTTCCTGGATCTACGTTTGCAATACAAGGCTATTGCATCCGAAGTCGACGCGGCTGTGCGTACGGTTTTCGAGAGCAGTCAGTTTGCTCTCGGTCCCGGCGTCACATCATTCGAGCGTGACCTTTCGGCCGTCCTGGGCGGCTGCGAGGTTGTTGGCCTGAACTCAGGTACCAGCGCGCTGCATTTGGCGCTTCTCGCGCTCGGTGTCGGCGCAGGCGATGAAGTGATCACCACGCCGATGACCTTCATCGCATCGGCCGCCGCGATTGCTTATTGCGGGGCACGGCCGGTATTTGTCGATGTCGATCCCGACACCTGGACATTAGACCCGGCGCGTATCGCGGCCGCCCTCACATCGAGGACCAAAGCGATCATGCCGGTGCACCTGCACGGGCGGTCGGCCGACATGGACGCGATCCTCGCCATCGGCGCGGCTCATGGCGTGCCGGTGATCGAGGACGCGGCACAAGCGCATTCGACCACCTATAAGGGCAGGCCGGCGGGAACGCTCGGCCGTGTCGGCGCCTTCAGTTTCTATCCGGGAAAGAATCTCGGCGCGTATGGCGAGGCCGGCGCGCTGGTCACCTACGACACGGAGATCGCGGCAAAGGTCAGGCTTCTCCGCGACTGGGGCGCTGTTGAAAAATACCGGCACGTCACGCTCGGCTATAACTATCGCATGGATGGGATCCAGGGTGCGGTGCTTGGTGTCAAGCTGAAGCACCTTGCGGATTGGACCGTGGCCAGGCGTCGACTGGCCGAGCGTTACGACGCAGCTCTCTCCCGGTTGGACCTTCTTCGGCCCAAGCTCGACCCCGGTCATACTTGGCATGTCTATGCGGTCGGGCTGCCAGGCGGTCCGGTAAGACGGGATCGGATCCGTCAGGTCCTGAAGGCGCAGGGTGTCGAGACTGGCATCCACTACCCGATCCCGGTGCACCTTCAGGAGGCGTTCTCGTCGCTTGGGCATCGACGCGGCGACTTACCGGTGTCCGAGCGCTTGGCGGACTCATTCTTGTCTCTGCCGATCTATCCTGAGCTCACCGACGACCAGCTTGCCGAGGTGGTCACGAAGTTGGACAAGGCCTGCGCGGAGGAATCCGACGATGACGAGCGAGCGACGCGTCCCCGCGGTGCACGGGCATAGGGTCATTTCGCCCGATCCGGAATGGGAGATCGAGTTTTCCGCCGAGCTGCGCAATCGGCATACGTCCGACGGCTTGCATGAGATGTTTTCGCGCTACGCTAGCGGACGCGGCTGGCTCGAACGCACGATACGCCGCGCATGCCTGCGCGCCTTGGCGGCGGACTTTGGCAATGGCGTGGAGATCGGCGAGACAGTCTCGCTTCGCCACCCGGAGACGATGACGTTCGGCGACGGGGTGTTCGTCGGCAATCAGGTCATCTTGCAGGGCCGGCACGATGGCCGCTGCTTGATCGGGAAGGGGGCCTGGATCGGTCCGCAGAGCTACTTCGACGCGCGCGACCTCGTTATCGGTGATCATGTCGGCTGGGGCCCTGGGGCCAAGGTACTTGGATCAGAGCACACGGGCGAGCCGGCTGATCGTCCGGTCCTGCAGACCGATCTCATCATCCGTCCGGTGCGGATCGGGCGCGGCGCGGACATCGGCGTTAATGCGACGATCCTGCCCGGTGTGACAATCGGGGAGAATGCGATCGTCGGAGCGGGCGCTGTCGTCACCAAGGACGTCCCTGCCGGCGCGACCGTTGCTGGCGTTCCCGCCCGCGTGATCGATCGGCGCTAGGCTCAGCCGACGTCGAGGTAGATCAGGCCAGCTGCCTCGACCTCGTTGCGCTTCCAAAAGTTGCGTCCGTCGAGGACGGCCTTGAGGCCGTTGGCTTTCCAACGGGCGAAGTCGGGCGCGCGATACTCTGGATGGGCGGTGTTGAGGATGACTGCGACCTGACCGGGCGCACCGGGGGTTCCTGCGGTGAAACCGCGTTCGGCGAGCTCCTGGGAGCTGTAGAGAGGATCGTCGAGGGTAACGGTCGCCCCGGCGCCGACGAGCGCGTCGCGCAACGGTCCGGCTGGGCTGTAGGCGTCCTCCCGCACCCTTGGACGGAAGCAAAGGCCCATAACGTGGACATGAGAACCGCGCAGATCGCCGGTTAGCTGCGTAAGCCGTCCGACCTGCCGAGCCGGTTGTGTCTCGTTGATCAGACGGGCGGTGCGTGCGAGTACCGGATCGAACTTCAGTCGCTCCGCCCCTTCGAATAAGAAGTGGGGATAGACCGGCGTGCAGTGACCACCGACGCCGATGCCGGGTTGCAGGAGATGAGTCTCGCCGTCCGTGTTCGCCGCCACGATCGTCGACCATATATCGAGATCTGCTGCTGCGGCGAAGGCGCCGAGCTCGTTCGCGAGCGCGATGTTGGCGTCGCGGTAGATCATGCCGGCCAACTTCACGAACTCGGCGGCCTCGAGCGATCCGACGGGCCAGACCGGAGCCTGCAACCAGGTCTCGTAAAAGCGGACCGCCACCGCGGTGGACTCCTCGTCCCATCCGCCGACGACCTTCGGCGTCGTCATCAGGTGCTCGAAGATGTGGCGGGACTTCACCCGCTCCGGGCTGAAGGCAAATCGAAAGTCGCGTCCGGCGACGAGGCCGCCGGAGCCAAGGGCCGGACCCAAGACATTCCGGCAGGCACCGACAGGGACCGTGGTCTCGACCACCACCAGTGCCCCTCGCTTCAAGGCACGGCCGACGGTCTCGCAGGCGGTCAGCAGGTGGCGGTAGTCGATACGGCGCTCGTCTGTCAGCATGGCGGCGACGACGACGATGACAGTATCGGCGGTCGCCACCGCAGTGGTTGTATCGGTCGTCGCGGCCAGGCGACCGTCCGCGACCAGGCTCGGCAGACGCGCCGCGAGACCGGGTTCATCATGCGGGGTTTCACAGGCATTTACCTGATTGACGAGTTGGGGATTGATGTCGCAGACGGTGACCTTCGCGCCGTTGCCGGCGAGGCAGACGGCGATCGGGAGACCAATCTTGCCGCCGCCGATGACGGCGACTTGGGTTGCTGGAGTCGTCATGAGGTCGAGTAGGTACCTCAGGCATTGGCCTGCTTCTAGGGTTATCCGTCGCCATTGCCGTAGTATCGTGAACGGCCCTCCCACCAGCGGGGACCAACCGTGAGCCTACGCCACCTCGCCATGCTCTTCGCTCTGGTCGTGTCCGTCGCTGGAGCGCCCGCCGAGGCCCAGATTTCCACCGGCGTCTGGTGGAGCACGAGCCAGCCGGGCCGGGGCTATATCGTTGAGGTCAGCGGCTCTCGCGCGATGGTGGGTGTCCTGGGCTACCGGAGCGGCGGCACCGCCGCCTGGTACGCCTCCACAGGCTCGCTTTTCTCGACCAGTGTGTTCTCGAACGAGCTGTACGAGTACGGCGGCGGCCAGACCCTTTCGGGGGCCTTCCAGGCGCCGTCCTCGACGGTGGCCGTCGGCACGTTGTCGCTTACGTCGACATCGTCGAGCGAAGCCTCGATCATCCTTCCAGGGGCACAGCCTCTTGCGCTGAGGCGCTACGAGTTCGTCGGCGGCGGGGCTGCAGCCGGACTGCCTTCGGGCGCGCCGGAGACCGGATGGTGGTGGAGCGCGAGCGAGCCAGGGCGGGCCTACTTTCTCGAAGTGCAGGGCAACCAGCTGTTCATTCTGCTGATGATGTACGAGAGCGACGGCACCAGCCGGTGGTATGTCGCGACCGGCACGCTGGTCTCAGGGCCTTTCGGGCTCAGGCCGACGATGACCGCGGCGCTCGAGGAGTACGGCGGCGGCCCGACCCTGGCCGGCGCCTACACGACGCCGTCGCGGACCTCGGTTCCAGGGCAGATCACGGTGTCCTTCGCGAGCTCGGCTACCGGAACGCTCACCCTGCCGAACGGATCATCGGTGGCGCTCGCGCGATTCACGGGATTCTGAGCAACGGCCCGCATGGAAGGCCAGACGCCCGACCGCTCTTCCTCTCAAGGTCGATTGACGTCTGCGTGGATCGTCTTCGGAGAGGGACGAGCTGCGGAGGCGGCGATAATGCTGCGTCGTCTGGTGGCGGAGGAACCGGGCATAGGCGCTGCGCTGCATCTTCTTGCCGCCATGGCGTGGCAAAGCAACGCGAAACAGGCGGAAGTCTTGTTGTTGCGGGCCTTGGCTCTGGATCCCTACGCCGTACCGGTTCTCACGGCATTGGCCGCAACTCTCAAGTCGACCGGCCAACCTTTCACAGCGATGCGGCGGCTGCGTACAGCGGTAACGTTACAGCCGAGCGATGCAGCTGCGCTTGCGAACCTTGCGGGCATGCCTGATGCCGCCGCGCTGACTTGGTGCTGGCGGGCGCTTGCCCTTAACTCCGGCAATGTTGACCTGATTCTGGAACGGCACACGCAGCTGCTGATCCGCGGCCGGGCTCCGGAAGCGGCAACGCTACTTGATGACGTGGCGGATAGTTCGGATCCTCGCATTCAGGCGGCGCGGATCTGCACGGCGTTCTTGCTGGAGGACACAGGTCCCGACGAATTTCTCGGACTGGTGCGCGCGTTCAATGAGCGGTTCGTTCGCCCGGTGAGTGGAAGCCCGGCTCCGCGGGTTTTCCGCCGTCGAAGTAAGCTTCGTATCGGCTATGTCGAGGGGGATTCCTTCCGGCTGCATACGGCGGCGTTTACGCTGCTGCCGACGATCGAGCAACACGACCGCGAGTCCGTGGAAGTGTTCTGCTACTCCGATGTACCGGCGTCGCGACAGGATGCAATAACTGATCGCTTTGTCTCGGCATCGAATGGATTCAGGCAAACGTCTGGGCTGGACGATGCGGCTTTCGCGGCGATGATCGCCGATGACAAAATAGACATTGTCATCGATAGCCTGGGTTACCCGCAGGGATCACGGTTACTCGCGTTGGCAAGACGGCCGGCGCCCTTGCAGATCAGTTGGCCCCCGATGGGCAGCGTGGGTTCCGGCCTGATTGACGCCGTGTTCGGCGATCAATGGATAACCCCTGAGGGCTCGGAGCGTTGGTTCGATGAGCGCATCGTGCGGCTGCCGCTCTCCCTTATGTACGATCCGCTGGCGCCGACCCCCGAGCCCTCAAGATCGCCAGATAACGGACTGGTATTCGGAAGCTTCAACCAGTTGGCAAAGCTGTCGGCAAGAACGATCCGGTTGTGGGCGAGGATATTGAGGCTGGTGCCAATCTCCCGCCTTGTACTCAAAGCATTGGGCCTGACGACAGAGGAGATTGCATCACAACTTCTGTCGCGTTTCGTGAGGGAGGGGGTTGATCCAAGTCGCATAGAACTTCGCTTGCCAGTGTCCGGCTTTGACGGCCATTTGGCGAGCTACGCCGACATCGATATCGCTCTCGATCCGACCCCGTATGGCGGCGTGATCACGACGCTGGAGGCCATGTGGATGGGCGTTCCGGTGGTGACGCTGGCCGGCGACCGCGTCCTCGGCCGCTATGGCCACGCCATCGTCAGCGTTCTCGGTCTTTCGCAGCTGTCGGCAACTGATGAGGACGACTACATCGCCAAGGCAGTGGCCCTGGCCGAAGACGAGACCGGCAGAGCCGTGCTGCGCACGAGCCTACGCGAACGCATGCGCGCCTCGCCGATCTGCGACGGCCGTGCCATGGCAGCCAGCATCGAAAGCGCTATCCGCGGGATGGCGAAGGGTTGACCCAGGCACTTCCGTCCGGGGCGCCGGAGATCCTTGCAGATCTCGCGGCGGGCCGCCTGGCGAACGCCCGCGGGACGTTGCGCGCCCTTATCGCAAGAGAGCCGGCCCTTCCCTGGTCCTGGCAGCTGCTGGCCGCGACCTGCTGGCAGACGGTGCCGCTCCGAGCCGAAGTCATGCTCCGTCGCACCCTGGTGCTGCTGCCGGGAGACCTCTCCGCGCTCACGGCTCTTGTCGCAACCTTGGAAAGGGGCGGACGTGCATCGGAGGCGGGGAGAGAACTTCGGCAAATCGTTGCGCTCTCGCCGAACGACGACGCCTGCATGGCGACTCTCGCCAATGTCGTATCGCCGCCGACGGTTTGGGCTCTGAGAGCGCTTAGCGTTCGACCGGAATCCGACGACCTGGCGCTTCTGGCGATCACCAAGCTTCTGGCAGTCGGCGCTGCGACAGCTGCGGCGAGGATCGGCGCCGGTCGCCTTTCCAGCTCTCCCCAGATCCTCGCCTCGCAGATATGCACGTCGTTTCTCTTGGAAGAGGCCCACCCGCATACCTCGCTGCGGCTGGCGCGGCACTTCAACGAGCGTTTCGCGCGGCCATTGACATCAAATGGTCCGTTGCGTCAGGGGTTTCGCACGGGTTCCGGCAAGGTGCGTATTGGATACGTCGCGGGGCGCAGCTTCGGCCTCCACACGGCGGCGTTCACGCTGTTGCCGACGATCGAGGGCCACGACCGGGGCGCCGCAGAGGTCTTCTGCTACTCGGATCTTCCGGCATCAGGTCGGGATGAGATTACGGAGAGGTTCGCGGCAGCATCTTCCGGATTTCGCGACGTATCCGGGTTTTCTGATGAGGCTGTTGCCCGTGCCATCGCCGAGGATCGGATCGACGCCGTCATCGACTGCCTCGGCTACCCGCAGGGATCGCGTCTTCTGGCCCTGGCACGGCGCCCGGCGCCGCTGCAGATCCATTGGCCGCCGATGGGCAGCCTTGGGCTGGATGCGGTCGATGTCGTGCTGGGGGATCGCTGGATAACCCCCGAGGGGGCGGAGCGTTGGTTCAGTGAGACCTTGATTCGGTTGCCGCTTGCCTATGTCTACGATCCGCTGTGGCCCCTGCCCGACATTGGGCCGGCGCCATCACGGGACGTGGTATTCGGCAGCTTCAACCAGCTGGCGAAGCTGTCCCGCCGGACGGTCCGGCTGTGGTCGAGGATCCTGCGGGGGTTTCCGCGGTCGCGGCTGCTCCTGAAGACGCCGGGGCTCGCCGATACCGAGGCAAGATCGCGGGTGAAGACGCTCTTCGCGGAGGAGGGGGCCGATCCCGGCCGTATCGAGCTGAGACCGCCGACAAGGAACTTCGAAGAGCACATGGCGAGCTATGCCGACATCGATATCGCTCTCGATCCGACCCCGTATGGCGGCGTGATCACGACGCTGGAGGCCATGTGGATGGGCGTTCCGGTGGTGACGCTGGCCGGCGACCGCGTCCTCGGCCGCTATGGCCACGCCATCGTCAGCGTTCTCGGTCTTTCGCAGCTGTCGGCAACTGATGAGGACGACTACATCGCCAAGGCAGTGGCCCTGGCCGAAGACGAGACCGGCAGAGCCGTGCTGCGCACGAGCCTACGCGAACGCATGCGCGCCTCGCCGATCTGCGACGGCCGTGCCATGGCAGCCAGCATCGAAGCCGCTATCCGTGGTCTGCTCCGGTCATGACCGGGTTCCGTAGAGCAGGGTGATGTTGACGCGGCGGTTCTCGTAGCCGTCCTTGAAGGCAATGCGGTCGGTCTCATGGAAGAGATTGGAGTTGAAGATGACCGCGCGATTGGCCCGGTAGGGTACGACGATTGGCTTCGCTCCCTGTTCGTCAAGGAATCTGCGCGCCTGATCGGGCGAGCGGTTGTACTCCTCGAAGCTCCATGTGAGCGGCGCGGGCTTGTCCCATACGATCAGGCCGCCTGATGTCGGATCGCGATTGGCCTCGTCGGGCATGATCCAGAAGTTGACGTTCACCGCGGCGAAGTCGGCATGCAGATTGATGCCGGAAAGTCGGCTGTCGTACTTGAACCCCCACACCTTCCTCAGGCTGTGGGGACCAATGACCCTTTGCATTCCGCCACGCAGATCGTCGGCGATCTGCGCAATCAGCGGACACACGAAGCCATCTTCCATGAACGAGCCGAGATAGCCGCCGCCGTAGCTGCGTATCCAGAAGCTGTTCTCGAGGCAGAACCGGCGAAGCGCGAGCAGCGCGGGGTTCGAAAGAAAGTCATCGACGACGACGAGCTCCGGTCTGGACCCGAGATACGAACGCTCGACGCGATGTAGATCGAGCGCCGGATGGAGAGCGCCCCCGGGCTGCCTGGGGGCTTCCATACGGGCATACCGGCGGCCGTACCACGGCTCCAGGGCTTGCGCCTGGTCGGCGTCGAGGGCCAGTGGCTGAGCCGCGGGAGTACCGGGCGGAGCGCCAGCCAGCAAACTCGCGTAGAGATCTCGAAGTCGGCCTGCTCCGTCCATTGCGAGGCCGCCGCGCAGAAGATGCTCGAGCTGCTCGTGATCGTGCTTGAGCCTGACGGGCGTGACGTACCCGGCGGAGGAGTCAGGTGGAAAGGACACACCGCCGAGCCCGAATCGAGCCTTGGCGATGCCGGAGAACTCATCGAACGCCTCCCCGGTCTTGCCGGCGTCGAGCAGGACCAGCGCAAGGTTCTCGCGAATGTCTGCCCGATCCGGGTGGTCGTCCGTGAGCGTACGCAGGGTTCGAACGGCGTTGTCGACCCGGCCCAAGGAATGAAAGCATACGGCCAAGTTTCGACGCGCCTCAATGTGCTTCGGATGCGAGGCGAGTACTCGACGGTACGCGCGCTCGGCCCGTTCGACATCTTCGGAACGTTGATGTGCGAGAGCTTCATTATAGCGCGCCCCGTCATGGTCGGGCCGAAGCGAAAGGGCCCGCCGAATGGCGCATAGCGCCGCTTCGATCTTCTGGCCGGCAAGCAAGGCGCTACCGGTGTTGGCGTGGCCGTCGGCGTGATGGGGCGCGAGGTGGGTTACGCGCCGAAGCAGGGGAAGGCCCTCCAGCGAACTGCCGGTCTGGGCATCGAGCGTGCCTAGCTCAAGGGCCGCGTCAACATTGTCAGGCAGGAGCGCGAGAGCGGCGCGGCAGGCACGTCGGGTGATGCCGACATTGCCGGCGTGTCGGGCATTCGCACCTTCGATGCGAAGACATCGAACGACATCGTCGATCTCAATCGGCAGGTGTGGCATTGGAGGTCGGATCGACGATGGTGCCGGTCACTGCGGTGAGCGCGCGTGCGCCTGTCGTCGACCGAACAGCATCGTAACGTTGATGCGGCGGTTATCGTAGCCCGGACGGAAGCGAAGTGGGGCGGTGGCATGGAACAGGTCGGAATTGAAGATGACGGCCCGGTTCTGACGATAGGGTACGTTTACCGCAGGCTTCCCGGCCGACTCGACGAAACGAAGCATCGCGTCCGGATGTGTGTTGATCGCGGCGAAGTCCCAATGCGCCGGAGCTTCTACCGGATAGACCAGGAGGCCGCCTGAGTCCGGATCCTGGTTGGCGCTGTCCGGGGTGATCCAGAAGTTGACGTTGACCGCCGCGTCGTCCCCGTGAATGCCGATGCCCTCGAGCTTCTCTTCGTACTTGTATGCCCAGATCTGACGCAGAGGATGGCCGTCGAAGATCTCCGGCAGGGCCGCCGCCAGCTCATCGGCGATCTGGAACAGCAGGGGTGCGAAGAAGCCGTCGGCGGCATAGGCACCGAGATAGCCTCGGGCCACGGGCTCGGCCTGGTAGTTGTGGGAGACATCGTTCCAGATGGTCGAATCCAGGCAGAATCGCCTGAGCGAAGACAGCGCTTCGTCCGTCAGCAGGCCGTCGACCCAGCAGATCCCCGGAGGGACGGCGTAACGCTTCGAGACTTCGCCTCTATCCCAGCCGGACGCGATAGCACCGCCGGGAATGGCCGGCGGCGGCGACCAGTGAACGATGCGGCCGTAGACGTCGCCGATCGCGGCGACGTCATCGGGATGAAGTGCTCCGTTCGCGGTGGCGCCGTAGCGGCTGATGAAGCGATCGAGCGCACGGCGATAGGCGGAGATGATCGCGTCGAACTCCGGTCCGTATATGCCGGCCCGACGTCCTGCCTCGAACTGCTCGATGTCGTGGCGCAGCTTGACGGTGTTGGTGAGGCTCTGGGCGGGGGGCAGGCTCGAGGACGGCAGTCCTCCCGGCCACCAGCGGCTCGGCCAGCGAATGGTGAGCGCACGCTCGAAGGCCGGCAGGGCGGATTCGTACCGGCGTTGCCTGAGCGCCGCGCTGCCGAGCCCCGACCAAGCCTGGACGAGCCGAGGGTGGCGCGCAAGCGCCGCCCGGAAGGCGCTATCTGCGAAGGGGTGGCCGACCTCGACGAGGACATTGCCGAAATTGTTCCAAGCCTCGGCGGTGACAGGGTCGAGGGCGATGGCGATCCGGCCGCTGACGGACGCGGAGTTGTAGTCACCGAGCTCGTACTGCGCGGCGCACAGCGTATTCCAGATGATCGCATTGCTGGGATCGAGGCGGACGCCTTCGCGCGCCTGCGCAATGGCGTCATGCCAGCGGCCCAGCATCTTGAGTGCCAGGGCAAGGTTGCCGCGGATCGAGGCGGTTTGGGGCCGCAGCTCTGCTGCCTGGCCGAGGAACTTCACCGCGCGAGGCATGTCGCTGCGGCTTGCGGCGATGACGCCGATGAGATTGAGCGCATCTGCGTTCCGCGGCTGATCGCGCAGGAGGCGGGTCGCGTGGCGCTCGGCGGTCTCGAGATCTCCGGCCGAATAGGCTTGGCTGGCTTCGGCGAAGAGGTTGCCGACGATCGGCGCGTTTCGAGCCCGCTGAAGGTCCCGGTTCTTCTTCGTCTTCATCCTTTGCCCGGTTTTTCGTGGCTGGTCTATCTATAGGGGATACCCCCCTGGGCAGCCACTTTTTCAGGCAAGAAGGCCAGGAGGAGGCGATCCGAACTCGATCGGGACGGCGGGTTGGGATACAGGTGGCACGCGCCGGCGAGGCGATGCGCCAGGGCGTGCGCTGCGGAAAAAGGAACTAGATATGATGCGGTTTCTTCTGCTTTTCCTCTTGTCGCTGGTCAGCGTCACTGCGACTGCGCAGCCGTCGCAGCCATTCGTCGTCGGCGAATGGGCCGGGGACTGCAAGGGCGACTACAGGATCGGCTATCGCACCGGTCCTGGCGGCAAGCTGATTGCCTATACCGTCAACAAGGGCATACGCGCCGACTTCGGGTCACCGACCGTGCGCGCGGAATCGTCGGAGTTCTTTACGCTGGATTTCAACGACGGCGGAGCGCCGATCGTATGGAAGATCGACGGACAAACGATCCGTCCGTGGCGGCAGGGACCGGATGACTCGATCATCAAGAACGGGATGCGTGACGGAGTCGCGACGCCGGTTTTTGAGCGCTGCGGGTGAGTTCAGGCCGGTAATCTCGGAGAAGTTGGGGGAGCGCCGCCGAGCGCTCCCCCAAAGGGACTCATCAACGTATGGGAAGAAGCGTTTGAGCTTGCTTCGCCCATGGAGCGCGTCCGAAGACGCTTGTTCCCATATGGTGACGTGAGGCGACGATACAATGAGACTCAGGGCGAGGCGCCCGGAGTCGCGACACGCGGCCGTTAGCCTTTTAAGTTATTGATATAACTAGCAAACTAGGTTGAAGAGGCCGAACTTGCGTGCGAAGGCGACCTTCAATGACGAATGACCGGGACGCGCTTTTCAAGGAGGGTCTCGGTCTTCATCAGGCCGGTCGGATCGACGAAGCGGAGCGGCGCTACCGGTCGGTGTTGTCGGCAATCCCGCTGCATCCCTGGGCCTGGCACTACCTGGGTCTGATCGAGTTGCAACGAGACCAAACCCGCGCCGCGCTCCATTGCCTTCACGTCGCGCTTGTGATCGAGCCCTCCTTCGCGGTGTTCCATGGGAATCTAGGCGAGGCATTGGTCGCGGCCGATCTAGACGCTGCGGCGCGCTGCTATCGCCGTGCAATCTGCTGCGAACCAATGTTCTCGTCGGCATACGGTAACTTGGTCGCCCGGTGCCGTCATACTGAAAGCGCCGAAACCCTGCTTCGGTTTTCGCGGCGGCATGTCGTCCTCGAGCCGAACAGCGGGTCAGCACAGTCGAACCTTGGCCTGCTTCTCAGCGATCGAGGCGCGCTGGATGCAGCCGAAACGGTTCTGATCCGGGCAGTCTCGCTTGCTCCCGGCTCCAGCGAGATACTTGCCAACCTCGGGCGCGCGCTCGTGGTCGGGGGAAAAGTCGGCAAAGCGATCATGGTGCTCGAAAGGGCTCTGCGGCTGAGCCCGGGCACGGCGAGCAGCTACAACAATCTGGGACGCGCCTATCAGCGTGCTGGACGCACCGGAGACGGTTGGACCGCCCTTCGACGCGCACTGGCCTTGCGGCCGGATGAGGCCGAGGCCCTCAACAATCTCGGCAACGTGTCGCTCGCTCTCGGCGACGCGGAGGGAGCCAAGGGATTTGTCGGTCGTTCTTTGGCGCTGTCGCCGGGAAGTTCCGCGTTCCGCGGCAACTACGTGATGGCGCTTCTGTACGCGAGCTCCACCAGCGCTGCGGAACTGCGGGTGGCGGCTGGCCGGGAAGTGGTGTCGCGCCGGAAAGCTCGAGGCAGTGGCGCGGCGTTCGCGAGCGGATCGAAGAGCGGTCTCAGGCTCGGGTTCGTTTCGGCTGATCTCTGCAGCCATCCGGTTGGCGAGACTTTGCTGTCGGTTATCGAGGCGATCGATCGTCGTGAGGCTGAGGTCTACCTGTATGCGAACGTTGCTCGTCCTGACGAGGTGAGCGAGCGGTTTGCGTCGTTGTCGGACGGCTGGCGGCTGATTGCGGACCGGAGCGACGATGAGGTTGTGTCGGATGTTCGGCGTGACGGGATAGACGTTCTGGTTTCGGTTGCGGGTCACACGGCGGGCGGGCGCCTTCCTGTGTTTGCGTCGAGGGCGGCTCCGGTTCAGGCGTCGCTCTACGATCTGACGACGACGGGCCTGGAGGAGATGGATTACTGGATCGGCGACGAGGCGACGACGCCGGTCGGGACGCCTGAGCTGTTCAGCGAGACGATCCTTCGGTTGCCCTGCTGGTACGTGTTCCGCCGGCCGCCGGCGGAGCCGCCGGTGTCGACGGTGCCGGCGCTTGCTTCGGGCCGGGTGACGTTCGGCTGCTTCAACAATCCGGCGAAGCTGTCTCCATCGACGCTGTCGACCTGGGCCGCGGTGATGCAGGCGGTGCCCGGGTCGCGTCTTCTCCTGAAGTACCTGCATTTCTACGAAGATCAGAGTCTTCGCGCACATATCAGGTCGTCGTTCGCGCGGTCTGGAGTGAGCGCGGACCGGATCGAGTTCGAGGTTGGATCCATGGCAGGGTCGGCGCATCTGTCGATCTATCACCATGTCGACATTGCGCTCGATCCGTTTCCGTTCGTCGGATGCAATGCGACGTTCCAGGCGCTGTGGATGGGGGTGCCGGTGGTGACGCTGGCCGGAGAGCGGTTCATTGCGCGGATGGGGGCGGGTTTCCTGCCGCTGGTCGGGCTGGATCGGCTGGTCGCGGCCGACCACCGGAGCTACGTCGATATCGCCGCAGGCCTCGCGAACGATCTGCCAGCCCTGGCCGCCCTGCGGGCGACGCTCCGAGATCGCGTGATCGCCTCACCCCTCTGCGACGCCCACAACTACGCAAAATCACTCGTTTCAGTGCTAGGCCACGCCGCGATGCGTACCCGCGCCACCGGGCATGACGCCGACCGGCGGGTCCGAGGCTGAGGGCATGCTGGCTAATCCGGACGCCTTGTTTCAGGAAGCCCTCCAGCTTCACCAGTCGGGGCGAGTGGAGGAGGCGCTCAGGCTCTATGAGCGGCTTCTCGTGCAGAGTCCGCTGCATTCCTGGGCTTGGCACTACCGCGGAGTCGCGGAGCTGCAACGGGGTCGGAAGGATCTCGCCCTTCGCTTCCTGCGCATCGGACTCGTCGTCGATCCTGCCGTCGCGGTGTTCCACGGCAATATGGGTGAGGCAGTTGCTCCGGACGACCAGAAGACGGCCGCCACGTTCTATCGCCGCTCAATCGCCTGCGAGCCGAGTTTCTCGTCCGCTTACGGCAATCTGATAGGGCGCTGCCAGGCAGTGGAGCCGTTCGACGGACTGTTGCGGTTCGCTCGCCGGCATGCCTCCCTAGAGCCGTCTGTCGCCGCCGCGCAATCGAATCTTGGCGTGCTTCTCATCAAAGCCGGTGTCCCGGCCTTTGCAGTCGATGCGCTCGCGCGGGCGACGTGGCTCGATCCTGGCTCGGCGAGGATCTACGTGAACCTGGCGAACGCCTGCGAGCTCGCCGACAGGGGGCGGGAGCGCGTCGCCGCGCTCGAGTCAGCAGCGCGTCTCGATCCGCTCCTGGTCGGCGTTCAGAACAACCTTGGACGGGCGCTGCATCGCGCCGGACGGCTCGGGGAAGCCCTGAGGTCGTTGCGGCGAGCCGTCGCGTTGGAACCTTCCGATGCCGACGCGCTGAACAACCTGGGCGTCATCGCCTCGACATTGTGCGATGCCGAGGCGGCTTCGGCGTGGGGAGCCCGTGCGATCGTGCTTGCGCCGATGAATGCTGCCTTCGTCGGCAACAGGGTCATGTCGTTGCTTTATCGCGACTTCCTCACGTCTGGTGAGCTTTTCGCGGCTCTTGGTGGCCGAAGCGAAGACGGGGCTCGGCATCCAACGCGGGGAAAGAGTAAGAGCGGAGAGGGCCGGCCTTTGCGACTTGGGCTGGTCTCCGCCGATCTGCGTCATCATGCGGTTGGCGAGACTTTGCTGTCGGTTATCGAGGCGATCGATCGTCGTGAGGCTGAGGTCTACCTGTATGCGAACGTTGCTCGTCCTGACGAGGTGAGCGAGCGGTTTGCGTCGTTGTCGGACGGCTGGCGGCTGATTGCGGACCGGAGCGACGATGAGGTTGTGTCGGATGTTCGGCGTGACGGGATAGACGTTCTGGTTTCGGTTGCGGGTCACACGGCGGGCGGGCGCCTTCCTGTGTTTGCGTCGAGGGCGGCTCCGGTTCAGGCGTCGCTCTACGATCTGACGACGACGGGCCTGGAGGAGATGGATTACTGGATCGGCGACGAGGCGACGACGCCGGTCGGGACGCCTGAGCTGTTCAGCGAGACGATCCTTCGGTTGCCCTGCTGGTACGTGTTCCGCCGGCCGCCGGCGGAGCCGCCGGTGTCGACGGTGCCGGCGCTTGCTTCGGGCCGGGTGACGTTCGGCTGCTTCAACAATCCGGCGAAGCTGTCTCCATCGACGCTGTCGACCTGGGCCGCGGTGATGCAGGCGGTGCCCGGGTCGCGTCTTCTCCTGAAGTACCTGCATTTCTACGAAGATCAGAGTCTTCGCGCACATATCAGGTCGTCGTTCGCGCGGTCTGGAGTGAGCGCGGACCGGATCGAGTTCGAGGTTGGATCCATGGCAGGGTCGGCGCATCTGTCGATCTATCACCATGTCGACATTGCGCTCGATCCGTTTCCGTTCGTCGGATGCAATGCGACGTTCCAGGCGCTGTGGATGGGGGTGCCGGTGGTGACGCTGGCCGGAGAGCGGTTCATTGCGCGGATGGGGGCGGGTTTCCTGCCGCTGGTCGGGCTGGATCGGCTGGTCGCGGCCGACCACCGGAGCTACGTCGATATCGCCGCAGGCCTCGCGAACGATCTGCCAGCCCTGGCCGCCCTGCGGGCGACGCTCCGAGATCGCGTGATCGCCTCACCCCTCTGCGACGCCCACAACTACGCAAAATCACTCGTGGCGGCTTTGCGGGCCGGGTGATCCCGGACGGTAGGCTAGATCGAGGAGTCCAGGGCGTGGTTTTCGCGCGCCGTCGGGAGAACCCGAGTCCAAAAAGCCGTTGCTGTGTAGTGCTTCAGGAATCGCGATGTCGCATTCGTGGCAATTCCGGACGCGATCTCCGGGTGGGCGAGGAAGTAACGGACCTTCTCCAAGAGGTCCGGAATCCCGTCGAATGAGATGAATTCCCGGCCTTCTTCAAAGAAGTCGCGTGTTACCTCGTTGGCCGACTCGAGAAGCATTGAGCCGCAGGCGGCAGCCTCCAGCACACGGCATTTGAGCTGATGACCATCGCCGGTGATGCAGGCGCTGAAATTGACCGTCAGCTGGGCCTGCCGGAGCGAGTCGAGATACGACGCCGTGGAAAGGGTCTTGTGGCTGACCAGCCCCGAGTCCTGAGGCCCCTCGGCGGTCGCAGGACGGGTGACCACCTCGACCCCGGCCCGTCTCAAGGCCTCGACCCCGGCAACCCGCGCGCCCCAGAGACTTCCCACTAGGTTCACGCAGGGGCGCCGGGTCGCAAACGGGGGTATGGGGGCGGCCGCTATGGGAGACCAGCCGCGGAGGAAGCGTCTACCGAGATGGCTTATCGTCGGGAGGGTTTCCAGGCTGCACCCGTCGACGGATACGACAAGATCGAACGCATCCGCGATGCGACCGGCAATCCCCTGCCAGAAGACTTTGCGCAGATCCGGGACGAAGAGAACCGTCGGGATGCCGCGCCGCCGGAGTCGACGGAAAGTGTCGAGACTCGGATTTCGGTACTGAGCCGTTCCCGGCAGGAACACGGCTATATCGGGCTCGGAGTCCTCGGCCTGACGGAGCAGCTGCTCCGACGGATCGGCGGCGAGGCCCGCCGTTCTCTTTGGTAGCAGCAGCGTATGCCTGGTTCCGACCTGGGCGCGGTCGAAGTGCTCCAGGAATTCGCCCAGATCGCGCCAGACGAAGAGCCAGGACGCCGACTCGTCTGTCCTTTTGCGTAGTGCCGTCGTCGGCAAAGGCGCGACATCGATGTCGCCGCCCAGCCAACGCCAGGCATCGGCGAACGCATCGAGACTCGCGGCCATCTTCGAGCCGCTCGCGAGAAGGAGTCTCGCTCGCGAAAGGGATGCCTCCATTCCGGCGATATCGCCGCGCTCTGGGCGCCACAGAGCGAGGTAGTAGTGCACCGGGGGGTAGGCGGGGGCGATCGCACAGGCCTCTTGCAGCCACCGCCCGGCGGCTGCGAAAGGCCCGTCGCGAAGAGCGATGGTCGCCAGGATGCACCGGGCTTCCACCGACGCGGGGTCGCGGCGCAGAACCGCCTGTGCCAGCGCCTGCGCTTCGCCGGCCCGTCCGGCTACGTCCAGCTCGACGGCACGTTGGATTTCGATGTCGATAGCGGAGGCCTCGGCTGATGAACCGGGCCGGAGCCTAGCTCAAGCTTGGCATGAAAAGAAAAGGGCCCCTTTCGGGGCCCTTTAAGTTGAAACCAAGACCTCGCGACTTAGTCGCTGAAGGTCGCGCCCATGCTGGTGACCACGCCCGTCGGGTTCAGCAAGAGACCAGTCATCTTCACGCTGCTGGAGCCGAACAGGAAGGTAACCTGAGCGCGAGACGACGAGTCACCGAGGAAGGTGCTGCCGACCGCGGTGTTGATGTCCGACGCGCCGTAGAGGGCGGACGCACCAGCCGCGAGGCTGCTGAGCGAGCCGACCGCGGTCGCACCGTCCGACCGGCGAACGCTCACGAGAGCGGTCGAGGCCGAGGTTCCGCTGTTCACCGCGTAAGCGAACGAGCTGTAGCCGCCCGTGACGCCGACGAAGTAGCTGGAGGTGCGGACCGTGCCACTGTAGCCGACGGCGTTCGAAGTCGTCGTGCCGGTGATGGTGGCATTGTTGCTGGTCGTGATGCCGCCGCGGACCGTGATCGTGCTGTTGCTCAGCACGCTCGAGCCGTTGGCGATCGCGCAGACCTGGAAGGCCGAGACGCTGAGACCAGTCAGAGTCGCCGAAGACGAACCCGGAGTGGCAGTGAACGCACCCGACGGAGCCGCCGTGGCGCAGGTGGTGGCAACGGCAGTGGCGATCGCGTAGACCGTCGAGATGCCGCTCAGCGAGCCGCTCACGGTGAGCGTGCCGCCCTGCGCGGTCATCGAGACGGCGGTGCCGCCGCCGACGTCGTTCGGAGCAATCGCCGAGTTGGCGAAGGTGACCGTGCCGAGCGGGGCGAAGAGAGCCGTGCCCGTGCCCGAGACGAAGCGAGTGCCGCCCGAAGCAACATCGATGGTCTGAGCCGCGCCGGCCGCCGCAGTGGCCGAAGCAGAGTCAGAGATGTTGGCAACGATCGTCGAGCCAGAGCTGCCCTGCTGGCTAACGGCGTCAGCCGGGACCGTGGCGGAGATGTTGAAGGTGGTCGCGGCCGAGTTCGACGACACGTAGGTCTGCAGGCCGGAAACCTGGATGCCGGTCAGCGAGACGTTGGTCGAGCCGGAGCTCGCCGCAGTCACCTGATAGACGATCGACTGCGAACCGGAACCGCCCGAGCTGACGACCAGGGACAGGTTCACGCCTGCCGAGAACCCAACGGTCGGGTTCGCAGCGAAGGTCATTCCGGACGGAAGAGCGAAGGTGACGAAGTTGCCGGTCGTGAGCGTTGCGGCCGTGGTGATCAGCCGAACTTGCGTGCCGCTCAGGGTGGCATTGCCAGTGGAGGTCAGCTGACGAGCGAACGTGTTCGCCGCATCGACAACGAGCGACGACGCGGACGCAGGCGACATGACACCCAGGAACGACATGGTCGTCATGACGGTTCCCAGACCCGTCGTCGCCAGCAGCAGCCTCTTGCGAGAGCTCTGAGTCTCAAACATTTTTTCCAGCTCCAATTACGTTGACGACATGCCGTTTCCGGGTCCAAGGCCCGCGGCTCACGGTTTATACGGCTGGCTTTTGGCCGTTGTCAACGGGGCGGAGCCAGCATTTCCGCAGGTTTAGCGGGGGGACAGCGCCTTTCTGGAGAGAACTGAAAGGCAAGCGAAGGAATATCCCGGTCGGTCGGCACAACCGAGCCTCGGGACGGCGTTCTTCTAGCATTTTACGCATAGTGGCGGTGAAATGAGCCGCTTCGAGCACATGAGCGCCACTTGCGCGAAGGCAGCCAACTCGTGGCCTTTTTTATCCCCAAGGCCAAGTATTGTCGGGGTAATACGTCACTCTAGGCGCGAGAAGCGTGTGCCAACATCTTTCGGTTCGCTCAGAATCAATCCAGGTGTGTGCGCGTGGCAACAGACGTTGCGGGAACCAGCGACTCCAGCAATCCGGCGACGGTGGCGGGTACTCTCTCAAGAACCGGAGCCCAATCGCCCGGCCTTTCCTGTCTGAGGAGCCGGAGAGTGGGGTACCAGGGCGAGTCGAGGCGTCCGAGAAGCCAGCGGAAGTCCGGGGCGTAGGGCAGGAGGACGAGGCCGGGTCGTCCGAGCCCGCCGGCGAGGTGGAGGGTCGACGTGTCGACGCCCACGACGATCGTAATGCCCTCAAGCACTTGGGCCGTATTCAGAAAGTAGCCGTCCCCCCAGCCGGCGGGCCGGGGAAGAAGCTCGCCGAGTTCGCCTGCGCGCGGTCCGAACTGCAGGTTCACCACGTCCCCGATCGACGCGTCCAGCAGACTGCGCGCCAGGATCCGAGCGGCTTCCGGCGGAAGCGAGCGGGCGCGGTCGCGTGGATTGTCGGCGCTTCCGCCCCACACGACTCCGATGACCGGCCGAGCCGGAGGGACGACCGGTGCCCCGCCCGCAACCAGGTAAGGCACCTCCCGGGGAATGCTGTCGAGCGTCGTCCGGAAGATCCGCGGCAGCGACAGCAGCGGGGCGTGGCGGTCGAATGCCGTGAGAGCCTCACCCTGGGCGCAGATCTCCTCGATCGATGGCATGAGAGCGAGCAGGCGGCGAAGCGGCGGCTGGCATTCGAGGACGACTCGCCCGCCCCGTTTGGCCACCAGGGGTGCGTATCGGATGAACTGCAACGTATCGCCAAGGCCTTGCTCGGCGTGGAGCAGGATCCGCCGTCCGTCCAAGTCCTCCCCCTGCCACTCGGGAACCCGCCACCGACGAGGCGCGGTCGGAAACCGCCGCATGCGCCAGCGAGCCTCATAGCCGCGCCAGCCCGCCTCGAATTCTCCGCCGAGGAGCTGGACGAGAGAGAGATTCCACTGTGCTTCGGCATAGTCGGGCTTGAGCCCGAGCGCGCGGCGGAAATGGCGTCCGGCGTCCGCCAGCCGAAGGCGGTCGAAATCGGCCAAGCCGAGATTGTAGTGCGCCTCCGCGAAGCCCGGGTGCCGCGCGACGGCGGCGCGAAGACGCGGAACGGCGGCGTCAGGCCTCCCCTCGGCAAGATCGGCTGCGGCCAGCGCGTTGGCGACATCGGGAGACCCCCGGAACAGCGCGTCTGCCCGCAATGCCTGGAGGCGCGTCGATCCGGAGTTGCCGAGATCAAGCTCGACGAGTGCCAGGTTGATCGCCGGCTCCGGCAGAAGCGGAGCGGCCGCTGCGGCCTGACGGAAGAAGCGTCCGGCCAGGACGCTGTCGCCGAGAGCGATCGCGGCCCGGCCGAGGTCGTTGAGCATTGCGCCCTCGCCCGGACGCCGTGCGTTGGCGCCGACGAGGACGGAAAAGGCCCCGGTAGCATCGCCGCATCCGAGCAGTGCGCCGCCAAGGTTGCGGAGCCACAACGGATCAGGGCCGGCGACCGCGAGTGCGCGTCGGTAGCAGGCGACACTCGCAGACCAATGACTACGGGCTGCAAAGGCATTGCCGCGGTGCCCGAGAGCGCTGACGAAAGCGGGCTCGTGGATCAGCGCCCGACGAAACTCGCGCTCTGACGCGTCAGGTCGTCCTTCTTCGGTGAGGATGACGCCGAGCAGGTCGTGAGCCAGCGCGCCAGCGCCGATCGCAATGGCCTGCCGATAGGAGGCCTCTGCATCGAGCAGGTGTCCGTCGCGGTGAAAGGCCAGTCCTCGATCGAGCAGCGTCTTGATCGGATTGGAAGAGGGGCTCATCGGACCGATCCGGCCTTGCACGCCTCGACGATCGCGGCTTCCGCCGCCCGTATAGGGGCGGGATCGTCGAACAGGTGCCCAAGTCCGAGCCTGATCCGACTTCCTTCCGCTCGACGCAATGACCGGTCGAGACCGAGAAGAGCCGCGCGCCGAACATAGTCGGCACGGTCGGATGCGACCATGTCACCTAGGCCCATCTTGACCAGTGTCGCCAAGGTATGCCGGCTGCGCAGACTGTCTCCCGGAAGGGTGACCACCGGAATGCCGTTCTCGATCACCTCGATCGTCGAATTGAATCCTGACCATCCGATCGAGTCCAGAAGGACGTCGGCCTGCCGCGCGACACCACGAAAACCAGGTTCAGTCAGCGAGGGGAGCATGATGAGGCGGAAGCTCGGGTCGTGACCGGCGGCGCGCATCCGGCGCGACAACCGATCCACAAAGGCACTGGTGATCGTCGGCATCGGACCCGAGAAAAAAACGAAGCGCGCCCGCGGCACCGCATCGGCGATCCGGATCAGCAGATCGTCGTCCTGCGGCAGATACTTGAAAAGCGATTGAGCGCAGAGGTATCCGACATCATCCGCGTCGAGCCCGATGTCCTGCCTGGACAGGGATGCCGGTGCGATCATGCCGGGCGAGTAGAGGCAACCGAGCCCAGGTAGTCGAACCAGCCGCTCGACGTAGCGGGCGTCTGCATCCGCCGGCTCCATCAGATCGCTCGACAGGAACAGGTCCATCGTCGGGTAGCCGGAGGTAGTCGGATGGCCCCAGGTCATCGACTGCACCGGCGCTAGCTTAAGCGCGGCGAGCCAGGCGGCGACCGGGTCCATCCCGATCTCCGGATAGAACAGGAAATCGACTTGGTCATCGCGAATGCGCCGCGCCAGCGCGGCACGATCGATCGTCCCAGTAACGAAGCGGTCGAGGCGCGAAGCGGCATGCGCCGTAATGTCATCTGCGACCTGGCTGGTGTGATAGCCAGTGACCTCGAACCGCGAGCGGTCGAGAGCGTCGACCCAACCGGCGAGCGCCATCTTCCATACCGAATGGCGGCGGAAGAACCCGGACACCAGCCCGACGCGCAGCCGATCCCCCGGCCGGCGGTCGCGCCGCGGCAGAGGCTTCGATAGATCGGGATGGCGCGCCGCCAGCGCCTGGCAGACCAGGCGCCCGTAAAGGTGCTGAAGCTCGCGATCGTCATGTGCCTGGTAGGCGAGAAAGAAGGGCTGCACCGCACCGACAGCATCGGCGAGACCGGCTAGATCTTCTGCCGCTGCGGTCGCCGCCCAGGCGGAGAGCACGGCAAGAGACCGGGCATAGCGCCGGCGAACGGCGAGGATCTCGGCTTCGGTCTCGTAAAGAACAGGCAGCTCGGCGATGCAGGCTCCCAACTTCGCCCGCCAGTCGGACGGTTGTGTCGTTAACGTGCGCATGTAGCGCAAACGGGCTTCACGCGTACGCCCCAGAATCCACGCGGTGTTGGCGAGGCTCTCGCTCGCAGGCCCCAGCGAGCCAGCCAACGTCAAGGCCCGTCGCAAGCTTTGTTCGGCCTCGACGTTGCGCGCCAGTCTCTTGAGCGCATTCGCCCGGTTGACGCGTGCGATCGCATCACCAGGGGCGAGCGCGACACAGCGCGCGAAAGCGGCGGCGGCATGATCGAAAGCGGCGACGCGGGAGTAGGCGGCTCCCAATCCTGACCATGTCTCTGCGTCCGCCGGCGCAAGGGCGGCAGTCCGGCGAAGATCCGAGACCACGGTCGTCATGCCGGCAGGAATGCCTGATACGCCTGCTCGAACGCAGCTTCGAGCTCGCGGGCGAACGGACGCCCGTCTATGAGGCGGGACACGCGCAGTCGACGGCGAAGATCTTGCCGGAACATTTGACGCCGATCCGTCGCGGCCACCAGCTCGAGTCCCTTGGAGACGAAAGCTGCGTCATCTTCGGCAATGAGATCCTCGAGGCCGGCGGCGGAGAGGATCGACGCGCCCATGCGTCCCATCATGCGACCGCTTGTCCGCGTCAGCACAGGAACGCCCATCCACAATGCCTCGAATGTCGTCGTGCATCCGTTGAACGGCACCGGGTCGAGAGCAACGTCGACCTGTTTATAGAAATCGAGATGAGCGGCGCGGTCGTCGACCCGGGCCGTGAAGGCGATCGACGAAGGGTCAACGCCGGCGGCGGCGAAGCCCTCCCGAATTCGCGCCTGGACGCTTCGATCGTCGTAGAGGTTCTTGTACTTCAGGAGGAGTCGAGCGTGCGGGACGGCGCGGAGCAGAGACGCCCAGAGCGCGATCGTTGCAGGTCCGAGCTTGGCCGGATTGCTGAAGGACCCGAAGACGAACCCGTCGTGATCGCGACGGCGGTCGGGAACCGCAGATTCCTCCGGGACCGTGAAGCAGAAGAGACAGGAGACGGGCAGGGGCCTTTCGGCGACGGCCGCATAGCCGGATGGCGGGCATAGCAGAGGGTCGACGATGATCCCGTCGATCTCGGGCGATCCGCTGCTGGCGACATCGAGAAGCGACAGCTGGACAGGCGCTGGTCGGAATGATGCGACGCCGATGCGATTGCGCGCCGTGTTGCCGGCGAGGACCACCAGAACGTCGATGCCGTCGGTCCGGATCTGGCGGGCAAGGGCCTCGTCATCGATGCCGGTGACGTCTCTCCAGCCATCGGCACGTTCGGACAGGTGCCGGGTCATGGCGTCGGGCCGCATGACATCGGCATAGCAGGTGATCCGGAACCGGCTTCGATCATGGGCTTCGATCGCAGGTGCGATGTTGTAGGCGACCGGATGCTTCCAGAAGTCGGCGGAGACATAGCCGATGTGAAACGGACTTCCGCTGATTCGACGCGTCGGCGGGCGAGAAAGGAGCGGTCGACGCTCAGCGCGTCGACGGGCCTTCGCAAAGCCGAGTTCTTGCATCGGGGTCGTTCGGTGGTCGTAGAGGGAGACCATCAGCCGCGTGCTCCATGCCGAGGGTGTCCAGGGATCGATGGTCACCGCACGCGTAACGGCCGTAGTCGCGGCCGCTGGATCTGCCGCGGACGCGGCGATCCGGCCCATCCGCAGCCAGACGCCGGCGTCGCGCGGCGCGAGCGCAATCGCGCATCTGAGTTCGCGCCAGGCTCGCGTGGTCTCTCCGACGTCGACGAGAAAGCCGCCAAGCGTAAATCGCAGGTCGACCGACTGGGGGTGGGTCCGCGTTGCAGATTGGAGGATGGCGATGGCCTCTCCGATGCCGTCGGCCTCGCCGAGTGCTAGCGCGAGATTTAGGGTAGCTCCCGGGTCGTAGGCGTCGATCGCCAAGGCGCGGCGGCCATGAAGCGCGCGGCGATCGGCGGTGAAGGCGGCCATTGCCGAAAGGTTGGCATGAAAGGGAAATTCGGCGGGAGCCAGGGCCAGGGCGCGTCTCATGGCCCGGCGCGCCTGGGGGGCATCGCTCAGGATGGCGAGGTTGGCATGAAGCGGTGCGGAGAGCTGGCTGATCGAGAGCGCGCGCAGGAGGCGGGCTTTCGCGATGTCCGGCCTCCTGGCCTGCAAGGCGCGCTGGGCGCACGCGACGTGCAGATCGGCGTCGGCGGGTTCCTGTGTCAGGCGTCCCCGTATCTCGTCTCCGATCGGGGGATCGGCTGCGCGGTCGGACATGAGGGATGAAGAAGTTGGCGCCGATTCAGTTTCGGGCATGGTCACTGCCTTAGCCCCGAGCCAACCCTCTGTCACGGCAAACTATTGACGGACTGCGGGCGATTTGTGCATTAGCTGGACCGCCAGCGGCAACCCGGCCATTCTAGGCCGACGCAGACCTGTAATTGGAGGACGACGATGACGGCTTGGGACGATGTCGAGGCTGCCTGGCAGCTCTGCGACGTGGTCAACAACGACGAGGAAGGTTACAAGGACGGCGATCCGCCGAAGGCTTGGGCCAACGTCTTCTCCAAGACGCCGATGCTCGATGCCGACCGCACCCAGCGGGAAGGCGGCGGTGTGCCGCCGCTGCGGATATTCCTGAAGACCGCCTACGGTATCGAATTCCGTCCGGACACCAAGAAGTGGATCGTGTTCCGTCACGGCCCCGTCGACATCAGCGACATCACCTGACCTTCCTGCCGCTCCGGGCGATGGGACGCCGGTGCCAGCGTACGAGCGGGAGTTCGATCGATCTCTCGCCGAGGCAACGGAGCACCATCGATCCGGACGCTTAGACGAGGCGGAGCAGCTTTATCTCCGCCTGCTGCCTGAGGCCCCTCATCACGATGGCCTCTACGACCTTCTCGGATTGATCGCGTACCAGCGCAACCACCGCGGGAGGGCCCGCCGGTGGTTGCGGCAGGCACTGGCACTCGGCCCCCACCGCGCCAAGAACTGGCGCGACTTGGCGCTTGCCGATCATGACACGGCGAGCCGCCTGATTGCGCGTGCAACAGCAATCGAAGTTGATGTCGCCGAACACTGGTTCGCCTTGGATCTCGCAGCAGAAGGCGGGACGTCCCTTCGCCGAGGTCTCGCGCTGGCGCCGGACGCCGGGGCCGCGTGGACGCGTCAGGTCGAGCGGCTGCTCGCGGCCGATGCGGCCGATGCGGCCCTCGTTCCGGCTCGACGGGCGGAAGCTATCGCTGGCCGTTCCGTGGCCATCGAGGTCCGAGAGCTGGCGCCGCCGCCGGTCGGGTGTCGGGTGGAGCCTGCCCGTCTGATCATGGATGACGGCGAAGTGACAATCGCGCCCTATTGCCGTTCCATGACTGGCGCCGTCGTCACCGGCGACTTTTTAGTCCTGCCGTCGGCGACCGAAATCCTCATCGATGGGCACGTGCCGGATCCGGCCGATCCCCTGCAACTGGTCCGCGGCGTCGTGGCGATCGGTCAGCGGCGCGCGCTGGTGCGAAGGGGGCGGCTGCGGAGAGCCGATCGCGCCATGCTCCTTGGCGGCTCGCGGAACTACTATCACTGGCTCATCGATCATCTGCCGCGGTTGGCGCTGTTCGATCCGGGCCTCGACCGGCAGCTGATCGTCAATTCGAACCTCGCACCGTTCCAGCGCGACAGCCTGGCCCATCTGGGCTTCGAGGAAGATAGGCTTCTTCAGATCGATATCGATGAATGGCTGGCGGTCGAGGATCTGATCGTGCCCTCGATGCTTACGAAGTCGAGCCTGATGCACCCGGCCGAGATGGCTTGGCTTCGCAGCCGCTTCCTGGGGGGCATCCCGACATCTGCCGGCCCGAAACGGATCTACATCTCGCGACGGGCGGCGAACCACCGACAGCTGGTCGACGAAGAGCCGCTGCTCGATCTCCTGCGCCGTCACGGGATTGCAGTCCTTCAGACGGAAGGGATGTCGGTTGTCGACCAGGCTGCCCTTTTTGCCGCGGCCGATGTGATCGTAGCCGTGCACGGCGCAGGGCTGGCCAACCTCGTCTTCGCATCGCCGGGCGCCCGGATCATCGAGATCGACGCGGAAGGATCGCAGCGCAGCTTCTTTCCCGTCATGGCCGCAATGAACGAGCTGCACCACCGGCGCATCGTCGGTCGGGCCGCCACTCCCCACGCCTTGCAATACTCGGACATCGAACTCGGCGAGCGGGGACGGAGCGAGCTCGCGGCGCTTCTCTAGGTTCTGAGAAGAGCGCGAAGCGCCTTGGCTACGGCCTGATCGACGGTCGTCCAATCGCCCGGGCGAGGCTGGCGGAACAGCGTTGCCGAAGGATACCAGGGAGCGTCGGCCCGGCGCTCCAGCCAGCGCCAGTCGGCGGCGTGAGCCAGCAGGACCCAGGTTTTTTGGCCGAGGCCCCCTGCGAGATGGGCGATCGCGGTGTCGGACGTGACAACGAGATCGAGCGCGGCAATGAGAGCGGCAGTGTCATCGAAGGTCGCGAGCTCGGCTGAGACGTCCCTGATACCCTGCATCGAGATCCGATCGTCGACGGTGGGGGCTTTGGTCAGGGAAATCATCGAAGCGCCGGCCTTTGCCGTCTCGGCCAGCATCGCCAGACCGG
This sequence comes from uncultured Rhizobium sp., assembly GCA_964504845.1. Taxonomy (GTDB): domain Bacteria; phylum Pseudomonadota; class Alphaproteobacteria; order SHVZ01; family SHVZ01; genus SHVZ01. Next base: position 701 of record CAZDGR010000005.1, on the reverse strand, counting down.
GCGAGCGTCGCCGGTCGTCGATGAAGCGGGGATTGCCCCGCCAACAAAGACCGACCCATGGACGGGGCAGGCCGGCGAGCTTCCGGCGCCAAGCCTCCGCGGCAGCAGAATCGGGAACGAGATAAGGAGTCGGTCCCGGTGGCGCGGTGAGAGAGGCGTTCATCACGGCAGGCAGGCTGGGCAGCGCGCACTGGAAGTCATGAGCGGGAATGCGCTCTCCGCGGATGAAGATCTCTATTCCCGGCAGCGAGCGCGCCAGCAGCGGCAACAACTCCTTCACTGTCTCGAGCATCACGTGGCCGCCGAGTCCGGCGGCGACGGAGACGAAGCGCACGAACTGCAGGGTCTCGCCGAATCCTTGCTCGCAGTGCAGGAGCAGACGCTTGCCCGCTAGCGGCTGACCGGCCCATCGCGTGCCGGGAAGATCGCCGCGGGTCATACCAGGACGGGACAGACGAGCTTCCCAGTAAGGCCATCCTCGCTGCGTGTCGCCGCGCACGAGGAAGCTCTGGGCCAGGGTGAGGGCTGCGTCGGCGTCGCCTGGAACGACGTCGAGCGTTCGTCTGGCCCAGGCTGTCAGCGTCGTCCATTCGGACATGCGGCTGGCGTAGCGCGCGAAGCTGAGCATGGCCGCCGGAAACGCCGGCGCCAATGCGATGGCACGACGGAGTGCACGGTCGGCTCCGGGGAGACCCAGTATC
>CAZDGR010000004.1:0-38194 GCA_964504845.1 uncultured Rhizobium sp. | reverse complement strand
AAGCTCTATACCTCTATAAGAACCTTGTATTCGGATATAGGCGCCGACAGCCTCTCAGAGATTCAACGCGCCATAGAAAGGATCGCGAGGATAAGGGCCGAAGTGCCCGCCGCTATCCTTGGCCGCACGCCGAGCCCGCTGATAGTGTGCGCCCGCATTCACCGACATCCCCGGAAATGGCCGAGATTCACAACCAGCTTCTGCTCAAGGGCTTCAAGCAGCTTCTCAGGGAAGCCGAGAGCCAGTCAGCACCGCGCCGCGAGCTTCGGCGGCTGGAAGCCGCGCACGAGATCATGAGTTCGATCGAGGAGGACATCTCCTACCTCCATTCGGGCTTCTGCCTTGCCGGCCTGCCTCACATGCGCCCGGAGAACGACGAGTCCCGCTGGATCCGGTCCAACGGCAAGTTCCACCTGATCATCACGCCTGGCGCTATCGTCACCGACGGCCAGATGCGCGTGGTCGGTGTCCCTTACGGCGCCAAGGCCCGGCTGATCCTGGTCTACCTGATGACCGAAGGCATCAAGTCGCGCTCCATCAGCCTCGGCAAGTCAATGACGGCGTGGATCCGCAGCCTCGGGATTCCGGTAACCGGCGGCGAACGCGGCAGCATCAGGGCTATCCGAGAGCAGGCGCTGCGCATCTCTCGATGCTCCTTCACCTTCCAGTGGGATCACACCGAAACCCAAGAGTCGGTCATTCACGACCAGCAACTGGTAGAGGGCGGGTTGCATCTCTGGGCTGCCGACGAAGGAACGTTCTTCCCGAAGGCCATTGTTCTCACGCCGCAATTCTACGAGCACCTGCGCAATCACGCGGTACCACTGGATCCACGGGCGATCGCCTATCTCAAGGGTTCGCCGCTCTGCCTCGACCTCTATGTCTGGCTCGCGCATCGGCTGCCGCGGCTGTCGCGGTCAATCGAAATCCCGTGGTCGGTGCTGGCACAGCAGTTCGGGGCGGCATACCAGGCGACCGCGGCCTTCGCCTATCGCGTGAAAGCAATCCTACCGGACGTGCTTGCGGTTTATGACGGCGCCAAGGTTGACGTCTCCGCGCGGGGACTCACCATTCATCCGTCGTTGCCAGCTGTACCAGCCACCAAGTCCTATCTGCAAGGGCAGGCGCGGTTGGTGCTGGCGAAGACAACGTGAACAGCTAGCAGATCGGCGCCGCCTCGCACCACCGCTCCCATATAGCACGATAGGCCGCCTCGAGAGACCGCGCGTAGGCCGGGCCGTCGCACAGGATGGATCCTGCAATTCGCTGACGGAGATCTTGCCTGAGCGCGAGCAATCGGACCGGATCATGCGCGAGGGATACGGCTAGTTCCTCGTACTCGTCCGTGGTCCCCGCCACCAGCTCCTCGAGTCCCAGCGGCACGTGAAGGGATTCCGTCATCCGCTGCACGAAGCCCCACCCGGATAGTGTGATGACCGGCACGCCCATCCACAACGCATCGAAACTCGCCGAGGCACCGGTGAAGGGAAAGGTATCCAGGACGATGTCGATGTCGTTGTAGCGTTTCTGGTGATCGTAGCGGCTGTCGTCCGACGTCATCAGCTGTACGCGATCGAAGTCGCCGCCGGCGGATTCGAACAGCCGGCGATAGCGGGACTGGATCTCTCTGTTGCGGTAAGCGGTCCGGTTCTTGAGCACCAGCTTCGCCGTCGGCAGCCGCGCCAGGATGCGCGACCATGAACGGATCACGGTGGGATTGATACGGGCCGGACTGACGAAACAGCCGAAGGTCACAAACCCTTTGGTTCTCATCGGTGGCTCCACGATCGGTGGATCCCCGGCCGGCGGCCGAAAGAAATGAAGAACCGGCAGCCGCTGCAGCGTTTCGGTGAAGCGCTCGGCAATTCCGTCGGGATGAAGCACAGCGTCGGTAAGCCAGTGGGTGGAGCGCAAGACTCCCGTCGTAGTTCCTGCGAAGGCGGAGATCTGGATAGGGGCCGCGCCATGGGCCGCGAGCAGAAGACGGTTGTCGTCAAAGTGAGCGGCAGGGACGACCAAGATATCGACGCCGTCAGCGCGTACGAGCTTGCCCACCGCGTCGTCACGAAGGCCCTGCACGTCACGCCAGAGATCGGTCCTCGAACGATACCATGCCGTTTCCGCATCCTCGGCCCGCACGTCGGAGTAGACGATCACGCGAATCCGCTCGGTATTCCGATACTCGAAAGCCGCCTTCAGATATCGAGCGACAGGGTGGCCACGCAGATCGGACGAGACATAGCCGACGACCAGACGGCGCGTCTTATCACGGGTGTTAGGGCTCGCGGGCAGCGGCTGGATTTCCGTCTCGAAGCTGCCCACGACGCGCCGGTGCTCGTCATACAGGCGAGCCGGCGAGAGGCCAGGCAGATGAAGCAGACACGCCAGGTAGGTCTTGGCCGCGGCAATGCTGACGGGATCACAGGCCATCGCCGAGCGCGCGATCATGGTCGCGAGCTCGGTCAGGCTCTGATCCTTGAGCCCGCCGGCAAGGCCGTTGAGACCTTCCGCGTGGTGCGGATCAAGTGCGATCGCCCGACGATAGCTAGCCAATCCCTCCTCGACATGGGCGCTGTTGACCAGGATGTTGGCCAGGTTCGCGTGTGGCGAGGCAAGGCGGCCGTCGATTGAGATGCCGACCTCGAAGGCTGCTCTAGCCTCGCCCAGCCTGCCGAGATCGGTTAGCGCGAGACCGAAATTGTTCCAGTTCTCGACACTCGCTGTGTCGATGGTGATCGCGCGACGGCTGTAGGCGAGAGTCCCGCTCCGGTGGGACTGCTGGCGTAAGAGCAGTGCCAGATTGGTCCATGTCGTTGCATGAAGCGGTTCGAGTGCAAGGACGGTTCGGCAGGCCTTGCGCGCTCCTTCGGGATTCGACGGTGTAAGGATGTCGGCCAGCAGCGCCCAGATCTCATGACGATCGGCACGAAGCGTCAGCGCGCGGCGGGCGCAGACTTCTGGCCGGGCGGCTTCTCCGACGGATCGCGCGGCGATCGCCAAGTTGGCCCAGAGCTCGCCGCGGTCGGGTACCAGTGCGAGGGAGGCGGTGATCAGGCGCGAGGCACGCGCGTGATCACCCGCCATGCCGGCACCGACGGCCTGGCGGAGAAGGGACTCCGATCTTTCCTCATCCGCCTCGAAGCCCGGCCTGGTCACGCTCACGACTTCGGCATCCTTAGGATCGGTGCCAGAACAGCTGCTCGCAGAGCGCCATGTACTCGTTCCGCAACATGTTGCCGAGCGAGAACCAGCGGATGTAGGAGCGGACCTCGTCGGCCGGCAGTTCCAGGATGTCGCGCCGGTAGAGGATCTCCTGGGCTTCCCAGAGCAGAAGGTTTGCGGTCAGGAGCCCGTAATAGGCCTCGGCCCAGGTTGCCGCCATGGCGCCGGCACGGATTTTGGAAAGCTTGCCGATATAGAGGGCTTGGTCCGGCTCCACCTGGGAAAGGGCTCGGCAGATCTCCGGAATCTCGGACTGGGCCAGGACATCGGCGCCGGCCGGATTGGCGCCGCGCTCGCGCAGGTTCCACTCCTTGACGATAAGGATCGTAAGCCTGTCGGCAAGCAAGCTCACTGTATTGAGTCCGATCGCCCGCGCGTCGTCGCGCGAACGGCGAGCCATCGTTTGAGGGATTGAACCGATAATCGCGGTCTCGGCGTCGCGCATTCCCTCGAGGCGCGGCTTCAACTCGCCCAGCAGCTGATCCAGGGGCTGAGCTTCGCTGTCGAGGCCGAGACGCGCGGTGAAGTCGCGCGAATAGTCGGCGAGCGCGAGGAAATAGTTCTGATCAGGCGCTGAGAACGACGTCATCGCACGCTAGGGCGGAAGTAGCAGAGGCGGAGGCTTCGATCTTTGCCATCAGATACTGGACGCGGCAGCCATGTGCAAAGCTAGGTTCGCACGTGCCCTCGGCTCGAACGGCGCCGACGAAACGATCGAGCAGCCGCCGGAACGGCAGGACACGGCCCCCGGCGCTGTCCTGATGGCGGTCTTGGGTGACGACTTCCTCAGTGCCGTCTGGTCCTATGCGGTAGAGCACCAGCCCGGTCATGATACCCGGCCCATGCTTGACGAGGCGGTAGCTCCCTGCCGCGCAGCGGATGTTCCACTCGTGGACGTCCTCGCCGGGGGCTGCGTTGTCGAGTACCGCCCGGAAGACGGCATTGTTGTGGTGATGCAGCAGGATCTCCGCTTGATCCCAGGCGGGCTTTGTACCGGGCGGTGCGAAGGCGCGGGTACGTCGGTCATCGAGGGACGCCTCGAGCATGCGTACCGGCCCTAGGAGCCACTCGACCAGGTGGGTCACGTGACTGGCGAAGCTGGTGATTACGCCGCCAAAGCGCTGGAGGTCCGTCTTCCAACTCCAGATCCGATGCTTGTGGGCATAGGACTCGGTCCGCCACGTCAGGTCCGCGCTGATTGGCGCCCCGAATTCGTTCGAGGCAAGATGCCGTCGGAGCGTCTGGAACGTGTCGAGTTCGGAAAAGCTGAAATTGACTGCCGTGGTCCGGTTGCCTGCGAGGGCGGCCAGCGCCGCCGCTTCGTTGAATGTGCCGGCAATTGGCTTCTCGCTGATGATGGCAACTCCGCGTTCCAGAGCCTGACGGGCGGCGGCCGCGGCGACGTCGGGCGGAAGGGCGAGCGAGAAGATGTCGGGTTCGAGTGACAGAAGCTCGGTGATGTCATCCGTTGCCACGGAGATCCCGTGTCGGCTAGCTAGCTCGGTGGCCTTGTCACGACGTCTCGAGGCGATCCCGACGACTTCGATCCCCGTCTGGCCAAGCCAACTCGGAAGATGTACAGCGTAACCGAAACCGAGGCCGGCCACCGCGACGCGAAGCGGTCGCGGAGAGCGTGAAGCAGACGACATAAAATACTACCCGTTCCTGCGCGCCGGAAGCGACGAACGCTCTCTTGAACGCACCTCTGGGGGGATGGTACCAGCAGATTGACACTCAGAGGGCCGCGAATGCTAGTTCAAATCGAGATCTCCCCGGGAGAGCTCCTAGACCGCATTACAATACTCGAAATAAAGCAAAGACGACTGGTCGAAGCGTCGAAACGGGCCAATGTTACTTCCGAACTGGATCGTCTGAAGCAAGTGCAGAACCGGGCTCTGAGCCTGGATGATGATCTCCGTCGCTTGTGTATTGAACTCGAGCAGATCAATGACGAGATCTGGATACTGACTGACAGGGTCTATGAAAGCCGCAGGCACGGGCCCGTCGACGGCCGCCTAGCGGAACTGTGCCTGCGGGCGTTCGACCTCAACCGCGAGCGTGCGCAGATCAAGCGGCGCATCGACGACCGCCTCGGTTCAAGCATCCTCGAAGAAAAGAACTACGGCGATATCGTGAATGCCTGAGATTTTCACACCATCTCCCAGGCGGGGTGCGCTTTGGCCGGTGCGGCGTTTTGTCGTGCTCACTTGGAAGGCGTCGCAAAGGTCGGGTCGATCATGAAAGCTCTCAAAGTCATCGGCGACGGAATTCGCCGCCTCTCAACTGCCACCTCGCGCCGCGAGATCGCTCGGCTTTGCCGTGAGGTCGCGGCGAGGGAGCCGGCGCTCTCGGCGATGTCAGACGACGAACTGCGCGCAACAGGACTGTCCCTGAAGCAGCGTGCGGCAGACGGCGCGCCTCTGGACGATCTGCTGGTCGACGCCTTCGCTGTCGTGCGCGAGACCGCGAAGCGCGTTCTTGGTCAGCGTCCGTTCGACGTCCAGGTCATGGGCGGCATCGCGCTTCACCAAGGTCATGTCGCCGAGATGAGGACCGGCGAAGGCAAGACGCTGGCGGCGACCATGCCGGCCTTCCTCAACACGCTGGCCGGCAAGGGCGTTCATGTCGTCACCGTGAACGACTACCTCGCCAAGCGCGACGCGGAGTGGATGGGCGCGGTTTATCGTTTTCTCGGGCTCGAGGTCGCCAGCCTTACCAGCGGGATGGAGATGGAAGCCCGCAAGCGAGCCTATCAGGCCGACATCATCTACGGCGTTCACACCGAGTTCGCCTTCGACTACCTGCGGGACAACCTCAAGAACTCCCTGGAGGAGATGACCCAGCGGGGTCTCGACTATGCCATCATCGACGAAGTCGACTCCGTTCTGATCGATGAAGCTCGAATGCCGATCGAGATCATGACGCCGTCTCAGGAGACCTCCAATGCCTGTTATGAAGTCGACCGATTGGTCCAGCGGCTTGACCCCGATAACCTCGACATCGACGAGAAGCAGCGCAAGGTCCAGCTGACCGAAGACGGCATAGACCAGATCGAACAGCTATTGCAAACGGCCGGTCTCATCAAGCAAGGGCACCTCTACGACCACGAGAACCTCTGGCTTGTGCAGGTCGTGAGTCAGGCGTTGCATGCCCGTAATATCTATCGGCGCGACAAGGACTATATCGTCAAGGACGGCGACGTTGTGATCGTCGACGAATTGCGGGGCCGCATGCTCTCAGGCCGGCGCCTGGGTGACGGTCTGCACGAAGCACTTGAGGCCAAGGAAGGGCTACCGCTCCGCAACCAGGGAAACACGGTCGCCCAGACGACCTATCAGAACTATTTCCGTCTTTATCGGCGGATCGCCGGCATGACCGGCACCGCTTCCATGGACGCCGAGGAGTATCGGCGGATCTATGGGCTCTCGGTCGTCGAGATCCCCACCAACCAGCCGATGATCCGCATCGACAGCGAGGACGAGGTCTATCGGACGGCGGTGGAGAAGATCGCAGCAATTGTCGTGCGCACGAAAGAGCGGCACGCGCGGGGGCAGCCGATCCTGATCGGGACCACGTCGGTCGGCCAGTCGGAGACCTTGTCCGCCGAGCTCTCGCGGCATGGCATCGTCCATGAGGTGCTCAACGCCCGACACCACGAGCGCGAGGCTGAAATCATTGCCGAAGCCGGCCGCCCGGGAGCAGTGACCGTCGCAACCAACATGGCCGGCCGTGGCACCGACATCCAGCTCGGAGGAAACGTCGCTTTCCGGATAGCGCAGGCAACGGCAGGCTTGAGCGATCCGGAGGAGATCCGGCGGGTGACCGAGACTGTTACCCGCGAGGTCACCGAGGCGCGTCAGGCCGCCCGCGCTGCCGGCGGCCTGTTGATCATGGGCACCGAGCGCTTTCATTGCCGCCGCATCGACGATCAGCTGATCGGCCGCGCCGGCCGCCAGGGGGATCCCGGCGAGTCCGTTTTCATGCTTTCCCTCGACGACGAGCTGATCCGCATCTTTGGCGGCGCCGATCGGCTTCGGCGCCGGCTGGACAAGATTGGTCTCGACCAGGGGGCCGCGATGTTCCATTCGTGGCTGACCCGCGCCATCCGAAAGGCCCAGGGCACGGTCGAGGAGATGATGCTCGACAGCCGCATGCGCCTTCTCGACTTCGACGACGTGGCCAATGAGCAGCGAAAGCTCATCTACGGCCTGCGCCGGGAGATTTTGGCAGACGAGGACCTCGATCATCGGCTGGTCGCGATGCGGACCGAGGTGATGGCCAAGATGGTGGCCGCGCGGATACCGCCGACCGCCTATGCCGAGCAGTGGGATCTGGCCGGCCTTAAGGCCGATCTGCTGGACCTGTTCAACCTGATTGTTCCCGTGGACGAATGGGCGGCCGAGGAAGGAATCGCGGACGAGGAGATTCTGCAGCGGCTCGAAGTGTGCGTCGCCGACCTTTGGCGGCAGCGGCTTGAAGCCTTCGATCCGAAAGAGCGGCCTCGGGTAACTCGATATGTCGTGATGACGGCCCTCGACCAGTGCTGGCGCCATCAGCTTGCCTCTCTCGAGCACCTTCGTTTCGGCGTGGCGCTCCGGGGGGCCGCGATGCTGGTGCCTCTGCAAGAATACAAGAAGGAGGCCTACAGCTTCTTCGAGGAGATGCTGGGCGAGATCAGCAAGAGCGTCGCTCGGTCGATTTCCAGGCTTGTTCCCGATCGGACACCCCCGGCGGAAAATCCGGGAGCGCGCGCGCCGGAGCCGGTCATCCGCGTCAAGCGCCTGCAGATGTGCCCGTGCGGATCGGGTCAGCGGTTCAAGGAATGTCATGGAAGGATCGCTCCACCCGCGGAACTGAAATTTCCCGCTCCCGCGGACGTGGCGACTCATTCCTCCAAGGCATAGAGTCGGGGTTACGCTGAACAAAGCGGATCGGTCACGGATGCGAGCGGCGGCACGAGATCGATGAGCGGCCCCGGTGACGATTCCGCGGTCCGGCGGCAGCTGGTGGAAACTCCTTCTTCAGCTCAAGCTCTCGTGGATCTCGGGCTTGCCGCCTTCAGGCGAGGCGAAGCGGCGGCGTCCTTCTGGCTCGATCGCTCGAATGCGACCATCGACGATGCCGGCGTTCAATTCGCGTTTGCGGTCGCGGCACCCGTGGACGGGAAGTCGCGGCGGGCGCTGAGGCGCTCCCTGGCGCTGGACCCTGCCTATATGCCGGCCTGGCTCGAGCGCGGATCGCGAGAGCGGGTCGCAGCGGTACCCAGCCTCCAGCGCGCCATGGCGATCGAACCCGCCGATTTGGGCCTGGCGACCAGCCTGGCGGCGGTATTGCTCGATCGGGGCGCTGTCGCCGGTGCGCGGACTATCCTCGATGCGGTCCTCGCCGCCGATCCGCACCAGCCGCTTGCCTGGATCAACCGTGGTCGGGCAGCTGTCGAAGACGATGACTGGGCCTATGGCCTCACCTGTACTCGCCGCGCGGTCGCTCTCGCGCCGGCGATATTCGAGGGTTGGTTGAACCTAGGCGGAATCTTCGAAGAGCGCCGCGACCGGGATACGGCGGTCGTCGCTGCGGGCCGCGCCGTCGCCATCGAGCCGCGTCATCCCAAGGCGCGCTGGAACCGGACCTTGACCCTTCTTGGGCAAGGCGACTGGCAGCAAGGCTTCAGCGACTTCGACGTCCGGTTCGAGGTTCAGCGGGCATATCCCCATGAGCTTTCCGCGCCGCGATGGAATGGCGCGCCATTCCCCGGACGCCTGCTCGTGCATGACGAGATCGGTTATGGAGACGTCTTCAACTTCCTCCGCTATATCCCCCTGGCCCGCGCCCGGGTCGGCGCCCTCACGCTTGAGGTGAAGTCCGGCCTTCGCCGCCTGCTTGACGGCTACGCGGGCACCGACCGCGTGATCGAGCGCGGAGCGGCGCCGCCACCTCCGGGAACCTACGACCAGTACCTGCCGATGGAGAGCCTGCCCGCCCTGTTTGCGACCACGGTCGATACGGTACCGCCGCCTACGCCCCACCTCCGGCCACCGCCCGAGCTCAAGGCTGCTTGGGCCCGACGCCTTGCGCTTGCGCGTCGGCCGCGTATCGGCCTCTGCTGGGCCGGCAATCCGGGAAGCGGTTTCGACCAGAAGCGGTCGTGCCAGCTCTCCGACCTGGAGCCGATCCTGGCGCTGGAAGGCCTGTCGTTCGTGTCGCTGCAGAAGGGCTCCGTCCTGCCCGTCGATCGGCCCGGTCTGCTGGCTGTCGGTGAGGAGTTCGAGGATTTTGCCGACACGGCGGCGGCGATCTCCGAGCTTGACCTGGTCATCTCAGTGGAGACGTCCGTCGCGCATCTGGCAGGGGCGATGGGGAGTCCGCTGTGGATACTGTTGGCGCCAAACCCGGCATGGCGCTGGCTGCGTTATCGCGAGGACACGCCATGGTACCCCGGTGCACGCCTGCTGCGCCGCGCTCCGGACGAATCCTGGCTGTCGGTGGCGCGGCGGGTTGCCGACGACCTGCGAGCGCGCTTTGCTTGACCCCCAACTCGCATTGGCAGTCGAAGCCCTGCAACGGGGCCAGGTCCCGGCCGCTGTCCGCCTTGCCCGCCATCATCTGGTGGGGCTCCCTTCCGACGGTGTAGCGCTGCATCTCATGGGCGTCGCGCTCAAAGGTTCCGGCGAGGAAGACGGCCCGGTCCGCTGGCTCGGGCGGAGCGTCGCGATCGTGCCAACGTCGCCGGTTCACCTGGCTGCGTTTGCGGGGGTCTGCATCGATCGCGCGGACAAACCGACGGCGGCGCGGCTCCTGCGGCGCCCGCTTGCCCTGGAGCCAATGTCAGGACTCTATGCGGCCTCGATCTCGACGACGGTCGGCGAAGACGATTTCGCCACCGAGCGGATGTGGCTCGATCGCGCGTTTGCACGGGATGATCAGGATCCACCGGCCCGCGGCAACTTCGGGATCGGTCTCAGACGCGAGGACCGGCTCGACGAAGGGGGACGCGAGAACTGGAAGGCGCTCGCACTTCAGCCGGCGCAGTCGGAGAGCCTGAACAATAACGCCATTTTCGAAGTACGCGCCGGACGCTCCCGGCTGCGGAGAAGTGGACCGACCGCGCCCTGGCGACTCACTCCTGCTTTCCCCATGCGGCCTGGATTCGGGCGGTCGCACGGCTGCTCGCCGGTAGGCCTGCAGAGGCTTGGCCTGATGCGGAGGCCCGCTTCGATGTGCCGGGCGCGCAGGCGCCCCGCCCGCCCCGCCATCGGCGATTGCGAGGTGAGGCCGCCTCCGGCAAGACGCCCCTCCTTTTTGCCAAGCAGGAGCTCAGGGATACAGTCCAGTTCTGCCGCTATGCCCAGCTCGCTGCGCGACGGGGTCTCCGAACGATCCTTCCGGTTCAGGCTCGACCCGTGCGCCTTCTGAAGACGCTGGATGTCGTGGCGGATGTCGTTGTCTCGGATGAGAACGTGCTGGATCACGACAGGAATTGCCGACTGACGAGCTTGCCGGGACTGTTCGGTACGACAGCGGAAACCGTTCCCGCCGCCACTCCTGACCCGGCGCCGCAGGTTGCCGGCCGCCGCGCATGGCGGGAACGCCTCGGCGCCGCACGGGCGTTGCGCATAGGGCTTTGCTGGCAGGGGAATCCGGCCCATCGGGACGACCGGCGGCGCTCCTTTCCCCTCGAGGCTCTCGACCGCCTCTGCGGGATACGGGATGTCCAATTCGTGGCCATGCGGGTGACCGATGAGCCGACCCCGGCGGACTGGCGGTGGATGCTCGACCGTTCGGATACGCCCTGGTACCCGACGATGCGGCTGGTCCGTCAGCCTCGCGCGGACGATTGGCAGGCGGTCGCTGCCGAGGTGGAGCGGGAATTGGTTTCAATGGCGAAAGAGGCCGTGCGCGCATGACCGCAGCCGTCGATCCGTTTCTCAAGGCGGAGGAGCATCATCGCAATGGCGATATCGCCGGCGCGGAGACCTGGGCGCGCCGGGCGCTGGCGGATGCGCCGCAGGAGCCGGCCATCCTAAACCTGATGGGGGTCCTCGCCGACCTTCGCTTCGACCTCGTCGCCGCAACCACCGCCTATGGCAGGGCGCTGGCACGAGATGCGTACAACACGATGATCTTCGGAAACCTTGCAGGCACCTTGTCCCGCTACGGGCTCGTGGAGCCGGCAATCCGCATCGGGCGCCGGACGCTGGCGATGATTCCGGCCGATCAGACGGCCCACAACAACACGGCCCAGGCTCTCAAGGCCGGCGGCTTCGTAGAGGAGTCGCTCCTCGCCTACCGGCGTACCATCGCCATCGCGCCGACCAGCGCCCTGCACAGCAACCTTCTCTTCACCATGAGCTACGACGACCGCCTCACGAGTGAGGCGTTGTTCGCCGAGTATCGCCGCTGGGAAGACCTCTACGCCCGGCCGCTCTATCGGGCGGATCGGCGCCACGCCAACTCGGTCGATCCCGAGCGCAGGATCGTCGTGGGATACGTGTCTCAAGACTTTCGCGACCATCCGCTCGGTCGCATCCTGGTCGAACTGCTCGAGAACCACGATCCGCAGCTCGTTCAGGTCAACGCCTATGCTTCGATCCGCTTCTCGGACGATCTCACCGAACGCTGCCGAAGCCGAAGCGCGGTGTGGCGTCAGGTCGCCGGCCTATCGGACGAGGAACTCGCCAAACAGATAAGAACCGACGGTGTCGACATCTTGGTCGTCGTCGGTGGCCACAGCGCGCACAATCGCCTGCTGGTGACCGCGCACCGACCGGCGCCGATCCAGGTGAGCCTGGACGACGTGTCGACCAGCGGTCTGGAGGTTGTCGATTACTGGATATCGGACCCCCGCCTCCACCCCGCTGACGGGCAAGGCTGGAGTGAACGGTTCACCGAAACGGTAGCTCGCCTGCCGTGCTTCTTCCTGCAACCGCCGGACGACCAGGCTCCGCCGGTCCAGCCTTTGCCGGCGCTCAGGACTGGGCGTGTCACTTTCGGTTCCTTCAGCAATCCAGCGAAACTGACGCCGACCACCATCTCTGCCTGGGCAGCGGCGCTGCGCGCCGTGCCTGCTTCGCGGATTGGACTCAAGTACGTCGACTGGTATGCCGACGCATCGGTGCAGCGGCGCGTCCTCGGCATGTTCGCCGCAGAGGGCGTGAGCGCCGACCGTATCGTGTTCGGCGGAGGCGACCATACGCGGACCGAGCAGCTTGCTCTCTGGAACGACATCGACATCGCGCTGGATCCGTTTCCGTTCGGCGGATGGACCTCCAGCTTCGAAGCGCTGTGGATGGGCGTTCCCGTCATCACGCTGCTTGGAGAGCGGTTCGCCGGGCGTGTCGGCTACGCGGTCATGGATCGCCTGGGTCTGGGCGAGTTCGTCGCACGGACGCCGGCTGAGTTCGGGTCAATCGCCGCCTCGGTCGCGCGCGATCTCGGAAAGCTTGCGGCGCTGCGCCTCGATCTGCGGGAAAGGATGCGGAGCTCGCCGCTCTGCGACGGGAAAAGTCAGGCGGGCTACTTCGAGACGGCCTATCGCGACATGTGGAGGCGATGGTGCCGCTCGCAGGCCGATGCCCAGGCCTCGCGATAGGCGCGCTCGACGGTCGCGACGTAGGCGGCACGGTCCAAGATCGGTGACGCTTCAAGGCGCTTCCGTAGGACCTGCCGCAACTCTTGCAGCCGCCCATTGTCGGTTGCCAGCCGGCAGGCGACATCGACGTAGTCAGCGGGTGTCGCGGCGACAAGATCGGAAAGTCCGGCGTGGCGGAGCAGCATGGCGCTGGTCCGGCCGACCAGGCGATCTCCGGCGAGGGTAACGATCGGGAGGCCCATCCAGAGAGCCTCGAAGCTTGCCGTCGCGCCGCCGAAAGGGTGCGGGTCCAGGGCGACATCGACGGCCCCAAGCGCAGCCAGGTGGTCGACCTTGGTGAGTGCGCCGGCGCCGAAGTCCACTCTGTCAGGCGGCAGCCCATGCTCGTAAAGGCGCTGGCGCAAGACCGCTTCGGTCGAGACGTCGCCGGTACGGTCGTAGAACTTGAGCCAGAGCCTGGCGCCGGGCAAGCGATCGAGGATCCTTGCCCAGAGCGATAGCGTCTCGGCGGACCATTTCGCCGGATTGTTGGCAGACCCGAAAGTAATATGACCTCTCGCTCGCGCCGGCAGCGGCGGAATGTCGGGAGCGGGCGGCGGCGAGAACAGGCAGGAAGCGGGCAGCAGCCGCACCGGTTCCGCAAAATACTCGCCTGACTCCGTCGGATGCAGATCGCGATCAGAGAGGGTCGCGTCGATGTCGCGGGTCCCTGCCGACGTAACGTCGAACATGGCGATCTGCACGGCTGATGCTCGCACGGCTGCCAGGCCCGGGCGATTTCCGGAGAAGCGCGCCGCGACATGGACCAGGACGTCGATACGGTCTGCTTCGATGACCTTGCGCAACGCCTCATCGCTCAGGCCGAAGACAGGCCGGAAGGCGCTTGCGGCGGCTCGGAAGCGTGCGGTCAGCCAGTCGGGTTGCGATACCGAAGCGTAGCAGAAGACGGACTGGCGCTCGCGATCATGCCCTTCGATCAGTCCGATCAGCGTGTGGCCAACCGGATGGTCGTGGAGATCGGCCGAGACGTAGCCGACCCGAAGCGGACGCTCGGCGCGCGGATCATGCAAAGGCGGCGGACGGGTCCGTGAGCGCCGCGCGAGCACGGCATGCCGGCGAACCGCGGCTCCGAGAAGCGATACGGGGCCGGCATAGGCATTGATCAGGGCCGACAGGTTGGCGTTGTCGGCGTTGTCGGGCGCGCAGGCAAGTGCGCGTTCGATGCGGTTCGCGGCCACAGGAACCAAGCCGAGTGCGTGCTCGGCTCGCGCCGTCTCGACCAGGGCACCGGGATCGGCGGGAGAGAGGCTCGCGGCGCGTCGGCCGGTGGCGCGCGCCTCGGCCAGCCGTCCGGACGAACGCAGCAGCGACGAGGCGATGCGCCAGCTCTCGGTCGAGTGCGGGTCCAGCGCGACGGCGCGCCCGACCGCCGGGTGCCAACTCTCCCGTTGCCTCAGGGCGTGATAGGCACGCGCAAGTGCGAGGTGACCGGAAACGTGGCGCGGGTCGGACGCCAGCACCCGGCGCAGCCGTTGAGATGCTGCCGAGAAATCGCCGGTGCGCAGCGTCACGGCCGCCGCGGCCTCGTACAGACCCGGTTCCGTGGTCGACGTCGCCAAAGCGCGATCGATCCAGAGGCGCGAGACGGCGGGATCTCCGGCATCCGCAAGCCGGCTGCCAAAAGCGACGAGGGCAGCGATATCGGCCGGGGACTGCGCGATCGCGACGCGAAACGTCAGGAGAAGCGTGCCGGTCGCGGGACGCGGGGAAGGCGGCATGAAGGACGACTTAGCCGCGCTGCCGGCGAGGAACAAGCGGTATCGACGCCTCCTGGGGGGCGTGCTACGAGCCCAAGCGCGTCTCGCACCAACGAGCAACTCCTCCTCCGCAAACGGACATGACCGTCGCCTCTGCCCTCGCCTCGGCTCTCGCGCGTCATCGGGCCGGCGACCTCGAGGGCGCGCGGCCCGCGTATCGACAGGCGATCGCTCTCGGCCCGGCCGACATCGATGCCCTGAACGGTTATGCGGCGCGGGACCTGGCGGCCGGGACCGCGCGGTCGGCGAGCCGTCTGCTTGCACGCGCTTCAGCCTTGGCGCCGGGTGACGTCCGCGTGGTGGTCAACACCTGCCTCGCGGCGGCAGAGATCGACGCGGCTACGCCGAAAATGATGGCCCGGGCGCTTGCCATCGCGCCGGTGATGCCGGCGCTCATGGATCTGCTGAGCGCCGCGCAGAGCGGCGAGCGGGAACGGGTCAACTGGATGCGTCGCGCGGTGGCGATCGATCCGGCCGCCGAAAGGCTGCTTCGGCTTGGCTTGGCCCTGGCCCGAACCGATCGAAGGCAGGCGCGCCGTATCCTGCGCCAAGCAGTCGCGCGCTTTCCGGCCGATGCGGATGGCCTGAACAGTTCCGGCAGTCTGGCCTATGATGATGGAGACATCACGGCCGGCGCCAGATCCTTCGCCCGCAGCCTGTCGTGCAGGCCCCTGCACGCGGCGGCCTGGTCGAACACGGCGCTGGCCAGTCATGACCTCGGGCGTCTCACGGCTGCGACCCGTGCGGCCCGCAGGGCGCTCGTGCTCGAACCGGCTTCCAGCGAGGCGCACACCAATTTCGGTAATGCGAGCCAGGAGGCGGTCTCACCCTCCTCGGCCGCGACAGCGCATCGTCGCGCGCTGGCTATCGAACCCGGCAGGGCGACGTTTCTTTCAAATCTTCTGATGGTGCTCGCTTACCTGCCGGGGATGAGCGCCGCTCAAGCGAAGACTGCGGGGGCGTGGTGGAGCCGCAAGCCGGTATCGGCGAGATATCCGGCACGACCGGCGGCGACGCGTCCGCGGATCGGCTATGTTTCCACCTTCACACTCGCGTCCACGAGGCATCTCGGGTTGTCGGCCATCGCCCGGCACGATCCGGAAGCCGTGGAGGTCTTTGCCTACGTTCAGGCGCGGCGAGGAACGCCTGGCGCACTGGATCTTGGGCCGGCGCTTCGGGGCACCAGAGACATCTCTGGTCTGAGCGACCAAGCCGCTGCACAGGCGATCCGTGGCGACCGCGTCGATGTGCTGGTGGACCTTGCCGGCCACACGCCCGGGAACCGCCTCGACGTCTTTGCCCGCCGCCCCGCCCGTGTTCAGGCGACCTGGATCGAGAGCTTCTTTACCACCGGTCTTGCCTCGATCGACTGGTTCCTGACCGACGGCGACCATTCGCCTGAAGGTGCCGACCAGCATCTCGCTGAACAGCCCTTTCGGCTCAACCGCCCACGTTTTTGTTACATCCCTCCGGCCGATGCACCGGCGCCCGCGCCTCCACCCGGCATGCGGAACGGCTGGGTTCGCTTCGGATGTTTCAACTATCCGCCCAAGATAGGCGACGAGGTGATCGCGGTTTGGGCGAGCATCATGAAGGAGTTGCCGGAGTCGCGACTCCGTCTGAAATGGTGGTCGATGACGGAGCCGTCGGTCGCCGCGATCATGAGGCGTCGGTTTCAGGCACACGGCATCGCGCCGGACCGTCTGGAACTTGCGGGCGCCTCGCCGCACCACGACATGCTGGCCGAGTATGGAGATATCGACATCGCCCTCGACCCGTTTCCGTTTACTGGCGGAGTGACGACGTGCGAGGCGCTGTGGATGGGCGTTCCGGTCGTCAGCCTCCGAGGCCGGTCGATCATCGAGCGGCAATCAGCTGCCATCCTCCGTGCCGTCGGAGCGGACGACCTCATCGCCTCGGACGTCGAGTCCTATCGGGAGATCGCGGTGAAGCTGGCCGCCGACGAGGCCGGACGGGCTGGCCTCCGGACTTCGCTGCGGGCGGCGATGGCGTGCTCTTCCCTGACAGATGCCAATGACATGGCGCGAAAGCTCGAGGCTGCGTATGGCTGGATGGTTGAGCAGGCCGAGGAAGGGGGCTAAGGGATGCTATCTGCGGCTCGCCTCAGCGGCGGAGAGGACAAGCAATGATGCGGTCGTCCCGATCAGTCGTCGTCACGGCGTTGCTCGGTCTGGCGCTGCTCCTCGGGATGCCGCCGGCGGGGGCTGCGGACGATCTGGCGCGTGCGATGGCCATGATGCAGCGGAGCGACTTCGCGGCTGCCGTCCCGCTTCTCCGCAGGCTCGCCGAGCAGGACGACGCGGACGCACAGGCATATCTGGGCGGGCTGTACCTGGTCGGGCTCGGCGGGCTGCCGCACGACATCGGCTTGGCCAAGCAGTGGCTCGAGCGAGCAGCGTGGCACGGCAATGCCACGGCCGCCTTCAACCTGGGACTGCTGGCCGAGAGAGGGGAAGGCGGCCTCGTCGATTTTCCGGGAGCGGTGAGCTGGTATCAGAAGTCTGCACTCGGCGACTTTCCCATGGCGATGCTGAAGCTGGGCGAGGCTTATCGGCACGGTATGGGTGTTCCCGCCGATCCCGAGAAGGCGACCCACTGGCTGCGGCTGGCGGCGGAAGCGGGCCTGCCCGATGCTCAGAACCTATTTGGGGTGATGATCGCCGAGGGCGAGACTGCAGGCTCCACCGTCGAGGCATATGCGTGGTTCAAGCTGGCCGCCGGATCGGGCCAGCCGGAGGCGGAAGAGAACATGGATCTGTTGCGTACGCAGATGTCGGAAGGCGAGATTGCGGAAGGGGAGCGCCGCGCCCTGTCGGGGCATCCGGCCCGCGATCGTTGAAGCGACGGTCGGTCATGCCCGGTCGAACGTCGTGACCTCGGTCGTCGGGATCGATCCCGGAGCTGCCTGGGCAGAGGCCGGCACCCGCGCGCTGCTGGCCGATCGTCCGGCAGAAGCTGGCCTCGCTCTCCGGAGGGCGGTGGCGCTCTTGCCAGTCGGGCTCGACAGCCTCAGCAACCTGGCGGCGTGCGCACAGCGGCTCGGCCAGGACGTTGGCGCGAGCCAATGGCTTCTGCGACTGCTGAGCATCTCTGCTCTCGACGTCGAAGCACTGGTCGCGCTTGCGTCGGTGCACCCGGAGGTAGGCGTGCGCATGCGGTCGCTTCGACGGGCCGCAACGCTTTCACCGGACCAGGCCGAAGGCTGGATTAGGACCGGCGCCGCTTGGATGGACCGAGCCGCACCGGTATCGCTTCAGGCATTCGGTCGCGCCCTGGCAATCTCGCCCCTGTCGGCCGCCGCCCTGATCGGCGTCGGCCTCGCATGCGGACGGCTTGGCCAGAAGCGTGAGAGCATCGGCGCGCTTCGCCGCGGTTTGGCATTGGCTCCCGATCGCGTCGACGGATGGGACGCATTCGCGGACCCCGAGATCGTCGAGACCGGGAACGGCGAACGTCTGCAGAAGGCCATGCGCGCGATCGTGCTGGACCGATACCGGGCGGCCGGATGGCACCGCCTGGGCGGCCGCCACTGGGCCGACGGCCGGGCGGGCGCGGCAGGTTGCTGCTATCGGCGGGCGCTGGCGCTGGAGCCGCGGCTTGTCGAGGCTGTTGCCAATCTTGGAGCCGCGTTACGTGAGCTGGATCAACTGGCCGACACGCTTCGCTGGTTTTGCCGGGCGGTGACCTTGGCGCCGGACAGTGCCGGTGCGATGACCAATCTCGGAACCGCCTTGCCGCCCGGCTCGACTGAGGCGCGCCGCTGGCACCATCGCGCCCTCCTCCACGAACCTTCTCACGTTCACGCCCTCAACAATCTTGGCTCGCAGGATCTGGCGTGGAACGATATCGGTCCGGCAATTCGGTGGTTCGATCGGGCGATGTCCGCGGGCTACGCGGATGGCGAGGCGCAATGGAACCGCGGAGTCTCGCGGCTGGTGTCGGGCGACCTGGAGCGGGGCTTTGCCGACTACGAGGAGCGCTGGACGTTGCGCGCCTTCGCCGGCTGGCGTCGCCCCTTCCTGGAGCCGGTTTGGCAGGGCGAACCGGGGGCAGGGCGGACGATCCTGGTGCATGCCGAGCAAGGCCTCGGCGATACAATCCAGTTCGTCCGCTATCTGGCGCCTCTCGCGGCCATGGGATTTCGCGTGATCCTCGAGTGCCAGCCGGCGCTGGTGCGCTTGATGGCCGACGTCTCTGGAGTTGCCATGGTGGTCGCGAAGGGCGATCCCTTGCCCTTCTTCGACGTGCATGTGCCGCTGCTAAGCCTGGCGCACAGGCTGGGGACGAGTTTGCGCACAGTTCCGGCCCGCGTCCCCTATCTCACTGTTCCGCCGCATGACCCTCGCCCGTGTGGCCGTCGGATCGGCCTTGTCTGGGCCGGAAATCCACAGCACAGGAACGACAGGAACCGTTCCCTCGACGCGAAGTCCCTCCGAGGTCTCATCGCCGGGCTCTGCAGCATTTCCGGAATCACCATCGTGCCGCTGCAGGTCGGGTCGCGCGCGGGCGACATCGACGACCTCTCGACTGACGCCACGAAGATCGAGAATCCGACGCAACTGAGCGACTTTACGGACACGGCAGCGGTGATAGCCGGCCTCGACCTGGTCATCGGTGTCGATACGTCGGTCATGCATCTGGTCGGTGCGCTCGGCAGGCCCGGGTGGACCCTGCTGCCTTTTTCGCCGGACTGGCGCTGGCTTCTCGGCCGCAGCGACAGCCCCTGGTACCCGACTCTGCGCCTGTATCGTCAGCCTGCGCCGAACGATTGGACGTCGGTCGTCGAGGCCGTACTCATGGATCTGCACGCCGACTGAGGACCTTCTGCCGGGGGACCAAATCCCTTGCCTCGCCTAGGAAGCACGGAGATTGTGATGCGGAAATCTCGAAGGGCTGCAGAGTGAAGCTCGTCGTTCTCGATCCCGATCTGGCGACGTTCAGCGGTCACAACTTCAACTATCTCGAGGGCATCGCGAGGGAGGCCCGCGCGCGCGGCATCGAGACGCGGATTTTCGCCTATCGCGGCATCGAGCCGGCAGTCGCCGAAGCTATCGGTGCCGTTGGACATTTCACCACGCTCGGCCGGGCAGTTCTGAATGACATTCCTGGCGACGCCGAAGTCGGTGCGGCCTGGACGCATATTGCGCTCAACGCGGTTTTCCACCGCGATCTCGTCCCGCTGACCGCCGAGCTCGGTCCCGGGACGCTGGTCTTCGTACCCGCCACCACGTCGCGGCAGATCGTCGGCCTCGCGCAATGGCTGTCGCTGATCGCGGGACCGTCGCTGCCGACCTTGGTCTGTCTGTTTCGCTACGATCTGGATGCCTACGCAGGCGAGGGTCCGCGGCTGAAAGTTCCTGCGCTGGTGCTGTCGACGACGGCTCGCCCGGCCGTGCTTTGCTGCGAGACCGAGGAGAATGCGGAGGTTCACCGCGCGACGCTCGGGCTCGACTTTGCGACCTTGCCCCTGCCCTTCACTGTGCCCTCGCCCGAGCATCGCCCACCGCCGACAGATAGGCCCGTCGTCGGCTACTTCGGCGACGCACGATACATGAAGGGTTTCCACCTGCTGCCGAGGCTGTGCGAACTCGCGCGCGCCGGCGATCGGTCCTATCGGCTGGCAATACAGACATTCGATACCGGAGAAAGCCTCAGCGCGACCGGGCAGATTGCCGAAGTGCGACGGTTCGCGACGGCCGGAAGCGATACCGCTCTCATCGAAGGATCATTGGATCCATCGGCCTATCGCCGCCTCCTGGATGCGGCCGATATCGTCTGTCTGCCTTATCTCGCCTCGGCGTACCGCATCGCCAGTTCGGCGGTCTTTTGTGAAGCGCTGTCTGCCGGCCGGGTTGTCGTCGTGCCGGAGGACACGTGGATGAGCGCTTCCGTCCGGCGGCTAGGCGGGGAGCCGGTGACATTCTGTGAGTGGACTCCGGAGGCTGTTGACGCAGCGATACGTCGCGCGATCGCAGACCTTCCGGCCCGCGCCGCAGAAGCCAGGCGCTTGGCCCGGGCTTGGGATGCGGAGAACGGCGCCAAGGCCGTGGTCGATCGCCTCGTAGCCTGGCATCGTCGCGGGTGATCACCTTTGATCGGTGACAAGATAGGCGAAGTAGAGGCGGCCCTCCGATCAGGGGAACATTGGCGTGCGGTCCGCTTGGCGCGCAGCGCGCTGTCGGTCTCGCCTGGCAATGGCGCAGGTTTCCAGCTTCTGGGAATAGCGCTTGTCAGCCTCGAGCTTGGCGAGCTGGCGCTCGCCATGTTTCGTCGTGCTGTTTGGGCGGAAGTCGACGGCGCCGCTTGTCTCAACCTCGCAGCGCTACAACTCTCCAA
The DNA here is from genome assembly GCA_964504845.1 of uncultured Rhizobium sp. Classification (GTDB taxonomy): domain Bacteria; phylum Pseudomonadota; class Alphaproteobacteria; order SHVZ01; family SHVZ01; genus SHVZ01. The sequence continues at coordinate 17,209 of CAZDGR010000004.1, read as the reverse complement.
AGGTCGGATCGCCGAGGTGGGCCGCACCGTGCGGCGCGGACTCGCGCTGTCGCCGCAGGCGGTTCAAGGCTGGAACCTGCGGCGCCAACTAGACACGAACGACGACGGGGTCGGCCTCGGACGTGTCTGTGCGCTGGTGCCGAACCTGGGGCACGAACTTCAGCACGCAGCCTTGCGCATCGCGGCAGGAAAGGCTGGTGCGGTCAGCCGGCGCCTACGGACCTTGCTTCACGGTCGGCCGGAGCTGATTGACGTCGCCCGCAGTCTCCTGAAAGCGATCGACACATTATGTCGGACGAAGGCGCAGAGGCCTATTGGGGTGTCCGACGACTTCGATCGCGGGCTTGCATTGGTCGCGACGGGTCATCTCGAGGAAGCGGCCACCTCTTTCCATGCCGATCTCGCGGCCGATCCGGCAAGCATCGGCAGCCGCGCGGCCTACGCTGCGACGATCCACATCCTCACGAACGATCCACCGGAACGTCTCGATGTCCCTGGCATTGGCAGGATCGGCGTCGAGAAGATCGGGGACGTCACGCGTCTGTCGCCGCTCGATCGTCGGAAAAGGGGCGTATTCCTGTTCGGCTATAACGCCGGCGGCGTGCTCCTACCTGAAACTGACGAACGGTTTTCCCGCCACAGCAATCAGTGGGAAAGCCGGGTCATTGCCCGCATGCTTCTCGAACATGGTTTTGCCGTCGACCTGACGGGTCTGTTCGATGCATGGGCGAACCCTGAGACCTATGACGGTGTCTTCTGCCTGCACAGCGCGCTCAGCCGTCATGCGCCCCGCCTGCGCGTTGACTGCCGCAAAATCATGCTGCTCACCGGCAGTAGTCCAGACTTCCAGAATGAGCAGGAGGCTCGGCGCCTTCGAGAGCTAAAGCAGCGAACAGGGGTGACGGCGCCGCCGGTGCGCAGCCTCGGCGACGTCGCGGGCGAGATCGCCTCCCTTCGCCTGGCCGACGAGTGTTGGCTCTTCGGCAACAATGTGACTCGCGCGACCTATGAAGCGGCGATGCAGGACAAGATACGGCTGGTGTCGCCGTCGGGCGCCCCTCTTCGGCAACCGGACGCAAGCCGAACCACCGTGGACCCGCGACGGTGGCTCTGGTTTTCAGGTCACGGTGCGGCACTGAAGGGCCTCGACCGGGTTGTGGAGGTCTTTCTCAGGCGTCCAGACTGGCGGCTTGATGTCGTGGGGCCCGCTGCAGACGAGGCGTGGTTTCGGACGACCTACGGCGATCGCATAAGCCGGTCAGGCACGATCAGGGTGCTCGGCTCGATGTCGCCGGTATCGTTCGACTTCGCCTGCTTGACCGCCGCCTGCATAGGGTTTGTCGCGCCGTCGGCAAGCGAAGGGCAGTCGACTTCGGCGATCACCTGCATGCAGGCGGGGCTCTTTCCGATCCTTTCCCGACAATGCGGGATCGATTTACCGCCGGGCTGCGGCATCATACTGGAGACCTGCAGCCTGGAAGAGATCGAGGCGGCGATCGAAGGGGCGCATCGCTTGCCGGAAGGCGAGCGGCACAGACAGATCGAGGCAACAACCCGCGAGGCACGCCGGCGTTTCAGCCGCGAGGCGTTTCGAACCGCGATTGCGACGCGCCTGCGTGAAGCGACCGCCTCGATCGGCCGTTAACGGACCGGGGCGAAGCGAGCAATGCGCACGCCATCGACCCAGGTGTCATCCAGCAGGAAATGCTGTGCATAACGGGCCTCGATGATGAAGCCGACTGCTTCGAACGCTCTGCCCGATGCCGAGTTCGGCGCCAGATAGCCCGCCGTCAGCTTATGCAGACAGAGTACGTTGAAGGCGTAATCGGCTAGGGCCTCGATAGCTTCGCGGGCGTACCCGTGACCCCAGCAGATGCGCTCGCCGATCATGATCCCGATTTCGCCACGGCGGTTGGGGCGATCGATGGGCCCGAGTTTGATGTTCCCGATATGGCGGACGGTCGAACGCTCGAAGATGCCGAGAAGCAGGGCGTCCTCGCTGTTGTTGGCCGAGCGGATGAAGGCCGCCAGGGACTGCGCGTCATGCTTCCCGTGACGCGCCTCAAGGAAGCGCAGAACGTCCGGATCCCGCATCCATGCCAGATATGGTCCACTCGCCGCCGCCTCGTCGAGAACCTGTAGCGTCAGTCGGGAGGTGACGATAGGTCGATCGAGGCGCATCGCGTCACACACTCTCCAGACGGCGGACCAGATGGCCGCGCGCGCCGAGAAATTGTTTCAGCTTGAAGATGTTGTTGTCCGAGAAAACCAGCATGGTCCCGAGGCTGATTCCCATCACGTCCGCGGCGAAGGCTTCGTCCAGATGCTTCAGGGTACCGGCCCCTCCTTCGAGGATGATCGGCAGGCGCGTCAGGTGCGCAATCTCGGCATGGAGGGCGAGATCAAGGCCTGTGCGCGACCCTTCCCGGTCGACCGCCATGGCGCGGATCTCTCCGACGCCGCGGGACTCGGCCTCTTTCACCCAGGACCTCCAGCCACGATCCTTGAGAGCGACTTGGCGGCAATGATCGTAAAGAAGATACCCGCCGTCGCCATCGCGTACGAGATCGAGGCCGAGCACCACGGCCTGGACGCCGAGCACGTGCGCCAGCTCGTCGATCAGGGTGGGACGTTCGAGCGCCGCAGCGGTTACCATCACCTTGTCGGCGCCGCCGGCGATGCAGGCCCGTGCGACGTCGGTATCTGTGACGCCACCGGCGAAGGTCAGCGGCACGAAGGTGACCGCAGCGACGGCGCGAAGCGTATCGAGATCGGGCGCCCGCCCCTCGCGCGCGGCGTCGATGTCGATCAGAGCCAGCTCATCCGCGCCCTGGGCATTGTGGGCGCGAGCGGTACCGACGGGATGCCCGGCATCCCGATGCTCGGCGTAGCGGACGCCCTTCACCAGCCGGCCACGCCGAAGCAGCAGGCTCGGGATCAGCCGCCGGCGGACGCTCATGGCGCCCATGCCCCGAAGGCGGCGAAAAGCCGGGCGCCGTTGACGTGACTGCGCTCAGGGTGGAACTGGGTAGCGACGACGCTGCCGAAGCGGATCGCCGCCACCAACGATCGGCCATGATCCGTCGTGGCGATGACGCTGTCGGAGTCCGGGGTCACGAGCGTGTAGGAGTGGCAAAAATAGTAGCTGCGCTCGCCGCGCGGCCTGCCGAGCAGGACATCGGCCGTCTCCGCGACGTCGATCGTGTTCCAGCCCATGTGCGGCGACCGCTCGGCGAAGCCGTCAATAGCGTCCAGCGCGACGACATCGCCGGCGATCCAGCCGAGTCCGACGTGCTCGCCGTACTCGAGAAGCCTCTCGGCCAGCATCTGCATGCCGAGGCAGATGCCGAGCAGCGGCCTGCCGCGCTTGCGCACCGCTTCGTCCAGGGCGTGATCGAGGTTGCGCGATCGCAGGCGGCTCAGCGCCTCGGCTGCGGCGCCGATCCCTGGCAGCACCAGGCGGTCGGCGGCGAGGATCTGTTCGGGCTCGGTCACGACTTCAGGCGTGAATCCCGCGGCAGCCACCGCATTGCTGACCGAAGCGAGGTTGTTGACGCCGCAGTCGACGATCGAGAGGCGCATCAGACCTCGGTCTTGGCCGTTCTGCCGGCGCGGGACCACTGCTCGTAGTCCCAGGTGCGCCAGTTCTGTGCGGAGGCCTTGACCTCCTCGAGCGTCGGCATCTCATGGGGATGAACGACGTGGGGTGCGACGATCTCCATGAATCTCGGCTCGTCGATGCCGAGGAACTCAAGGAAGAGATCGAGCGACGGCGGCCGGCGCCCGTCATAGGTCGCGACCAGCTCGGCCCCCTTCTCTCTCGACATCCGCCCGTTGCGGATGTCGATCGAGGCCAGATGCGCGGTGCGCCCGAAGCCGCGCTTCAGAAACTTGATGTAGTCGCGCACGCCCTGGAGAAAGCACTCGATCTTCTCGTAGTCGTAGTCCGGAGGAATCCCTTCGACCTGGTCGCCCTTCCAGTCCAGGTCCTGCTTGATGATGTCGACCTGCTTGCGGACGTCCCAGGGAACGTAGTTGCCGAGGAACATCTGCCTGACGCCCTTTTCCTTGAGCAGCGCCATCGGCGGCATCGCGTAGGGCTTGAGGTCGCGGGCGGTGACCGGATAGGGCGAGATCGAGTCGTCGAGCATGCCCTGCATGTCCTCGGGATTGATCCCGAGATTGATGATGAGGTTGTAGCGCTCCTCGTCGTGCACCTCGATCTCGTCGTACTTGTAGAACGACGCATACTCGGCCGAGGGCTCGCCCCAGATGATCAGCGGGATCGACTGCCAGGTCGCGACCCACATCGGGTAGGAGTAGATGCCGGTGTGGCAGTGCCAGCAGAAATCTCCCCGGCGACGCAGCGACTCGAACATCAACTTGCGCACTACTTGCCAGTTCGGCGTGAAGTGGTGCACGTCAACGCCGAGCATGCGGAAGGTCTTGAGGCTGTTGTCGATGACCGTTGGCCTGAGGAAGCCGTGGTCGAAGCGAACCACGAGCGGCTTCAGCTTCAGTTCCTTGACCACGTACCAGAGCGTGTAGGTCGAGTCCTTGCCGCCGGAGAACGGCACGATGCAGTCGTAGTCGCCCTTGCCGCGCACGGACTCGGCGATGCGCTGAAGCTCCTGGCCGCGTTCGCTCCAGTCGACGACGGTCTGCTTGACCTCGATCTGCCGGCAGACGGAGCAGACTCCCTCCTGGCTGAAGGAAAGGGTTTCAGCCGTTTCCGGCATCACGCAACGGCTGCAGGATTGAAGCGACACGGACACCGTCCTGGCTACTGAGGGGGCCTGTCCGGCCGTTCGAGCCGGTGCTGCCGGGCACGTGTACCGCAGCGGCGCGGGCAGCGGCAATGATACATCAAGGCGCACCGGCAAGTATTCAAAAGCGCACCGGCGCATTTGTCGGCGACCACGCAATCCCGCCATCTGTATCCATCGTCAGAGCTGCCGGGGCCAGGCCATCGCACCAGCGCCGCCAGACTGCCCGGTACGCCGAGCCGACATGCCCGGCATAGCGCCGGCCGTCGGTAAGCGGGGAAGCCGCGACGCGCTCCCTGAGGTGATGGCGGATCCGTCGGAGCCGGTCGCGATCGCCGGCGAGGGCGATGGCGGTGCCGATGTAGGCACCGACGTTGTCGACGGCCAGTTCGCGGAGCCCGACCTGGGCAAGGAGGCTTGCTCCGACTCGGGCAAAGAGATGGCGTCCGCGCAAAGTGAGGACGGGCACACCCATCCAAAGCGCGTCGTAGGTGGTATTCCCGCCATTGACGAAGGGATCGAGGCAGCAGTCGACGTCGAGATAGGGAGAATAGGCATTGGCTGACCAGCCGGCGACGACAATCCGCTCGGGCGCCACCCCCAGGCGACGCAGCTCGACGACGGGCGCGGAACTCACGTCGAGTCCTCGCCACTTCAGGATCAGGCGCGCGTTCGGCACGAGCCTGAGGATTTCCGCCCAGGCCGAGAGGACAGCGTTTCCCAGCTTCGCCGGATTGTTGAAGGAAGCGAAGGTGAAGACCCCCGCCCGATCCACCGGCGGCAGGGCCGGCGGGATGACGTCGTCTGCGGCCGGACGATAGCAGGCATAGACGTCAGGAAGCCTGATCAGGCGTTCAACGTGATGACGATCGGTTGAGGGTGGGGCGACCTCAGCGTCGGCGATGCGATAGTCCATTTCGGTCAGCCCGGTGGTGTTGGGGTAGACCGGAAAGCCGATCTGGATCGGCGCTGCCCGTCGGGCGAAGGCCAGCAGCCGTCCTTGCGGCAGGTGTCCGATGCAATCGACCAGAATGTCGATCTCGTGCTGCCGCACAGTTGCGGCGAGAACCTCGTCCGGCATGCGGTCTGTGTCGATCCAGCGATCGGCCGACATCCGCAGGCGGCAAGTCATTTCGTCGACCGGGGATGGGCCTGCATAGGCGGTGATCTCGATCTTCCGGCGATCGCGGTGCTCGAAGAGGCCGAGCAGCGCGTGGCCCACCGGGTGGCGGTGAAGGTTCGAGGAGACATAGCCGATACGCAGTACCCGATCGGGATCGCGGCCATTGCTGAAGGCGGGTGGGGCGGTTCCTTTGCAGGCGAAGCGACGGTCGAAGCGTCGATGCTCGGCGAAGACGGCGTCCAGGTCGGGCGTCTCGAGGAAGCAGAGGCAGAACAGAAGATCGCTCATCAGCGCCGGGCTGGCCGGGTCGAGCACGATCGCACGGCGAAACAAGGGCTCTGCCTGAAGCGTGAGACCCCGCTGCATCAGGAGTGCGCCGGTATTGTGCGGCGCCTTGGCCAGGCCAGGATCCAGCGCCGCGGCGGTCCGGTAGTGGGCCAGCGCATCCGGCAAGCGATCCTGTGCATGTCTGCATACGCCGAGATCGAGATGCGCGGCGGCGAAGCTGGGGTCGATCGCGAGGGCGCGGACGAGCGAGCCGCTGCGGTCGCCGTCGGATTCGGCCTTGGCCATGTTGTAGAACGCATCGGCGGATGTCGGCGCCAGGGCCAGCGCCCGGCGGCAGATCGTCGCCGCCTCCGCCAGGTGCCCGCCCTCGACCAGGCTGGCACCGAGATTGATCAATGGGCCGGCCGCGTCCGTCGCAAGGCGTGCGCCTTCGCGATACCTGGCGATCGCCGCGATATGCTGGCCGGCCGCGCGCAGCGCGTGCCCGAGGTCAATGTGGAGATCCGGATCCCGTGGCGTGGAGGCGAGGGCGCGGCGCAACCGGAGTGCTGCTGGCGCCACGTTGCTCGAACGAAGCTCGGCGCGGCCGAGGGCGCCCTGCACGGCGGCGAAGCCCGGCGCGCTCGCCAACGCACGGCGAAGGTTCGCGCTCGCGTCCGGCTCGCGGCCCAGGGCCTCCAACGCCAAGGCCCGATTGTAGAGACCGTGAGGATTGAGCGGATCCACTCCGAGCGCTCGCGCCAGAAAGCGCAGCGCGGGCGTTGCGTTGCCGCCGCGGAGCGCCAGCGCGCCGAGTGCCATGATCGGTTCCGGCAGGGAGGGGCTGTAGGCCGCAACGCGCCGCAGCAAGCCGCCGGCGCCGGCAAGCTCCCCTTGGGCGGCTCTTTCGAGGGCTTCTCCATAGAGCTGGTCGAGCCGTGTCCCGGCGTCGGTGCTCATGCGGGCGGCCAAGCGCCGACTGCGGCAAGCGCAGCAAGAATGCCATCGATGCGCCGTGGCCAGGACCACGTTGCGGCCATCGCAGTGGCCGCGTCGCGGCCGATCGCCCTCGCCTCTTCCCGGCGCGCATAGAGCCGTTCGAGCGCCTCGACCACCGCCATAGGGTCGGTCTCGCCCCAACCGTCGGTTCCGGCGGCGGCAGGATTTGGTGTGACGAGCGCCTGGCAGTCGAGGGCGAGGCAGGGAACCGATGCGATGAGATCACGGTGCCCGGTGTTGGCCGAAAGGATGGTCGGCACGCCGCAGGCAAGCGCTTCCATGGCCGCCAGATTGGTGCCGCCCTCTGCCCGGCTGACGAAGACAGCGGCATCGACCTCGCTGAGCCAGGGTGCCAGGGAGCCGTTCGAGACCGCCGGCAGCAGCGCCATGCTGTCCAGCGGGACGCCGTTTTGAGCCAGCCAGCGGGAGACGGCTTCGGGGCTGTCGGCCGCTGCCGGAGCGCCGGTGCGATGCGGCGAATGCACGAGGTCTGCTGCGGCGTCGGGGAAGGGAGAGGCCCAGGCGGTTAGGAGCAGCGCGTCGGGATGCCGGGCGTGGAAGATCCGGAAGGCCGCGATGACGATGTCCTGGCCTTTGCGAAACTCAAGCTTACCGCCGCTGAAGACGGTGAAGCGATTGCCGAAGACGCCCCGGCGCGGTTGCGGGCGAAACAGGACGGTATCCACGCCTTGCGGACAGACCGTAACGCGGTCGATGCCGAATCCGCGCAGCACGTCGCCGTTCCAGGCTGATCCGGCGAGCAGCAGGTGGTAGCGAGCGGCCAGCGATGCGGCGGCGCCAGGGCGCGTGTCCTCGAGGAAGACCATGCCGATATCAGGCTTTCCGAAAACGCGCTCGCTCAGCCGGCCGGCGGCGAGCCCGTTTCCGAGGCCATGAAGGACTGGGAAATCCAGATGAACCGGCTGCTCCGCCGCCAGGCGCGGCGCCATCTCGCGCTGGGCCGTGAGTGCGGGGGCAAGAAGCGGATCGTCCTTGGTTTCGTCGGTCAGGAGATCGTCGAGGTAAAGCGGGACCGGATCGGCGAGCCCACGGCGAGCGAGGTCGCGCGCAAGGTTGGTCCCGAAGACGCCCCAGCCCGAAAAGTCGGTGAAGGCCCAGCGGACGCCCAGGCGCGGCAGGACGCGTCCCGCGTCGCTCACGCGGCCTGTTTCATCCGGACAAGGAAGAGGGCTTTTCGATCCCAGGGGCGGCGGCGTCTCGAGCGCATAAGGCGCACGTTCGCATAGGTCGCCCTGATCGCGCTAGGTCGGCGGCGTCAGAGGTTTGCCTAGGGCAAGACCAGCCGGGTGACGTTGTTCCGCCAGATTTCTGCATCGCGGACGTATCGGCGCACGGTCTCGACCGAACGATGCCGGGTCTGGCTCATGATGTGAAGCAGATCGGCGCCGGCGTTCGAAGCGGAGGTAGCGAGTCCGGCGCGCAGGCTGTGGCCGGCGTAGCCCTCGGGCGCGAGGCCGATCGCGACCGCTGCAGCCTTGACCGCGCGGACGACGCCACGATCCGACAGCCGGACAGGACGGACGTTGCCCGTGCGGGTCATCTGGCAAAAGAGCGCGCCGGGCTGCCGGCCGCGGAGCTGCAGCCAGGACTCGAGCGCATCGACCGGACAAAGCCTAGGATCGCCGGAGCGATGAATACCGACCTCCTCCCCCGCCCCTGTCTGATCGGTCTTTGAGAAACGGATCAGCAACTTGAGGCCGGCGTCGGTGACCGTGACATCTTCGAGGTCGAGGGCGACGAGCTCCGAGCGGCGGGTCGCGGCGCCGAAGCCGATCAGCAGCAGTGCCCGGTTGCGCGTTCCGAGCGGACTTGCCGGCAGGGCCCGCACCATCCGGGCGAGCTCGTCGGCGAGAACCGGTTTCGCTGGCGTGACCCGGGTTCCGATCGAGCGGGCGATGCCTTCCATAACGCGGGCTATACGCGGGTCCTTGAGGTCGAGGGCAAGGCCGGCGGCCCGATGGGCGGCCGCGATCGCCGAGAGCCTCATGCGAATGGTCGCATATTTGAACTGGAGCTCAGGCAGGCCGGCCAGATACATGCCGATGAGTTGTGGGTCGGCCGACAGAGGCTCCAGGCCCAGGCGCTGGCACCAGCCGACATAGTCGGCGAAGGACGAGCGATAGGCTCGCCGGGTATTGGCCGCCCGAGCCTGGGCCATGAAAGACTCGGCCGTGAAAGCGTGTCGGGCAAGCGCGCCCTCCCCTGCCATGACCGCTCCGGCCGTCGGCGCGATCGTCGGGGTCGTCGCGACGCTCCTAGAGGGCGTTTCGGGCCTGTCCGGTGTGCTCACGAACTCAGAGTAGAGCGAGAGAGCGTCGGAGACCAATTCGAACCGACCGATAGATGCCAATATCGGACGGATCGCATTCCGGGATCTGAGGGAATTTCATTCTGCCGCGTCCCTTGGCGGCGGAGAGATCCCAGCCTATCGTCTCAAAGTGAACCTAACCGTCCGATAGGTACAGAATGATCGACCGGTCAGCCCCCGATTGGCAACGCGTGGCCGTGTCCGTGGGGACGGATCTAGAGCGCGCGGCCGTTGCCGTCGGGCGCCTCGATCATGCTGCTGCGACCAGCCGGCTAGGCGAGGCTTGGTGCCGGCGAAGCCTCTACCGGGCCAGCATCGAGTGCCTTGCTGCGGAAGGCTATCATTATGAAATAGAACGACTGTTTGCCGTGACGGGCGCGCTGCCGGTAAGCCGCGTGAAGGACTTTGGCGCTGATGCCCGGGCGGTCGCGATGCTCCGGCGCATCCAGTCGACGACAGCGCGGACCCCTCGCATGGTAACTGGCGGAGGTCCTGAGGAAACCGACGAGGTGGACGCCGCCCTGGCCGGATTCGAGGCGGTCATCGGCGCCCCTGCGCTCCTGAGCGGGGTCCTCGGCTTCCGGTCGTGGCTCCTCGCCGGGCGGGGGCCAAGCGCAGCCATGATTGCGTTGCCTGCTTTTCTGACGGCTCGGGGAATTCTCGGTTCGCCCCTCGCTTGGCTCTCGGGCGGTCTGAGGGGGGCTGCGGAGAACGTTGCGACCTACCCGCCGGGGGCATGGGCCGCCCGGTCCCTGCGTGGGATCGGCAAAGCGGCGTCGGCCGGCGTGCGGGACCTGGAGGGTTTGACCCGACTCTGGCGGAGCTGGCACGCGAAGCTCGGACCGCGTCGGCGGAACTCCCGCTTGGCGGACGTGGTCGATCTGGTCATTGCCCACCCCATTCAGTCCCCCAGGCAAGTCGCGCGCGTCCTCGGGTTCAGCCTCCGCGGGGCCTCGAAGCTGCTGGATGAGCTCCGGGAGCTCGGGATCCTGGTCGCGCCGCTCTCGCGGCGTTCCTGGCGCTTCCTGGTGGCGGCGGATCTCGCTGGCATACAGGAACAGCTGCATTGGAAGCCACGGTCCGTTTCCGTGCCTGAAGCATCTCCTGGGCCGTCCCCGGCGCATGCCTTGGCCAAGAGCGCGCAGCCTCCTGCCGCTTTCCCCGATGCCCAGGTCAGCGCCCTTCGGGCGATCATGGCCGAGAGCGACGATGTCGTCCGACGGGTGACGAACCGCCTCGCGGAGCTGCGAAAGACGGCCGGTAGAGCGGATTGACCTGGTCGCCTCAGCGCGCCGAGTGAATGTCCGCATGTTCGCACGGCGCGCTTGCCTGTTAAGTATTTGTTTTCCCGTAGTTCCGGTTAAACAGGCGATTGGGCGCCTGAGCGCTTTCTCGCCTATGTGTTCTGGACGCCTGACGCGAACTGTGGAAGTCTGCGCACGTAGTGCATGAGCGACAAAACGAAGAAGAGAACATGCGAATGATCGCTCGATGAACATTCACCTAGGTTACGCGACTGAGCGACTGTTCGCATGAGCGATCGAATTCCCGTCATCGCCGTCGCCGCTACCAAGGGGGGAGTCGGCAAGACCACCTTGACCCTCAACCTGGCGGCAGCTGCCGAGGCGGCGGGCCACGGGCCGGCCGCGATGATCGACATGGACCCCCAGGGCAGCCTCAGCCACCTCTACAACCGCCGAAAGACGGAGAGCGGGCCGGTCATGCTGGCCTGTGCCGATGGCGACCTCGCCGGCGCTATCGCCGCGGCCGAGAGGTCGGGCATCCGGTTGGTGGTCATCGACACGCCGCCAGCCTTTCTGGATGTCACGCGCGCCTGCGTGACGGCCGCCGACCTGGTCGTGGTGCCAGCACGTCCTTCGCCACTCGACCTGGAGGCCGTGGGACCCACCATCGACATCGTTGAAGCGGCAGGAAGGCCGCTGGTCCTCGTGGTCAACGCCGCAAAGGCCCGTACCCGGCTCAAAGGGGACGCCGCCCGGGTCCTCGCCCAGCACGGCAAGGTCGCGCCGGTCGACCTGATCGACCGCATCATCTACTCGGAGGCGATGATCGAGGGTCTCGCAGCTTTGGAATACGATCCCGACGGGTCGGCAAGCAAAGAGATTCGCCAGCTCTACGACTATATCGACCGTCAGCTTCGCCGCGTTCGCGGCGCGCCGGCCACCAACCTCCGGTCCGGAGAGCCCGTATGAGTCCGAAGTCTCGCCCGCAAATGGATGCTTCGATCATCCGTCGTCCGGGGCAGGCGGCCCCGATCCAGGCGCCGAGCTATGCGCGGCTCGACGCGCCGTCCGAGCCTGTGGTCGCCGTGCCTGCTCCTGCTCCTGCGCCAACTCCAGCTCCGCGCGAGTCGAGCGCGGCACCCACCCCGGCACCTCCCGAGCCACTGCCGGCTCGCGCCGACGGCAAACCGTCCGACAATATGCCCTGGCTCGGCGGGCGGCCGTGGACGCGAAAGCTCGGCATTCGCGTCGACGAGGATCGCGTCCGCCGCATCAAGATCGTCGCGGCGGCGCGTGGCGCGACCATGGAGGAGCTCCTGGTCGAGGCCATCGACCAGTACATGGAGCGTCATTGGCCCGAGGTTTCGCGAGGCCTGAGATAACACCTGGAGTGCCTTGCAAGGCAGCCGGTCGGCGGCTATCTCCTGGGCCTCACAACGGAAGACGTCATGGCCGACGCAACCCAGGATCGGACGCAGGCGGCATTCGCCGTTCTCGAAACCGCGATTCCATCATCCGACCTATCGTTCGAGGTCGACCTGAAGCGGCTCTGCCACCCCAATTGCCCATTGCCCTTCGACCACCTCAAGAGCCGGATCGCTTACGGCTATCTTGTGCTTTTCGCAGTCATTTTAGGCGGGATGGTGGCCTTTGGCTTCGAGCAGAAGATCATCTGGGGCACAATCGCGGTCGTGACGCTCGCCTATTGGATCGGGCTCCGGCCCGTTCTCGAGCGCCGCGCGGCGAAGCAGATCGTCGCCTACATCATGGAAGAGCCGTCGCGTCTGGAACGAGTCTGGAAGTATGGCGGTCTCGTGCTGGTGAAGAAGGACGGAAGCCGCGCCGTCGCGCCGAAGGACGACTGGCGGAGCGCGGTTATCGGGCCAAAGAGCTGACCGTGCGGTGACCTCCAGGCGAGACGAGGCCCTCGCGCTGCTTCATCGAGGTCACGAGATACATCTGGCGGCCGATCTGGTCGGTGCCGCATCGGACTACCGGCGGGCACTGGCTCTCCTCCCGGATCTCGTCGACGCGAGCCACTTCCTTGCGGTTGCCCAGCTTCAGGCCGGGGACGTGGAGCGGGCCGCGGTCCTTCTGACGACGCTGCTGCGCCGCGCTCCATTGGCTCCGATCGCCGTCAATCTCGGCCTCGCTCGACTGGCGGCGGGTCAGGCGGAAGGCGCCGCGATCGCGTTCCGGCAGACCGCGGCCCTCGAGCCGCGCGAGCCCACCGCGTGGATCGAACTCGGCAACGGGCTCGCGCATGTGGGCGATTTCCAGGCCGCCGCTATCCACTTCGGTCGTGCCGTCAGCGTCGATCCGACCGATTGCATCGCGCTCGGGAATCTCGGCGGCGCGCTCGCGACGCGCGGCCTGCGGTCCGCCGGGCGCTGGCACCGTCGTGCGATCGCAGCCGCGCCGACCTCGGTGCGCGCGTGGGTCAATGCAGGGCACGGCTCGCGCGAGGCAAGGGATTGGGAGACGGCGTGTCGCGCCTACGACCGGGCGGCGGCGCTGGAGCCGACGAACGCAATCGCTCTTTCCGAAGGCCTGCATGCGCGGCTGCAGGTGGCTGAGTGGTCCGACCTGTCGCGGCGAACCGGCCATCTCGCCGCCTTGCTGGCGCGGGGCGGGGCAGCACCGCCGTTCCACTTGCTGGCACTCGAACTCCCTGCGAGGCTCAAGCGCGCCAACGCCGAACGATGGAGTACCCAGTATGCGGCGAGACACGTCCCGCGGCACGCGCCGGCGGAGAGTGGGCGTCTTCGCCTCGGCTATATCAGCGGCGACTTTCGCCGTCACGCCGTCGCCTATGAGATGATCGGGCTACTCGAAGCCCACAACCGCGGAAACCTTGACCTCTACGGATACAGCTGGGCCGGCGATGATGGCAGCGAGGTCCGCGCGCGACTTGCGAAAGTATTCGGGGAAGTTGTCGACCTCGGCTCGCTGAACGACGCTGCCGCGGCGGCACGCATCGCGGCCGACCGCATAGATGTACTCATCGACCTCTCCGGCCATACCTATGGCGCAAGGCCCGGAATCCTCGCCCGACGACCTGCTCCTGCGCAGGTCAATTACTTCGGCTATCCGGGCGTGACCGGTGCCGCCTATCACGACTATGCCCTGGTGGACTCGATCGTCGCGCCGCCGGGAAGCGAGGGCGACTATCGCGAAGCATTGGTGCGACTTCCGGGCTGCTACTGGCCGCACGACACCGGGCCATCATCCGCTGCCGCGCCGGACCGCGCACGACATGGTTTGCCGCAAGACGCGGTGGTCCTGGTCTGCTTCAACCAGATCTACAAGATTCAAACTGTCAGCTTCGTCGTGTGGATGCAGGTTCTGCGCTCAGTACCGGACGCGGTGCTATGGCTTCTTGATCCGGGACCCGCCGCCAGAGCGAACCTGCGGAAGGAGGCAGTCCGGGCCGGCGTCGTCGCGGAGCGGGTCATCTTCGCACCTCCGGCGGTGCACGCAGAGCATCTGGCTCGGATCGCCGTCGCCGATCTCGCAATCGATACCTTGCCCTACAACGCACACACCACGGCCTCGGACGCCCTTTCGATCGGCTGTCCGATGGCGACGTGGATCGGGAAGGATTTCGCCGGCCGGGTCTGCGCCAGCATGCTTATCGATCTGGACCTTGCGGATCTTGTGGCAGCGGACGCGTCGACTTATGCCGAGCTTCTCATCGGGCTCGCGCGCGATCGCGACCTTCTGGCTGCGCTTCGCGAACGACTGCGGATCCGAAGGTCCGCCGGACCTCTCTTCGACATGAATCGGCTTGCCCGAGCGATCGAAGAGGCAGCTCTCGAAATGAGGCGACGCTCGCGTGCCGGGTTGCCGGCGGAGGGATTTGCGATCCGGTCCGCAGCTACGTCATAAGGCTCGCTACGGGGCGCCGCGCAGGGGCCCGAGCGTCCCGGCGATGTCGTCGAGGAGAAGCAGGAAATGCTCGCGAGCGACACGAGTGAATCGGTGACGATCTTCGGTGGAAGACGTCATGAAGCTCCGCTCGATCGTCGCCTTGAAGTAGCTGGTGAAAATTCCGTAGAGCAGCTCGAAGGCCGCGGGCACATCGCGGGCGGCGCTTTGAAGCAGGGCGTGGGCCTCGCTGACCAGGTGCGCGTACTCGCCCGTGTCTTCGGCGGGCCGGGCGAACAGCCGCCTGAGCTGAAAGAAGACATCGTCGACGGCGGCGGCGAGGCGGGACATTCTTCGTCCGTAACCCGCACTGTCCATCGGCGGTGACTCGAAACGTTCCCGAACCGCCTCCAAGGTCGCAGTCCGATCTCCGCCATAGATCTCCGGGTCAAGCTGGTCCGGAGTGAGGTTGACGGCGCGGCCGAGACGAGCCCCTTCGCCGCACTGGATCAGGGTCAAGTCCGGTGCATGCGCAAGAAATATCTCCATCGCGACATGGCTCAGATGAAACGTGTCGTCCGAGAGCAGCGTGTCGCCGAGGATCGACGGCAAGGTGTGGCGGGTATCCGTGTAGTCGAGCAAGGCGACGTCGGGCAGGCCGAGATCGGCAAGGTCCTTGCGCGCCGTCTGCGAGGTGTCGTCCATGTAGATGGTGCCGGAGGCGTGATGGCGCTTGGGGTCGCGGTAGCCGAAGTCGACGCCGAAGAGCGTGATCCGCCGGAAGCCGAGCGTGGTCGCGATGCCGAGCGCAGCATTTCCCACAACAGGGTAGCATCCAGGGACGGCCTCGACGGTGTCGCCGAGCAATCTGGAACTCACCGAGTTCTCGCGAACGAACAGGTGGGCATTGCGGAAGACTTCCAGCGCCTGTGGGATCATGCCGTTGGAGGCAAGCAGCGTGACCCTGTCAAACACGGACTTGTCCGCCAGCTCGAGGAGTATCGCTGCGGTCGACGGTGCCGTCTCAAGCTCGACATGGAAGTCCGGCTCCAGACCGGCACGCAGCAACGGACGGATCGCGGAGCCGCCTGCAAAGACGACGACACGATCCCGAATGCGCCTGAGGACATGTAGCGACTTTTCCAACGACGGCCCGGCTCCGACGATGACCGCATCGGCGCTGAGGAGAGCCGGCCACCTGCGACGGAGCCAGCGCCGGGATCGTCCGACGTTCTCCGCCGTTTGCAGGATCTGACGTCGTTCGTCCTTGAAGTAGCCCCAGCCGTAGCCGAGCAGAGGCAGCCGCTGGCTGATGTTCTCGGCAACGAGATCCATGAGCGGAGACTGATAGAGACGGAAATAGCGGCTGCCGACGATGAGCGCCGGGTTCGGGCGTTGCAGGGCAGCAAGCAGGCCGTTGATCGCGGACTGCGGGTCGGTTTCGAGGATGATGGTCAGGCTTCGTCCGTTCGTCGCGAAACGTTCCACGATCGGCTGCCACTCGATCGCGTAGAGCGATGCGCGGAACACCTCGATGTCGGCCTCGAACAGGATGAGATGCTCGACATCGTATCGTTCCAGCAAGGCCTCGAGGTGCCAGCCGAGGCCGATCCCGAATACGGTCAGGACAGGAGAGTAGCGAGACGGCACGATATAGGGTTTGGGTTGCGTCATGAGCGAGGCACCGAATGCCGCGTCTATCGCGACGATGCGTTCATAGGCCACTTCGTCCTCGGGCGTATAGGCAGCAACGCCCGGCTTGAAGCATTGATCCGCGTCGACGAAGGCGGCGACTCCATGAGTGGCGAGGATCCTCGGGTCCGCCGTGTAGAAGGCGACGTTCTTGGTTGCGACGTTGAGCACGACATCGGGCTCGGCCGCATCGGCCAGCAGGGTGCCCGGCGGCGCTTCCGCAAGGTCCATCCTGGCGAGAGCGTTCGAGGCGACTCCGGAAAGGATGGCGCGATTGGCGGCGTAGCGGCGAGCGAGCACCGGCGAGGCCGGATCGACGATGATGAGGGATTGAGCCATCGCTGCGGACAAGACCATAGGCGCATCGCCGGACACAAGGCGCCAGGTGCAGGGGTCACGGGTTGCGCCCCGTTCAAGTATGAAGTATTCGACCGGAGCCGCGAAGGTTCCTCGCCCCTGGGACGCCCTCCGTCGGCGTTCGACGGATCGGGGTAGGTCAGTCCTTGTCACAGCCGATGACCGATTCAATAGTCGCTGCGGTTCAGGCTCGCATAGCCGACCGCACAGGCGCCGAGCTCACGGCGCTCGTCGAGCGCTTTCCTGCCCTGGAAGCGACGCTGGATCCCTTTGCCGGCGTAACTCCGGCATTCATCGTCGAGCCGTCGGGCGAAGGGCGGATCGTCGATCTCATGGTCGAGAATGGTCGCTACTACGGTCGCGATGCCCGCGACGTGGCGACCTCCTTGGTGCAGCAGGCTCTGGCGGGCGCGGCGAACATCGAGTGCCGCATGTCGATGCCGACCGCACCGCATGGTCGTCTCCACGAGATCAGCCAGGAGCTTCTGCGAGCCGGCAACTTCTCATCGGAGCTGCCACCAAGATCCGCGGAAAGTGGTGCGCCGGCCGAGGGCACCCGCATTCT
>CAZDGR010000003.1:0-39304 GCA_964504845.1 uncultured Rhizobium sp. | reverse complement strand
GCATCGCGGTCGGCACCGTGATCTGGTGCGTCGCCGGCTTCTTCGGCATCCACGCGCTCTTCGCCTCGACGCCGTGGCTCTATGTCGCCCTGAAGTATGCCGGCGGCGCCTATCTGTCCTATCTGGGGCTCCGCATGGTGATCGCCGGATTGAGGCCGCCGGCAGCCGATGCGGCGCCAGAGGCGATGTCGGCACAGTCGGCCTTCCGCCTCGGCCTCCTGACCAACCTCGCCAACCCGAAGGCGGCGCTGTTCACCGCCAGCGTCTTCGCCGCCACATTGCCGCCCGACCCGTCGGCGGCGCTGGGCCTCGCCGCGACCGCGGTGATGACGCTGATCTCGGTCGTCTTCTACGGCCTGCTGGCGATGGTGCTGACGACGCCGGCCGCGTCGTCGGCTTACGCGCGGGCGCAGCGCTGGATCGACCTCGTCGCCGGCGCCGCCTTCATCTACTTCGCGGTCGACTTCGCGCTCGGCTGATCAGATCCCGACGCGCGCCAGGTGCTCGGCCGGATAGCGGTCGCCGGCGGTGACGCCGACCGGGAATGCCGCTTCGAGCGATTCGATCTCGCCGGCCGCGAGCGTGATCTCGGCCGCGCCGAGATTCTCCTCCAGCCGCTCGATCCGCTTGGTGCCGGGAATCGGCACGATGTCGGGACCGCGCGCGAGCAGCCAGGCGATCGCGATCTGGGCCGGCGTCGCCTCGTGCGCCTCGGCGACCTTCCTCAGCGCCGGCAGCAGGCCTGCGTTCCGCTGGATGTTCTCGGCGGCGAAGCGCGGATGGTCGAGCCGGCGGTCGCCGGCGACGAGAGCCTCGCGCGTCGGGATGATGCCGGAGAGGAAGCCGCGGCCGAGGGGGCTGTAGGGAACGAAGCCGATGCCGAGCTCGCGGCAGGTCGGCAGGATCTCCGCCTCGACCTCGCGCGTCCACAGCGAGTACTCGGTCTGCAGCGCCGCGATCGGATGGACCTTGTGCGCGCGGCGGATCGACTTGGCGCTGGCCTCGGACAGGCCGAGGAAACGCACCTTGCCCGCCTTCACCAGGCCGGCCATCGCGCCGACCGTCTCCTCGATCGGCACGTTCGGATCGACGCGATGCTGGTAGTAGAGGTCGATCACGTCGACGCCGAGACGCTTCAGCGAACCGTCGCAGGCCTGGCGCACGTTCTCGGGCGTGCCGTCGATGCCGCTCTTTCCCTCGCGCGTCACCTGGCCGAACTTGGTCGCGAGCACGACCTTGTCGCGGATGCCCTTGATCGCCTTGCCGACCACCGTCTCGTTCTGGCCCATGCCATAGGCGTCCGCGGTGTCGAGCAGCGTCAGGCCCAGCTCGACCGCGCGGCGGATCGTGGCGATCGACTGCTCGTCCTCGGCCCTGCCGTAGACCGACGACATGCTCATGCAGCCGAGCCCGATGGCCGAGACCTTCAGTCGCTGTCCGAGGGTGCGCTGCTGCATGCTATTCTCCTGTTCGGGGCAGCGGAGTTTCCTCGCTTTCCCGCCCGCCGACAACTGCTCCCCCATGGCATCCGACGCTTCCTTCAGAGGTTTCCGCGACCCCGTCTTCGGCCGTTATCTCGCGATGCGGTTCCTGGTGTCGATCGCCACCGGCATGCAGGCGACCGCCGTCGGCTGGCAGGTCTACGACCTCACCGGCGACCCGATCGCGCTGGGCTTCGTCGGCCTCGCGCAGTTCGCGCCGATCATCCCGCTGATGCCGGTCTCGGGCCAGGTTGCCGACCGCGTCGACCGCCGGCGCATCATCCAGGTCTCGGCGCTGATGTATCTCGCCTGCATGCTGGGCCTGGCGTTGCTGCCGGACGTGCTCGGTCCCTGGTCGATCTACGCGATGCTGGTCCTTTTCGGCGCCACCCGCGCCTTCGACCATCCGGCCTCGAGCGCCATCCTGCCGACGCTGGTCGAAACCCAGCACATCCGCGCCGCGATCGCGCTGTCGTCCTCGGTCGGGCAGGTGGCCTATATCGCCGGCCCGGCGCTCGGCGGGCTGCTCTATGCCTTCGGCTCGGAGGCCGTCTACGGCACCGCGATGGCGCTGGTCGTCTTGGGGCTTGTCGCCGCGACCGGCCTGCCGCCGTCGCCGCCGGCGCGGGATCCCGATGCCAAGCAGCGGCTGTCGGTCTTCGGCGGCGTCCAGTTCATCTGGTCCAATCAGGCGATCCTCGGCGTGATCGCGCTCGACCTCTTCGTCGTGATGGTGGCGAGTGCCACCGCGATCCTGCCGGTCTTCGCCAAGGACGTGCTGGACGCCGGGCCGGTCGGCCTCGGCATCCTCCGCAGCGCGCCCTCTGTCGGCGCGCTTCTGATCGGCGCCTTCCTTGCCTGGCGGCCGATCGAGCGACATGCCGGCCTCGTCTTCCTGTGGTCGCTCGCCGGATACGGCGTCGCCACCGCGCTGTTCGGCATCTCGACCAGCTTCGCGCTCTCCACCGTCGCGCTGATGCTCTACGGCGCGACCGACCAGCTGAACGTCATCGTCCGCATGTCGCTGATCCAGATCGGCACGCCCGATCACCTGCGCGGCCGCGTCTCGGCGGCGAACGCGATGGCGATCAACATGTCGAACCAGCTGGGCGGTCTGGAAGCGGGCCTCGCCGCCGCCTGGCTCGGCGCGCCGGGCGCGCTGCTGCTCGGCGGCGCGCTGACGCTGGCGCTCTCGGGCCTGGGCGCGATCGTGTTCCCGAAGCTGCGCCGGGTCGACCGGCTCTGAGCGAGGCCGCCCCTCAAGAGGGCAACTGGCGGTTGTTCGCAATATGAAATAGCATTTAGGCAAATCACGGCCTCGGGGGAGGGCGTGGACGACCTGCGCTTCCGCTTCGAAGACCATGTGCTCGACGTTGACCGCCGCGAGCTGACGCGCGCCGGCGCGACGGTCCCGTTGGAACCGCAGGTCTTCGACCTCCTGGTCTACGTGATCCGGAACCGCGGCCGGGTGGTGAGCAAGGACGACCTGGTCGAGGCTGTCTGGGGCGGGCGCGCGATCTCGGACTCGACGCTGACCACCCGCATCAACGCGATGCGGAAGGCGCTGGGCGACTCGGGCGAGGAGCAGCGGCTGATCCGCACCGTGGCCAGGAAGGGGATCCGCTTCGTCGGCGAGGTGACCGAGGGCGAGGCGGTCGCGCCGGCTCCCTCGGCATCCGAGCCGCCGGCCCTGGCGCTCCCTGACAAGCCGTCGATTGCGGTCCTGCCGTTCCAGAACATGTCCGGCGATCCGTCGCAAGACTACTTCTGCGACGGCATGGTCGAGGAGATCATTACGGCGCTGTCGCGCTTTCACTGGCTGTTCGTCATCGCTCGCAACTCGACCTTCACCTACAAGGGCCGTGCGGTCGACGTGAAGCAGGTCGCGCGCGATCTTGGCGTCCGCTATGTCCTCGAAGGCTCGGTGCGCAAGGCCGGCGACAAGGTCCGCATCACTGGCCAGCTCATCGATGCCACCACCGGCGCACATCTCTGGGCTGACCGGTTCGACGGCGACCTCGCCGACGTGTTCGAGCTCCAGGACAAAGTCGCCCATGACGTGGTCGGGATCATCGAGCCAAAGCTGCGCCAGGCCGAGATCGACCGGACTCGGCGCAAGCCGACCGAGCACCTCGACGCCTACGACCATCTCCTGCGTGCCTATGCGCAGTTCCACCGCATCAGCCGCGAGGGCAACGCGCAGGCGCTGATCCACCTGAACCGGGCACTGGCGATCGACCCCGATTTCGCCGCCGCCGCCGGTCTGGCGGCATGGTGCTATCACTGGCGGCGGCCGCAAGGCTGGATAGTCGACGAGGAGCAGGAGCGCCGCGAGGGCTGTCGGCTCGCCCGCATCGTCGCCGATGGGGACAAGACTGATGCGACGGCCATGGCCTATGCGGCGCATGCAATGGCCTCGCTCTGCCGGGATCACCGCGCCGCGGAAATCCTGATCGACCACGCGCTGCGCCTCAATCCCAACTCCTTCACCGTCCTCAACGTCAACGGCTGGGTCCGGCTCAATCTCCATCAATACGACCGCGCCCAGCCGTCATTCGAGGCAGCCCACCGGCTGAGCCCGCTCGACCCGCTGGTCGGGTCGATGATGTGCGGCTTGTCACATGTGCATGCGCTCCAGGGCCGGTTCCGTGAAGCCCTGCACTGGGCCGAGCTCGGCGTGCAGGCCAATCCGACGTTCACCTCCTCGTACGTCGCGCTGATCGTCGCCCAGGTTTACCTCGGGCATTTGGATGAGGCGCGCGCCACCGTGCGCCGGCTCCTGGAGATCAATCCGAGCGCTTCTCTCACGCGTTCGCGCGCCTCCGGCTACAAGGACAACAGCCTCCTCGAGCCACGCTTCGCCGCCCTGCGCGCGGCAGGGCTCCCCGAATGACGGATCACCTCCGTTTCGAGGATTTCACTCTCGATTCCGCCCGCCGCGAGCTCCGGCGCGGCGGCGAGATCGTCGCCGTCGAGCCGCAGGTCTTCGACCTCCTGGTCTACGTGATCCGCAACCGCGACCGGGTGGTCAGCAAGGACGACCTGGTCGAGGCCGTCTGGGACGGGCGGATCGTCTCCGACTCGACGCTGACCACCCGCATCAATGCTATGCGGAAGGCTCTCGGCGACTCGGGCGAGGAGCAGCGGCTGATCCGCACCGTGGCCAGGAAGGGGATACGGTTCGTCGGAGACGTGACGGAAGGCGGACCGGCCGCGATGCCGGAGACACGCGGCGACAGGCCGGCGCTCGCCTTGCCGGACCGGCCGTCGATCGCCGTGCTTCCGTTCCAGAATCTCTCGTCGGATCCCGAGCAGGATCACTTCTGCGACGGCATGGTCGAGGAGATCGTGACCGGCCTCTCGTGCGGCCGCACCTTCTTCGTCATCGCGCGTGCCAGCACGGACGTCTACAAGGGCAAGCCGGTCGACCTGAGACGCGCGAGCGAGGAGCTCGGCGTCCGCTACCTGCTGCAGGGCAGCGTCCGGTCCTCCGGCTCCCGCATCCGCATATCCGTCCAGCTGATCGACGCGGCCGCCGGCGTGCACATCTGGGCGAACCGCTACGACCGCGAGCTGGTCGACACCTTCGCCGTCCAGGACGAGATCACCTCCAGCATCGCCGCCTCGATCGAGCCGCAGCTCTATGCGGTCGAGGAGGCGCGGAGCCGGGCGAAGCCGCCGATCAGCCTCGACGCCTGGTCGCACGTCGTCCGGGCCACGAACCTCCTCTATCCTTTCGCGGCGAGCCGCCTCGCGGAAGCGGAGCCGCTGCTGCGCGCCGCGATGGAGGCCGATCCCGGCTACGGGCGCCCGCGTGCGCTGCTCGGATTGGGCATCGCGTTCGGCGCGCATCTCAGCTTCCATCCCCAAGCGCAGGCGCGCTACGCGCTGGCATCGACGCTGGCGCGCGAGGCGATCGATCGCGACGCGCACGATCCCTGGGCCTACCTGGCCCTCGCGACGTCCGAGGTACGCCGCGACAACTACGTCGAGAGCGAGGCGGCGCTGCGGCGGGCGATCGACCTCAATCCGAGCTTCGTGCTAGGGCATCGGACGCTCGGCGTGGTGCTCGCCTACATGGGCCGCGCCGCCGAAGCGCGCCGCGCCCTCGACACCGCCATCCGATTGAATCCGCTCGACCCCACCAACCAGACGATCCATACCAGCTACGCGATGTCCTACTTCGTCGAGGGGAACCTCGCCGAGGCCCGCCGCGAAGCCGAGGAAGGAATACGCGCCCGGCCCGACTATTCGGGCGGACGCGCGGTCCTGATCGGCGCGCTCGTCGGGCTCGGCGACCTCGCCGGCGCGCGCGCCGTGGCGCAGGACCTGGTGCGGCTGGCGCCGACCGCGAGCGCCCGTCACTTCGCGGTCGGGCATTATGTCGAGCCTCATCGGACGAGGCTGGTCGAGGCGATGAAGGCGGCCGGCCTTCCGGAAGAACCCGCGCCCGGCGGCTGGCAGATGCCGATGCCGTGACGTAGAGTTTTTCCGCGGCAATGACGGGGCAGGCGGCGGTGCGTTTCGTCTTCGAAGGCAATGTCCTCGACCTGGCGCGGCGTGAGCTGCGCCGAGGCGAAGGTCTTGTCTCCATCGAGCCGCAGGTCTTCGACCTCCTGGTCTCCACAATCGATGGCCCTTTCGAAGCGCTCCTCGAACATGTGCGCGAAGCCGATCATCATGCAAACAGGTCTCTTGGCGAGCATCGACAAATCTCGGCGCCGTACCGCGTCCTGGCCGCCTGCTATGCCCACCTCGGACAGATGGGGAAGGCTCGGGAGGCGGCTCGACAGGTCCTAGAGCTCGATCCCGGCTATTCCATCGTATCCTCGATGAGCACCGGATACGCCGCATTCCAGAATCCGAAGGCCGGCGTCTATATCGACGGCATGCGCAAGGCTGGCATCCCGGGCTGACGGCCGGGAGCGATGCGCTTGCGCCGCATCGCTCCCGCCTCGGCATCGGGAGTCACCTCCACACACCGGCGCGGCACCTGATCTCGTTCCAAGGCGAGCCATACTGCATCACGCACCGCTCGTAGTCGCTCTGGCTCAGGACGCGGCGGTCGCCCTCCGGCATGTCGTCGACGTCGGGCAACGCTTTCGCGGCAAAAATATGGGAGACGAAGCCGGCGACGACCTGGCGGAAGGACATCGGCGCGGGGCGCCGGGCGGCGGGTGCGTCGACGAAGGAAGAGATGGCGGACATCGGGTGCTCCTGTTTCTCGGGGTTCGTGGGTGGGGTGCGGTTCAGATCCGGTAGCCGATGTCGTTCCAGCCGACGCTGTTCCGGCCATGGCCGTTCCAGCGGCTGACCGAGACGATGTCGACGTCCTTGGCCTGGCGCTCGGCGTGGCTCGGCATCAGGGCGGCGCGGACGAAGTCGACGGCCTTGGCGAAGACGGCACCGGCGGCGACGGGCTTCCGGGGGGCGGAGACCGGGGCGATCGCTGCGGGCATCTGGATGGCGACGGACATTGTTTCCTCCTTCGGTTCTCGACCGCGACTGCCGCGTTCGATGAGAGGAGGATGCCGGCACCCGGGCTGGAAGACTTTCAGGCGCCCTTCATTTGTCCCCGAGACGGCCTTGATAATTCCTTGAGAAGCCCGCGCCGGCCCGCAACCGGGCCCGTCGTCCCGGCCTTAAGTGGGGAGAACGACGGAGCGTCCGATGGACAACAATGAATCCTGCGAGGAATGGGAACGCCTCTGCGACGCGCTCAGCCTCGCCCAGGGCGAGTACATGGAGCTGCACGGCGTCCTGGTGAAGAAGGCGACCGGCGAGGTCGGATTCGGCGGCCCGACCACGGGCGATTTCGAGCGCGCCAACGAGGCCAAGGCCCGGGTCGAAAGCCTGCAGAAGCAGCTGGACGAGTTCCTGAAGCGCCATATCGACGTCGCCAGCTGACGAAGGCCTTGGAGCGGGGCCGGACCGCTTGCCGGGCGCTGTTCCACTATATTAGAATTCCCTCCCATGGCTGTTCCGAAGCCCAAGGCGGGACCTGATACGCTGGAGACGAAGCTGGCCGAGAGGCTCGCTGCCGCGCGCGCCGCCCGCGGCCAGACGCTGGACGAGCTGGCCGAGGCCTCCGGCGTCAGCCGGGCGATGATCTCGCGCATCGAGCGCGGCGAATCGAGCCCGACCGCGATGGTGCTGGGTCGCCTCGCCGCCGGGCTCGACGTTTCGCTCTCCTCCCTCTTCGCCGAGGTCGAGGGGCCGGTCGAGCCGGTCGCCCGCTTCGGCCGCCAGCCTCTCTGGCGCGATCCCGAGACCGGCTACATCCGTCGCGACGTGGCGCCGCCGAACACCGGATCGAGCCAGAACATCGTGCGCGTCGAGCTGCCGGCAGGCGCGCGCGTGGCCTATCCCGCCTTCTCCTACGCCAGCACCGACCATCACATCCTGCTGCTGAAGGGCAAGCTCCGCTTCGGCAACGGTGCGCGCGTGTTCGACCTCGAGGCCGGCGACTGCCTGCGCCTGCCCGAGGCCGCCGACAGCTGGTACTTCAACCCCGGCCCCGACACCGCCGAGTACCTGGTCATCATCATCCGCCTTCCCGGCTTCGGGAGGAGCGCGTGACCCGCACGCTGGTGAAGCTGGAGCCGTCGAGCCGGGCGAAGATCGGCCACAATGGCGGGCCGCCGCTCGAGCTCACCTCGAACGCGCTGCTGTGGCGGCGCGCCTCGACCAAGGCCTGGAAGACGCCGCCGCGCGAGATCGCGCTTCGCCGCCTGGCGCAGGCGGAATCGCTCGGCGTGACCTATCGCGAATTCACCAGCGTGCTGATGGATCGCGGCCGGCGCCTCTCGGCGCTGGTGTTCGCGCCGGGCACGGTCGACGTGCGCAAGGCCGAGGTGCGGCGCAAGTTCGCGACATTAGGCGAGCCCAAAGTACTGCTGCTGATCGACCGCCGCCCGGGCGCCTGGGTCCCGGGTGCCGAGAGGCATCTCGGCGACAGGCCGATGACGATCCGCTGGCTTCCCGCCGCCGGCTACACCGAGGCGATCACTGGATCGATCGCCCGCTTCCTCGCCGAGCACAGCCTGATGCCCGGCGAGACGATCATGGTCGGCCGCAACGACGCCGATCTCGCCGCCGCCGAGGCGGCGGGACTCGCCGTGTTCAAATGGGCGACGGACTACTACGCGGGAGCGTGAGCGTGTCGGGAAGCGGCGATCATGCGTTTGTGATCGACGCCCTCCGGTAACCTGGGCGCCGGATGAAGCGAACCGGTTGGTGTCCGAACCCAAGTTTCCAGGGAGATATCAACGTGAACCGACGCCAGCTCCTGGCGGCCTTCGCCGTGGCCGCCATTCTTTCCACGGCTTCCCTCGGCTTCGCCGGCATGGGCAAGCCTTTCGACCAGCAGGCCTTCGACGCCGCGCAGGCCGCAGGCAAGCCGATCCTGGTCGACGTCTCGGCCCCCTGGTGCCCGGTCTGCAAGGCGCAGGCACCGATCCTGGCGAAGCTCCGCGACGAGTCCAAGTACAAGGATCTCGTGTCGTTCAACATCGACTTCGACTCGCAGAAGGAGCTGCTGCGGAAGTTCAACGTGCAGAAGCAGAGCACGCTGATCGTCTTCAAGGGCAAGGCGGAGATGGGCCGCTCGACCGGCGACACCAATGCCGCGTCGATCGAGGCGCTGGTCGCGAAGTCGATCTAGCCCCCCGTGACCGGCCTCGCGCTGGCGCTGCTCGCCGGGCTGCTGTCAACGCTGTCGCCCTGCGTCCTGCCGCTGGTGCCGATCGTGGTCGCCGCCGCGGTCGGCGAGCACCGTCTCGGCCCCGCGGCGCTTGCCGCGGGGCTGGCGCTCTCCTTCGTCGCGATCGGCCTCTTCGTCGCCACGATCGGGTTTTCGATCGGGCTCGACCAGGAGCTGTTCCGGTCGGTCGCGGCGGTGCTGCTGATCGCGGTGGGCGCCACGCTGGCGGTGCCCGGCATGGCGTTGCGCGTCGCCACGGCCGCCGGGCCGGCCGGCAACTGGATCGCCGAGCGGACGGACAGCCTGTCGACGCGCGGGCTCGCCGGCCAGTTCGGCGCGGGCTTCGTGCTCGGCGCCGTGTGGAGCCCGTGCGTCGGCCCGACCCTGGGCGCGGCGTCGGTGCTCGCGGCCCGTTCCGAGAATCTCGCGGGCGTCGCCCTGACGATGTTCGCCTTCGGCATCGGCGCGGCGCTGCCGCTTCTGGCGATCGGGACGATGTCGCGCGAGGCGCTGACGCGCTGGCGCGGCCGCCTGCTGGCCGCCGGCAGCGGCGGCAAGGTCGCCATGGGCGTGCTCCTTCTCCTGATCGGCGCGTCGATCCTCACCGGCGTCGACAAGCGGATCGAGGCGGCGCTGGTCGACGCCTCGCCCGCCTGGCTCACCGAGCTGACGACGCGCTTCTGAGCCGGCCTCCTCAGCGGTTCACCACCATCTGGTTGCCCGACTGGTAGCGCCGCAGGCCCCGGTCGAAGATGGCGATCGCGAGCGCGCCGTAAACGAACGCCGCCAGGACCACCGCGAGCATCTTGAGCGGATCGCCCTCGCGGATCGCCTCGACCGGCACCTGCGACATGAAGGCGACCGGCAGCACGGTGAACAGCACGAGCCGGATAACCGGACCGAACACGTGCTGGGGATAGATCGTGATCATCAGGATCACCTCCCAGAACTGCTCGGCGAGGCGCAGCACGCCCGGCCACCAGAACACGACGCATTGCGCGGCCGTCGTCGTCGCCGTCATCACCGTTCCCGCCGCGAGCGACAGCAGCACCAGCAGCGGCAGATCGGAGACGCTGCGCTCGGCGAACCAGAGCCAGATCACGAAGGCGCTGGCGACGTCGCCGAATCCCGCCGGGACCGAGCGCGACATCAGGAGGCTGGGCAGCGGATGGCGCGGCCGCCCGAGATGCACGTCGAGCGACCCGTCGACGATCGTGCGCGCGAGGTCGCGCATGCCGCCGGCCAGCGCCACCATGAGCCCGAAGCCGAAGGCAGTGACGCCGTAGAGCATCGCCACGTCCGCGCGGCCCCAGCCGCGGAGCTCCGGGAAGCGCTCGAAGTAGAGCACCCAGACGAGCAGGAAGATCAGGTTGTTCAACACCATCAGCGCAAGCTGCGAGACCGCCTGCAGGGGATTGCTGAAGGCGGCCCGGAGGTTCGTCGCGAGCAGGGCCGCGAGATACCCGAATGTCGCCGACATCGGACTAGATCCCCTCTCGCACGAGACGTCGCGTCGCGGCGCCCGCGACGGCCGCGACCAGCATCGCCGCGGCGGTAAGCCACAGCGCCTGCCACGACAGGACATGCACGATCGCCGCCGGCGAGGCGTCGAACACCAGGCTCGCCGGATGGAACAGGATCGCAGCGCAAGGCGTCAGCCGGCCGATGTCGGCGAGCCACGCCGGATAGAGCGTCAGCGGCAGGAACAGCCCGCCGAGCACGAAGACGAGCTTCTGCCAGATCCAGTACGCGGGCGCGGGATTGCCGGCCCAGACGGTCAGGAACCCGATCACCACCTGCACCAGGAGGGCGATCAGCGCGCCGAAGCCGGCTGCAGCCCACACCGCGGGCAAGGCCGTCCACGCGAACGGCACCATGCCGGTCACGGTCCAGGCGAGGATGCCGCCATAGGTTCCGAGCACCGCCAGGCGCAGCAGCGTGCCGCCCGCCTCCTCGGCGATCCTTGCCAGCGCGTAGTCGACCGGTCGGGTCAGCGCCGCCTCGATCGCGCCGGTGCGGATGTCCTCCTCGACCTCGCGAAAGACGTAGCCCGGCGCGAAGATGATCGCCTCGGTCGCCATCACGTACCAGGTGGCCTCCTCGGCGCCGACACCCGAGCCGGCGAGCGGCGTCGCCTGCCAGATAGCGCTGTAGATCAGCACCGGCAACGAATAAAGGATCACCCGCGCAGCCAAGCCGAAGCGGTCGGACGCGGTCTCGCGCCATCCCAGCCGCGCGAAGGCGGCGAGCGCGTGCAGAGTGTCGTTCACGCAGCGCGCGCCTCCCCTCGCCGGTAGATGTCGCGGATCACATCGTCGAGCGGCGGGTTCTCGATCGCCAGGTCCTTGACCGAGAAGCGCTCCAAGGCGGTCGCGACGACGCGCTCGACCTGGATCAGGTCGAGATCGACCGCGAACGAGGTACGGTGCGGCTCGTGGGCGGCGACGGCGACACCGGGAAGGTCGAGCGCCGGACGCTCCTCCTCGGTCATCAGCGTCACCAGCCGGTGACGGAGATGCTGGGCGCGGAGCGCCGCCAGCGGCTGGTCGAGCAGCAGCAGGCCCTTGTCGATGACCAGCGCGCGCTCGCAGATCCGCTCGATGTCGCCGGTGTCGTGCGAGGTCAAGAGGATCGTCGTCCCCTCCTCGGTCGAGAGCTGGATCAGATGGTCGCGCAGGCTCGCCTTGGCCGAGACGTCGAGGCCGATGGTCGGCTCGTCGAGCAGCAGGATCGGCGGCGCATGCATCAGCGCCGCCGCGATCTCGCAGCGAAGGCGCTGGCCCAGCGAGAGCTGCGCCACCGGACGCTCGACCAGATCGCCGATCGCCAGCGTCGAGGCGAGCCTCGACAGCCGCGCCTCGGCCTGAGCTCGGTCGAGCCCGTAGATCCGCGCGATCAGCCTGAGGCTGTCCTTCACCGGCAGGCGGTACCAGAGCTGCGAGCGCTGGCCGAACAGGATGCCGATGCGTTGCGCGAGCTTCCGCCGCTCGATCCACGGCACGTAGCCCGCGACCTCGGCATGGCCGGAGGTCGGCGTCAGGATCCCGGTCAGCATCTTGAGCGTCGTCGACTTGCCGGCGCCGTTCGGGCCGATGAAGGCGACGCGCTCGCCCGGCCGGATCTGGAACGAGATGCCGCGAACCGCGGCGACCTCGGTCATGGCCGAGCGCGCGAACAGCCCCTTGAGCCCGCCGGCACTGCGCGCACGGAAGCTCTTGGCCAGGTTCTCGACGACGATGGCGACCTCGGACATGACACCGCTCCGTAAAACGAAAGGGCCCCGACGTTGCCGTCGGGGCCCTGGGGAAGCTCGCGTTTGCGTCGGTAGGATTAGCGCGCGCGTACCCCCAGGGCCGTGGCCGGAACCATGGCTTCCTTAAGGATGCAGACGTGCGTCGACGCGAACATGGCGGCGTAGTTACCCGAGGTTGCGCACCGTGTCAACGCGACCGCTCACGGCATCTCCTGGTGCACGCGCTCGCATGGCAGGTCCGTCATGATGTCCTTCGGAAGGCGAGATAGGTCCAGCTTACGCCGTCGCGGCGAAGCGCGTCGTTGCCGGTGCCTTCATGGACGCAAGCAAGGCAATGCCGCCGGCCGAGGTCGCGCGTCTCTTCGGCCGAGACCTCGAACATGCGGCGCCCTTCCGGCACCGGGCCGTGGCGGAGCGTCATCAGGAGTGCCGCGTTCGGCGCCATCACGTCGGCGACGTTGGCCATCGCGATCCGACGCTCGCACGCATCGAGATGCATCCAGACCGCGGTCATCAGCACGAGGTCGAAGCGACGATGGAGCGCGAAGATCCGGCGCAGGCCCGGCAGGATGTCGTCGACCCACTCGATCGCGACGTCGGCGTGGAGGCGCTTGCCATGGGCGCGCATCTCCGCCGTCGGCTCGGCCGCCGTGACCCTGTGCCCCAGCCTTGCCAGCGCCGCCGCGTCGCGGCCGGTGCCCGCGCCGATGTCGAGAACCGCGGACGGCGCCGCCGGAACGAAGGGCAGGCCGCGCCGGTGGACCTTCTCGAAGGTCAGGCTCTCGTAGGTCTCGGCGAGCTTGTCCGCCTCCTCGGCATACCCGGCGGTCGAAGGCCGGTCGCTCATGGCGCCTGGATTGGGCGTTGCTTCGGCGAATTGACCGGATTCATTGTCCCTATCCTATCGCAACGAAGATGGCGGCGCGGATTTTCAACCTCTAGCCGGTTGAGCGAGCCATGCCTCTGCGGCAGGCTTCGGCATGGTCCGGAGCAGTCACGATTCCGCCCGCAGTCGCCTCCGCGCGAAGCTCGCCAGGTTCTCCCACAAGGTGGACCTGCTTGGCGGCACGAACGCGAACGGGCAGGACGACAACAGGGCTTGGGAGCGTCGTCACGCCGCCATGCTGGAATGGGCCAACGGCAAGTTCGGCGCCAACGGCTACACCACGGCGTCCGGCAGGATCGAGCGGCGGGAAGGCTTCCGCGATGTGGTGTCCTTCCACTTCGAGACGGCCGAGCATCTAAGGCAGTTCTGCGCCGTCTTCATACTGAAGCGCGACTAGCCCGATGTGCGGCAAGTTCACTCAGCAGATGAGCTGGGCCACGCTCGTTCGGCTCTACAACATCCACGTCGAGCCCGGAGACGAGGTAAACGTCAGCACCGAAGGCGGGGACGGTGGACCGGATGACGAGCGGGTCGAGACGAGCACGCCGTTCCGCATGGGGCGGATCATGGTCATCGACGACCTGGGCCGACGCCGCCTTGTCCGCATGCGCTGGGGCTTTGACAAGCCGGGCAAGCCGGAACCGGGCCGTCGCCCGTCGCTGATCGTCCATGCCCGAGCCGAGACAATCGACCAGCTCAAGACCTTCAAGACGGCGTTTCTGGAAGGGCGCCGGGGCGTCCTGCTTGCCCGGACCTTCAACGAGGGCGAAGAGGTTGGGAGCAAGACCAGGCAATACGTCCTGACGCCCGGCGACAGGAAGCCCGCCGCGATTGCCGTGATCTGGGATCGCTTCACGACCGAAGGCGGAATGACCTATCTCGCCTACGTCATGGTGACCACGGCAGCCAATCGGCTGATTACCCCGATCACAGACCGCATGCCGGCTGTCCTGGAGCAAAAGGACATCGGGGGATGGCTTGGAGAGAGGGTCCCTGGCGAGGAACCTGCCACGCCCGAGCAGCTGAAGGCGATGCTGAAGCCGATGGAACGGGACGACTGGACAATGGGACCGGAGAAGCCGGACCCTCCGCCCAGGCCTCCGCGCCCCCCGAAGAAGCCGAAGCCGGGCCCGAGCAACACGGTCAAAGTCGACCAGGGCAAGCTGTTCGATCTTTAGCGCCGGAGGTGACGCACGCGCCCGTGACCGAACCCCCGCCTCACCGCGGCAGATCGGTCCAGCGCGCATTCCGGGCCAACCTGCCGTACGTCGCGCCGGATGGGCGAGGTCGCGCGACGGCGGCAAGTGACCCGAAGCCCTTAGATCAGTCGGCGCCGACGGCGTTCTTCGGCGGCGGGCCGTCGACCTTGCGGCCGCGATAGAGCGCGGCGCGCGCCGTCCGGCGGAGGCCGAAGAAGGCGCTTCGTAGCCAGCCGGCGATCACGCGCGCCCGATAGCGCCGGGCGGCGACCTCCAGCTCGTAAAGCGGCACCGGGCGAGCCGCCGGATCCGAAGTCAGCCAGTGGGATTCATCGTGGGTATAGGGCCACATTGCCTGTCTCCTGCAAGGTGGGAGTCCCCTCCGCGTCGGCATTCTTAGCGTGCCGCGCACAATGAATAATTAGTTGTTCCGGAATGGATTTCAAGGAAATTTGTGCGCTGCACAATCAGGCTGGGAGCCCGCGAAACAGGCAGCGGGGACTCAGCCGAAACGACCGGTGATGTAGTCCTCGGTCCGCTTGTCCTTGGGCCGCGTGAACAGCGTGTCGGTCGGCCCGAACTCGACCAGGTTGCCCAGGAACAGGAATGCCGTGTGGTCGGAGACGCGGGCGGCCTGCTGCAGGTTGTGGGTGACGATGGCGATCGTGTAGTCGCGCTGCAGCTCGCCGATCAGCTCCTCGATCTTGGCGGTCGAGATCGGATCCAGCGCCGAGGCCGGCTCATCGAGCAGCAGCACCTCCGGCTTCACCGCGATCGCACGCGCGATGCAGAGCCGCTGCTGCTGGCCGCCCGAGAGCGAGAGGCCGCTCGCCTTGAGCTTGTCCTTCACCTCGTCCCACAGCGCCGCTTTCCGGAGAGCCGACTCGACGCGCGCGTCCATCTCGGCCTGTGACAGCTTCTCGTAGAGGCGGATGCCGAAGGCGATGTTCTCGTAGATCGCCATCGGAAACGGCGTCGGCTTCTGGAACACCATGCCGATCTTGGTGCGGATCAGGTTCACGTCCTTGCTCTTCGCGAGGATGTCCTCGCCGTCGAGCAGCACGGTGCCCTCGGCCCGCTGGTTCGGGTAGAGGTCGTACATGCGGTTGAGCACGCGCAGCAGCGTGGACTTGCCGCAGCCCGACGGGCCGATGAAGGCGGTTACCCGCTTCGCATAGACCGGCAGCGAGATGCCGTGCAGCGCCTCGCGGTCGCCATAGAAGAACTTGAGGTCGCGGATCGTGATCTTCTCGGCCGGGGCCTCGCCGCCTTCCGCCTTCGGACGGTCGCCGAGCGCGGTCTCGATCTTGATCTCCCGTCGCTGCTGCGGCGCGGTCATCGTCTGCTCCACCGTCAATCCCCGTTCGATCTGCTGCGTGCGGCCAGCACGCGCGCGATGATGTTCAGCAACAGCACGGTCGCGGTGATCACCAGCGCCCCGCTCCAGGCTAGGTGCTGCCAGTTCTCGTAGGGGCTCAGCGCGAACTGGAAGATGACCACCGGAAGGTTGGCCATCGGCGCGTTCATGTTGGCGCTCCAGAACTGGTTATTGAGCGCGGTGAACAGGAGCGGCGCGGTCTCGCCCGAGACGCGCGCGACCGCCAGCAGCACGCCGGTCATCATGCCGCTGGCGGCGGCGCGGTAGGAGATCGTGACCACCACCTTCCAGCGCGGCGCGCCGAGCGCGGCGGCCGCCTCGCGCAGGCCCGCCGGCACCAGCGTCAGCATGTCGTCGGTGGTACGGAGAACCACCGGGACCGCGATCACCGCGAGCGCCATCGCGCCGGCCCAGGCGGAGAAGTGGCCCATCCGGACCACCATCACCTCGTAGATGAAGAGGCCGACGATGATCGAGGGCGCGCTGAGCAGGATGTCGTTGACGAAGCGGACGACCTCGCCGATCCGCGCACCCTTCTCGTAGCGCGCATATTCGGCGAGATAGGTGCCGGCGAGAATGCCGACCGGCGCGCCGACGACGATCGCCACCAGCGTCATCACGAAGCTGCCGAAGATCGCGTTCAGAAGGCCCCCGTCGCTGCCGGGAGGCGGCGTCATCTCGGTGAACAGCTGCAGATCGAGGCCGGCGACGCCCTTGGCGACCAGGATCCACAGGATGGAAGCGAGCCAGAAGAGGCCGACCGCCGCGGCGGCGCCGGCGAATCCGAGCGCCACGCGGTTGGCGAGCTTGCGCCGCTGGTAGAGCGTCATCGTCCACCCCCTGCCCGCGCCTGGGCGCGCAGCAGCAGCAGCTTGGCCGCCGCCAGCACAGCGAAGGTGATGACGAAGAGGATGAGGCCGAGCAGGATCAGCGAGGCGGTGTAGATGTCGCCGACGGCCTCGGTGAACTCGTTGGCGATCGCGGCCGAGATCGTGGTGCCGGGTGCCAGTAGCGAGGCCGAGATCCGGTGCGCGTTGCCGATCACGAATGTGACCGCCATCGTCTCGCCGAGCGCCCGGCCGAGGCCCAGCATGATGCCGCCGACGACGCCGATGCGCGTATAGGGCAGCACGACGTTCCACACGACTTCCCAGGTGGTGGCGCCGAGGCCGTAGGCGGACTCCTTCAGCATCGCGGGCACGGTCTCGAACACGTCGCGGGTGATCGAGGTGATGAAGGGCAGCACCATGATCGCCAGGATCAGGCCGGCGGTGAGGATGCCGATGCCGTAGGGCGGACCGCGGAACAGCGCCTCGAGGACGGGCACGTCCTCGAAGGTCTCGATCAGGATCGGCTGCACGTGATGCTGCAGGAACGGCGCGAAGACGAAGAGTCCCCAGATGCCGTAGATGATCGACGGAATGCCGGCCAGGAGCTCGATCGCGATGCCGAGCGGCCGCTTCGCCCAGGGCGGGCAGATCTCGGTGATGAAGACGGCGATGCCGAAGCCGATCGGCACCGCGATCGCCATCGCGATCGCCGAGGTGATCAGCGTGCCGTAGATCGGCGCCACCGCGCCGAACCGGTTGGTGACCGGATTCCAGGTCTCCGTGACCAGGAATCCCGGACCGAATTCGCGAATCGCCGGCCAGGCGCCGACGAAGAGCGAGACGATCACGCCACCCAGGACCAGGAGGACGGCCAGCGCGGAGGCAAGCGCCACGCCTCGGAAGATGTTGTCCTGCCGGCGTCCGCGCTCGGCGATCGCGTTGACGGCAGCGGCCCGCGCGTCGAAGTCCGTTCTGGGCTGGGCCGTGGTCGTCGTCATCTCGCATGTCTCTGATAAAGGATCGCCCGGGCCCGGGCCTTTGGGAAGGCCCGGTCCCGGGCGTGTTCACAGGATCCGGCTAGCGGCTTACCAGAGCGGCTGACCGCCGGCCTTGATCGTCGACTTCCAAGTCTGGTCGACCAGCTTCACGACCGGGTCCGGCATCGGCACGTAGTCGAGCTCGTCGGCGAGCTTGGCTCCGTTCTTGTAGGCCCAGGCGAAGAACTTCAGCGCTTCCTTCGCCGTGTTCGGGTCTTGCGGCTCCTTGTACATCAGGATGAAGCTGGCGCCGGTGATCGGCCAGCTGTCCGCGCCCGGCTGGTTGGTGAGGATGACGTAGTATCCCTTCGAGTTCGCCCAGTCGGCACCGGCGGCGGCGGCCTGGAAGGTCGCGCTCTTCGGCTCGACGGTCTTGCCGTCCTTGTTGATGAGCTTCACCGCGTTCATCTTGTTCTGCTTGGCATAGGCGTACTCGACGTAGCCGATGGCGCCACGGGTCTGCTGCGTCATGCCGGCGACGCCTTCGTTGCCCTTGGCACCGATCCCGACCGGCCACTGCACCGAGGCGTTGGCGCCGATCTTGTCCTTGAACGCCGGGTTCACTTCCGAGAGGTATGTCGTGAACAGGAAGTTGGTGCCCGAGCCGTCCGAGCGATAGACCGGGGCGATCGCGGTCGACGGCAGCTTCACGCCCGGGTTCAGCTTGGCGATCCGCTCGTCGTTCCACTTGGCGATCTTGCCCATGTAGATGTCGCCGAGCGTCGGGCCGTCGAGGGTCAGCGAGCCCGCGGCGACGTCCGGCACGTTCACCACCGGCACCACGCCGCCCATGATCATCGGGAACTGGATCAGGCCGGACTTGTCGAGCTCTTCCGCCTTCAGCGGCGCGTCGGAGGCGCCGAAGGTCACGGTCTTCGCCTGGATCTGCTTGATGCCGCCGCCCGAGCCGATCGACTGATAGTTGAGACCGATGCCGGTCTCCTTCTTATAGGCGTCCGCCCACTTGGCGTAGATCGGGTAGGGGAAGGTCGCGCCGGCGCCAGAGATGTCGGCGGCCTGGGCAGTCGAAACGGCCAGGAGCGCCGCAGCGGCACTCAGCTGAAGCGTTTTCTTGAGGAATTTCATGGGATTCTCCTTGTCCTGCCTCTCGCGTATCGAGGGGCCGGAGCCGATCCTAGTCACCACCCGAGACAGTCATGTCACAGTTTCATGACACCGATATGACGGTCCGGCCGGCCGCCCGGTTCCCCCGGCGAGGCCGCTTGTCGCAGCCTCGCGGGGCCCCGGGAATCAGGGGGCCAGACGGCCGATCAGCGGGATGCTGGTACCCCCGCCGATCCAGTCATGCGCCAGCCGCAGGACGGCGACGCGCGGGCCCGGTCCGGCGTCGGGGACGAACGCGATCGTCACCGTGCAGGACTTGCCCTCGCCGAGGACGAGGCCCTCGGCGCAGGTCGCCTCCGCGATGGCGAACTGGGCGACGTGCTCGCCTGCGAGAGCTGGGCCGGCGTCGAGACGCAAGGCAACCGCCCCGGCGTTGGAAAGCCGGACCATTCCGGTGGCGGCGCCGGCGAACTCGAGGCGATCCGGCACGTAAGGCATCGACGCGGAACCGGACGTTGCCACGCGCGGTACGGGGCTGGCCACGCCCGGCCGGGCGACATAGGCGGCGAGGTCGGCCATGTCCTGGCGGGAGAGTCGTCCGCGCAGCGGCGTCATCTGCGTGACAGCGCCGATCGCGTAGTCGATCCGGGCAGGATCGTCTGCGACGCGGCCGATTCCGTGCAGCCCTCCGGGCAGGCCGCCATGGCAGTCGATGCAGCTGGCACCCGCACCGCTGAGACGGCCGACTTCGTGGTAGAGCCGCTTGCCGCGCAGCGCATCCTGCCCGAGGGCATGAGGCGCCGCGGCGGCAAGCGCAAGGCAGGCGAGGAGAAAGGCGTGCAACGCCCTTCTCCGCCGCATCCCGCTAGACGCCGATCACCCCGCCGTCGTTCCTGGTGATGACGATGGTCGCCGAGCGCGGCCGGGATGTGCCGCCATCGGGCCAGTGGCTCGGCCATGCGCTCGGATTGCCCATGTCGGCCGGCTTGGTGTCTTCGCCGGGGTGCTGGATGTTGACGAACAGCGCGCGGCCATCGGGGGACTCGGTCACGCCGGTGATCTCGCACTGCCTGGGGCCGACCAGGAAGCGCCGCACCTTGTCGCCGGCGGGCGCGCCGACATGGGTTGCGACCTCGCGGACCGCGCCGTTCGCATCGGTGCTGGCGATGGTGCGCTGGCCGCCGTCGCCGACCCGCCCCGGCAGGGCCGCGAGCATCATGCAGTTGGTGACGTCGGTGTAGGCGCCGTCGTCGGTCTGTACCCAGCAGATCTTGGTCGCGTTCGAGAACCACAGCCCGTCGGGGCTCGACATGTCGTTGTCGCCCGAGAGCTCCGACAGGTTGATGTTCTTCGGATCCTTGCCAGCCCGCGCGGCGAACAGATAGATGTCCCAGCGGAAGGCGGTGGCCGACGCATCGTCGCCGTTCTCCCGCCAGCGGATGATGTGCCCGTTGGGATTGCCCCATTGCGCCGAGCCGTTGGTCTTGGCGTCGTTGTAGTGGCGGGGATTCGCCGCATCCAGCTTCGCGAGCGGCCGGAGCGCAGCGTTGTTGTTGGTCATCGTCATGTAGACTTCGCCGGTGACCGGATCGACGGCGCCCCATTCGGGCCGGTCCATCCTGGTCGCCCCCATCGCATCGGCGGCGAGCCGCGCATTGATCAGCA
Organism: uncultured Rhizobium sp.; assembly: GCA_964504845.1. Taxonomy (GTDB): domain Bacteria; phylum Pseudomonadota; class Alphaproteobacteria; order SHVZ01; family SHVZ01; genus SHVZ01. The sequence continues at coordinate 18,808 of CAZDGR010000003.1, read as the reverse complement.
CGTCGGCCTGGTCGGCGAAGGCATAGCCCGGCGTACTGGCGTTGATGCGCTCGTTGCCGAAGCGCAGCTCGAGCCATTCGCCGGTGCCGTCGGCGTTGAACTTCGCGGCGTAGAGCTTGCCGCTGTCGAGGTACTTGTCGCCCGCCGCAAGGCCGCGCGAGGCGTCCGCCGGATCCCAGTTGGCGTTCGACACGTACTTGTAGACGTACTCGCCGCGGGAATCGTCGCCCGAGTACCAGACGAGCGGACGTCCGGCGCGCGGCGACGCCAGCCAGGCACCCTCATGCGCGAAGCGGCCGAGGGCCGTGCGCTCGCGGGGCATGGAGTTGGGATCGGGGGGATCGATCTCGACCACCCAGCCATAGGTATTGGGCCCGTTGCGATAGTCCTCGGCCGGGTTCGCGCCGACGGCCTCGGCGTTCCAGCGGCCATAGAGGCCGTCCGGCGTGTCCGGCGTCACGGTCGCCCACAGCTCGCGGCCGTTGCCGGCGACGCCGTTGCGCTTGAAGGACGCGATTTCCTTCGCCGTGCGCTTCGGGTCGTCGGTCGCCGCGATGCGCCGGAAGTAGCCCGCCCAGTTTTCCTCGCAGGTGAGATAGGTCGACCACGGCGTGTAGCCGTTCGCGCAGTTGTTGATCGTGCCGCGGGTGTGCGAGCCCGTCGGCGAGTACTTGGTGACCATGTAGGGCGTATGCGCGGCCGGTCCCGAGATCGCCATCTCCGTCAGGGTGTGGACGCGCCGGTTAAACGGCGAGTCCTGCTTGTAGGCCCACTGGCCGTTGCCATCGCGCGCGATCTCGACGACGGACACGCCGTGGACGAGGTACTCGCGAAGGACCTCGTCCGGCGCGGTGCGGACCTGAGCCGCGCCGCTGCCCGACGTGGTGACCCCGGTGGGATGCAGGAACATCGGCGTGATCGCCTCATGGTTCTGCACCAGGAGGGCGCGGACGCTGCCGGACGGGGCCGGGCGGCCATTCGAATCCAGGCCGAAATAATGGATCGCGTCATGATGATCGCCGGCGCGGAAGGCGAAGCTTGCCGCGGAATCGCTGCCGTCGTTCTTGTAGGCGGGGACGTTGGCGGCGATCGGATCGCCCAGGCGCAGCAGCACCTTGGCGGTGTAGCCCTCGGGGACCGTCACGGCATCGGCGAGGTTCTTGGCCACTGCGTTGAAGCCGAGGCGTGCGGGACGCGCCACGGCCGCCTGCGCTGCAGCGGCAGCGACGGTTGCACCCATGCCGACGAACGACAGGGCGGCGGTCATCGCCGCGCCCTTCAACAGGCCGCGTCGCGACGGGTTTTCCAGTCGCTCGCCGACGATCTCGGCGAGCGTCGGGTTGGCGCTGATGTTGGTGCAGATGTCCTCGGCGTCAGCATGGACAACGGGCTGCGCGGGATCGCGGGTGTCGGGCATGTCGGGCCTCCGGTCCTTGAGGTGAGGACCGTCTTCTTAGGCCTGGGCCGTTATGGGCCTGTGACAGCTGGATGTCGGAACGAAGACTCTAGGCGCGGCTCGGCGGATCGCGCGAAAGCCCTTTCCCCGCGAGCGCATCCACATAGGCCTTGAAAAGCTTGCCCTGGTTCTCGCCGAGATGGCGGAGATAGGCCCAGGTGAAGATGCCGGTATCGTGAAGGTCGTCGAAGACCAGGCGGACCGCGTAGTTGCCGACCGGCTCGACCTCGAGGATGCCGACATGGCGGCGGCCGGAGACCAGCGTCTTCTGCGCGGCGCTGTGGCCCTGCACCTCGGCCGAGGGGCTCTCGACGCGAAGCAGCTCGGCCGGAATCCGGAAGGCGACGCCGTCGTCGTAGACGATCTCGAGGATCTTCTCCGCTTTCCGCAGGCGAAGCTCGGTCGGCCAGGGCGCGGCCGGCTCCTTTCCGGTCACCGCTTCGCCGGCTCGTCGTCGATCGAGCGCGCCTCGTCGACCAGCATGATCGGGATGCCGTCGCGGATCGGATAGGCCAGCTTCGCCTGGTCGCTGATCAGCTCCTGCGCCTCGCGGTCATAGCGGAGCGGCGACTTGGTCAGCGGGCAGACCAGGATCTCCAGCAGCTTGGGATCGATGGCACCGGCGGCTTTGGCTTCGGTCATGGGCGGATCATGGAAGCGCCCCCCGGCCAGGTCAACGCGAATGCACCGCGGAGGCTGTCGCAACCGTCTCAGTATTCGACACGATAGACCTGTCCAGACAGTCGAACCTCGACCTCCCGTTCTCTCGTCGCAAGGCGAATCCGGATCGGGAGTCGGCGATCCAGATCCTGGCCGCGGATCTCGCCGACCGCCCAGGACAGGCCGCTCCAGACCACCTTGTCGTAGCGGATCTCGACCGGGAGCGGCCTGCCGTCCTGGAAGGCCGAGATCACCAGGTGCCGGCCCATCGAGGTCTTGCTGAAGCGGCGCGCCATGGAGCCGTCGGCGTCGCGACGCTTCAGGATGATCCTCAGATCGCCGCTGACGGGCGGAGCCACGACGGTCTCGATGCTGAGCGGGCGGCGGCGGGCGGGTATCTGCCCCAACAGGGTCGCTGCCGACTTCTCGGGCGGTGAGGTCAACACCTCGCTCGGCGTGAACCTCGCCTGGATCCGCTCGATCGCCCGCGGAATCTGGATATCCGACTCGATGCCGAGATCGTAGGAAGGATCGGCATAACGACCGAAGCCGACCAGGGCGAGCTGGCCCGGGCCGAGCCGGATGTCGTCGCCGCTCAGCACCGGTTCGAATCCCGCATCCCGGAAAAGAACGAGGCCGCGCCCGAACGGCCGCGATGCGGCGGGAATCCCGACCGAGCGGACGCTCTGCGACGGATTGACGATCGCATAGAGGGCGCCGTCGCCGCCCTCCGCGACGAAGCCGTAAGGCGCCGAGCTGCCGGGCTCGCTGCCGAAGGAACCGATGACCCCGTGCCGCTGCACCGGGTCGTACATGTCCTGCACCTTGGCCAGCCAGCGAACGTCGTCGTCGCCGAGGGCTTCGAGATTGCCGTGCAGGGTGTTCACCCAGCCGCCATGCGCCGCCATCAGCAGCACGCTGCCTTTCCAGGCACCCTTGCCACGCCGGTAGTTCGTCCCGGTTTCGCCCAGCATGACGCTCGTCGAATCGATGCGGCTGAGCGGAATGCCGTCGCGCTCGAAGGCGCGCACCATGTGGTCGCTGTAGATGTCCATCGATCGCCAGAAGTCCATCGCCGGCGTATCGGCAGGCCGCGGATCGCCCGAGTAGAGAGCGTCGAAGACGTCGAGCCATCTCGAGGCGAACGAGGTCAGCGGCCTCGATGGCGAGGTGATGTCGCCGACGAATCCGTTGAATCCGACCAGGACTGCATCGGGATTCCGCCGGCGAAAGTCGAGGAGCGCTTCGTAGAGGGCCCATGCGTTGCGCTGCCGGATCTCGCGGCGCGTCATCATCAACCCGTCTCCGGCTACCGGCACGGTGAACAGGGCAAAGTCGAACTTGAACATCCGGATTCCGCGCCCGTACCAGTATTGGAGCACGTCCATGAAGTCGGCGAGAAATCCACCGGCATAGAGGGCCATGGCATAGCCCTCTTCGTCCAGGGAGTCGCGCCACCGCGGCACGGCGTTCATATGCGTGAGGGTGTTGGTGCTGAACCAGAGGCCGGGCTTGATTCCGAGCGCCTTGCACGCTTCCAGCCAGCGGTCGGGTCCCTGGGGCCAGGACTCGCGGCGCCAGGTCCGGTAGCCGCCGTCCGGATCGTACCAGAATGCGTCCATCATGTAGTAGTCGAGGCGCACGCCGAGCCGGCGCAGCCGCTGCACCTCTTCGAGCTCGCGCATCGCGAGTTCCTCGGTCAGCGGCACGTCGTCCGAAAGCTCGTCGTAGGCCGACCAGTTGTTGTAGACCCAGATCGGCGCCGCGAGGAAGGGACGCTGCGCTGCGGCCGGAGCGAACGAGGCGACGCATACCAGGAGCGCGACCAGAATGGGCGCGGCAGCCTCGAATTGCCGGCTCGCGAGTCTCTTCCGCATAGTCCTTAGCCGGCCTCCCGCTTCGCTTGCCGCCATCGTCGCGGACCTCGCTCGTGGCAATGTCGAGCTGCATCGACGCACCGCGCCGCCACGTTTGCGCCTTATTTGAATGAGGTCATGGTAGCCTATCGCTAGGGGATGCGGCCGGCCGTCATACGGTCGCAGGGAGGTGGGCTATTGCGGACAGCCTACGAATGGATCGCCAGGCGGCGAGGACGGCTAAGTCCCGACCGCCTATCCGCCGTGCTGCTACTCGCGGTCGGCGTCGTCTCGGCGCTGACGTTCGCCGACTACGGTGTCAGCTGGGATGAAGACCTCCACGCCTACTACGGCGAATTGATCGTCCGATACTACGCCTCGCTCGGCGCGGATCGGACCGCTCTGACCTGGTGGAACCTGTACATCTACGGCGGCGCCTTCGACGTCCCGGCGACGCTGCTCACCATGATCTCGCCGCTCGGCTACTACGAGACCAGGCATGCCTTCAACGCCATCGTAGGGATCCTCGGTATCGTCGGCACCTGGAAGCTGGCGAGGACACTGGCCGGCCCGCGGGCGGGCCTGATCGCCGCCATCGGGCTCGCGCTGACACCGAACTACTTCGGGCACATGTTCAACAACCCGAAGGACGTTCCCTTTGCCGTCGGCATGACCTGGGGAACCTATTATCTCATCCTCATCCTGCGAACGCTTCCAAACCCTTCGCTCTCGCTTGCGGTCCGCTTCGGCATCCTGCTCGGGCTCACCGCAGGCGTGAGGATCGGCGGAGTTCTCCTCTTCGCCTATCTCGGCGTCACGATCCTTGTGCTTTCGGTGTGGCATGGTCTCGCCACTCGGAACATCGGCGAGATGCTGGGCTACGCCTGTCGAAGCGGCTTTCGCGCGGCCCTGCCGGCGCTCGCGGTCGCCTATCCGGTGATGCTGCTGTTCTGGCCCTATGCCCAGCAGGCGCCATTCTCGAATCCTCTCGCCGCGCTTCGCGACTTCTCGCATCACGCCTATGGCTATCACGTGCTGTTCGGCGGCGAGTACTACTCGGCATCGGACCTGCCCTGGTCCTACCTGCCGACCTACACGCTGCTCAAGCTGCCGGAACTCCACGTGGCGCTCCTCGCGCTCGCGATTCCGCTATCGCTCTACGCGCTCGCGTCGCCCGAAATGCGACGCCGCCCGGAGACCGTGGCGCCGTTCGCTCTCCTCGTCTTCACCGCGGCATTTCCTGTCGTCTACGCGATCGCGATCAATGCCACGATCTTCAATGGCATGCGGCACTTTCTGTTCATACTGCCGTCCCTCGTCGTGATCGCGGCAGTCGTCCTGGACCGCGTGATCGCCCAGGCCGCGCGGGGGCAATGGCTCCGACCGGCGGCCGCGGGGCTCGCCGTCTATCTCGGCTACCACGTCTCACTTCTCGCGCGGCTTCATCCCAACGAATACGTCTACTACAACGCGCTGATCGGCGGCGTCGAAGGCGCTCAGGGACTCTACAAGCTCGACTACTGGGGCAACTCCTACGCCGAGGCGGTCCGCGGGCTCGAACGGACCCTTCGCGACCGATACCAGGGAGAGTTCGAGGCGCGCACCTTCAGGATCCGGATATGCGGGCCGAAGGTTTCGGCGAAGTACTATTTCCCGCCAAACTTCGTCGAAGCCGCGAACGACCGCGAAGCCGACTTCGTGATCAGCATGCTGAACTACGCACCGGCCACCGCGAGGATTGTCGAGGTCGAAGAGTGCAAGAGAGTCATGGCGGGCGAACAGATCTACGGCGTGGAGCGCGAGAACACCTTGCTGTCGGTCGTCATCGACCGACGCGCGCTCAAGCTCGAGACGGCGTCGCGCAGCTCCGGACCCGCGCGCGGACTCGCACGGCCATAGACGACCGAGGAAACCCGGCAAGCTCGCTCAATGCTTCCTCAGATCGGCGGCCGGCGCTTCCGGCGGCGTCGCCAGCGCCATCTCGAGCAGGCCCTTCAGGATGTCGGCGCGGGCGGCGAGGTCCTTCGCCTCGAGCAGCGCCTGCTTCTCCGGCGGCGCGAAAGGACAGATCATCGACAGCATCGCCACCAGGCGCTCGTCGCCGGTCTTGTCTACCTGGTCCCAGTCGGCCTTCAGGCCGCGGGCGTCGAAGTAGGGCTTGAGCGAGTGGAACAGCGCCTTGCGGTCGACCGCGGCCTCGTCGGAAACGAGATCGCCGCGGAAGCGATCCCAGCGCGGCCTCACGCGGCGATAGCCCGAGCGCATCGGCAGCTCGGCGTCGATCTCGAATCGCGCGACGCCGGTCAGCGTCATCAGGAAGCGCCCGTCCTCGGTCTCGCTGAAGGCGATCACCCGTCCGGCGCAGCCGATGCGATAGAGCTCGGGCGCAGCGTCGGCATCGCGCTCGTTCGCGGGGTCGGTCGGCTGGATCATGCCGATCAGCCGCGGCGGCGCCAGCGCGTCCTTCGTCATCGCGAGGTATCGGGGCTCGAAGATGTTGAGCGGCAGCCGGCCGCGGGGCAGCAGCAGCACACCCGAAAGCGGGAAGACCGGGAGCTCCGCCGGAAGATCCTCGAAGCGGGTCGCGTGAACCTGCTCCGACATCGAGGCCTCCTCTCTCTCTTTAAGAGAACATCAGCGACGAGAGACGCTTGCGGCCGGCGATGGTCAGCGGATCGGTCGGCCCGAAGGCTTCGAAGAACTTGACCAGCTGCGCCCGTGCCGCTCCCTCGTTCCACTTGCGATCGCGCCTGAAGAGCTCCAGCAGCTCGTCGACCGCCGACTCCTTCTGTCCCTCCGCGAACAGCGCCATCGCCAGGTCGAAGCGCGCCTGGTGATCGGCCGGATCGGCCGCGACCTTGTCGCGCAGCGGCTGCGTGGCGCCCGCCTTGGCACCGGACTCCGCGATCTCGAGCGTGGCCGCGACCGCGACGATCTCCGGGTTCTTGGCGATCTCGGGCGGCAGCTCCTTCAGGATCTCGCGCGCCTCGCCGGCATTGCCGGCCTTGATCAGGCAGCGGAGGTGGCCGGCGATCGCCTGCGGGTTCTCGGGGTCGTGCTGGAGGATCTGGGCGTAGAGATTGCCGGCGGCGGCGTGGTTGCCGGCATCCAGCAGGTCCTTCGCCTGCCCCAGCGCCTCCTCGATCACGTTGTCCTCTTCCGTCGGCCCGCCGGCGGCGGCCAGGCGCTGGACGAACTGCTTGATCTGGCTTTCCGGCAGCGCGCCGACGAAGCCGTCGATCGGCCGGCCGCCCTTGAAGGCATAGACCGCCGGGATCGACTGGATGCGCATCTGGGCCGCCAGCGCCTGGTTCTTGTCGATGTCGACCTTCACCATGCGGACCTTGCCCTTGGTGGCGGCGACTGCCTTCTCGAGCATGGGACCTAAGGTCTTGCAGGGGCCGCACCACGGCGCCCAGAAGTCGACGATCACCGGCACCTCCTTGGAGGCGTCGATGACCTCGGCCATGAATTCCTTCTGGCCGACGTCCTTGACCGGCGCGACGGCGCCGGCCGGCGCCTGGCCCAAACCGAGGAGTGGCTCCATGGGGATTGTTCCTAATTATCCGTCAGGTATCGAGATTTAGGGTGGCGGGCCGGTGCCCGCAAGCCTCGATGAAGCGGACCAGGTCGGCCGGCTTGATCGCGGTCGTCCGGGTGTTCACCAAGGGGTGGTAGTTGAGGAGGCTCTCCTTCAGCATCGCCGCGTCCAGGATCACCTGTACCTTCCGGTCCCTGTCGTTGATCAGCGCGAAGGGCGTGACCGAGCCCGGCCGAACACCGAGCACGTTCCAGAGCCGCTCGGCGCTGGCGAAGGAGAGACGGGCCGCCCCCAGCTTGGCGTCGAGCGCCTTGATGTCGACCTTGCGGTCCTCGGAGGTCACCACCAGCCAGTAGCGGTCCTTCTTGTCCTTGAGGAAGAGGTTCTTGCAGTGGCCGCCCGGCAGGTCGCCCCGCAGGCGCTTGGAATCCTCGACCGTCAGCAGGGGAGGATGGTCGTGGGTCGTGGTCTCGATGCCTAAGCCCTTGAGCCGCTGGAGCAATTGCTCGGGACTCGTCGGCAGCGGAAGCTCGGCCTGGGGCGCGGAATCGGTCATGGCGGGCGGACCCTAACGGCCGGCACACAGCCTTGCAATGACGTGAAATCCGGCTATAGTCCGCCCCCTCGCCGGGCCGGGTTTCCCCAAGGCTCAGCGATACGGAGCGCGGGCGTAGCTCAGGGGTAGAGCACAACCTTGCCAAGGTTGGGGTCGAGGGTTCGAATCCCTTCGCCCGCTCCAAAATTTCCCAGACGAATACCCTAACTGCTGAAGCAAGCGGTTCGCTTGTTGGAAGCACCTCTGCGTGTATGCTGCCGATCCACTCTTACGTGATGTGGAAAGGCGCATGTACGGTCCAGGCATTCTTGTTCGGACATTGTCTGTTCAGACCCGCAAGGATCGATACGGCAATCGATGGCAGTACCACTCACGCAGCGACCATCACTCGAAAGTCGCGTGCTGGGGGATCGTATTTGATCTTCTGCGAACCAGCGGACTGCTTCGTCGGCACATTCAAGAACGGCGCGTCTTTTTCGGCATCAATCACGAGATGAGGGACTTCGTTCACGATCGGAAGAAGAACCTGGATCTCGTCCTCTGCACTGCACCCAGCCCAAGCGACGCAGATACCTCATTCACCTTGGCATCCATGGCAAAGGAGTACGGGATACAACTGACCGCAGGCGAACAAAGTGAACTCGCTTCTCTACCCGAGTTGCGCCGGGCACCGGTCGGTAGCGTACTCATGGCGTTAGAAGCGAAAGCGTGTATGACTGCCCACCAGCGCGCTTTGCCTCGTCTCTACGACGAACTCAATTCGTCTCATGCGACCGTGCACGGTGCGACGGATCAAGCGATCGCTGCCGGATTCGCGATGGTCAATGTCTCAGAGCGCTATCTCAGCCCCGATCTGAACAAGAAGAATCGCGCTACTGAACCGGAATGGAGCACTCACAACCAACCCCGAGATGCTCAATTGGCAATAGACAAAATTCGTCAATTGCCAAAACGATCGAAGACCGGAGATGTCGGCTACGACGCCCTGGCGATCGTAGTCGTGAAATGCTCGAATGACGGGTCACCCGTCGAACTTGTCAACGGACCACCCGCCCCTCCGACAGGTGACATCTATCGCTACGAGACGATGATCGATCGCCTGGCGCACACATACGCCACTCGATTAAGGGATCTTTGAAAGCTTTCGTCGGAGGCGCTCCGGTTCGAAGGCTTCGCACTCCCACACAACCGTCACGTCGAAACCGGCCTTTTTCAACGCGCGAAGCGATCGCGCATCGCGCGCTCTATTGTCGGCAAACTTCTGGCACCAGAAGGCTCTATTGCTCTTCGGAATAGTGGCGCGCGAGCACCCTCGATGATGGTGCCAAAAACAACCGTGCACGAAAACGGCCCACGACCTCGTGCGATTTGCAAAATCGGGGGAGCCTGGGAGAGACCGGACATTCTTGCGATAGCGGGCACCTATTGCCCGCAATGCTCGTGAGACAGCCAACTCCGAAGATGTGCCCTCTTGCCGAACTCGCGCCATCAAGGCGCTGCGCTTTGAATCTGCCGGATTCGGACCTTTCATTCCGCGGCAGCGACGGCGAATTCCGAACCGCGGATCGACCGCGTTCCTTCTTTCTGTTCCATCTTGCGCAAATGCGCGCGCAGCATGTCCTGGAATCCAGGCACAAATCGAAGGGTACTGCGCTCTGTTCGCGCCAAGAAGCCTCGCGTGGCTCTCGCCGAAAGAGGCTTCCCTTCAAACCGAAGGAAGTCGGCTAATCGTGGCCTCGCCACCCAAACTGGGAACGGCCCAATTTCGACCTGACGACGTTTAGCGCCGTCGAATCTAGCCGCTTTCGGCCATCGCGCATCTTCACCTAGCACCCGCTCTCGAGATAGTTCGTAGCGACCCGGTTGGCTCAACCGAGACCCAAGCCACTCGGCCACTGGAACGGTCACGGCATTACCGATCAAAGACCAGCGCAATGAGCGACGGCCGGTCTCCTCCGCCGGCTCGGTCCACCCCTCCTCAAATCCCTGCAACCGCTCCGCGTCGCGGACATCCGGCGTGATGATCGCGCCGCTCGGAAGCAAGATCGCAGGTGGTGAAGGAATCCCAATGGTGGATCCGTTCTTCAATGTAGGAATACCGTCCCTCGCCCAACCGAGCCCTCGCACTCCCTCAGTCCAATAAAAGCCGTGTGCGTGTGACGTAAGCTTGGTTTTTATCTCTGGAGGCGAGACATCGTCCGCTAGCAGGACGTCCGCGGGATCGGCATCAGTGCACGTTGCGACGAACAGAACCCGCTCACGGCGCTGTGGCAGAAATGCGAGGGAATTCACCACGCGATACGCCCATCGATAGCCTCGCTCTTCAAAGGCTTCAACGAGTGTACGAAGAGCCCGACCCTTTTCCAGGTGGAGCATGAACGACACGTTTTCCAAGACCACCCACGGAATTCGTCGGCGATCCAGAAGACGGAAAACGTGTGAAACCAAGCTCGAGCGTTTGCCGTCGATACCAGCGGTAAGGCCCGCTTGGCTCAAATCCTGACAAGGAAAGCCCGCTACCAGCAGCTCAGTCTCCCTGGGGAGAGATTTGAGCCGAGTGACATCTCGTTCAACAGTCGTGTTCGGGAACTGCGCCAGTAGGACGGCGCGAGCGGGATCCCAGATTTCGCAGAGCAGAGCGGCCTCATGTCCGGCCGCAGCGAGCCCGACTTCAAACCCACCGATCCCCGCAAACAACCCGGCGACTTTCATTCGCGGCCCTCTGATGGCGCGCGAATGATGCCAGTTCGACAATCGCCTGCCAAGAAACTTGTTCGCGTCTTGTTCACATTACTAACAGGTTTCTTTGACTAGATATGGGCAAGCCAGCCTCTCCACCACAAATGCTGGAGCGCGCGGGAAAGATGGCAGCGACCCCACTCAACTGCTGGCATTCGGCCGGGGAAGGTGCAGCGACGGGACTAAACTCGTACTAACGGCGCGGCTGTCCGCTCGGCAAGCCCGGCTTCGACGACTCGCGTAAGCTTGGCGGTGTCGATCGTCATGTCGATCTCGTAGTCCGGCACCTTGCCGCGGCTGTCGGCCGTGGTCACCAGCGCGTAGCGGTGGCCCATCGCCCGCGCGACCGGCCAGACGCCGGGATTCAGGAGCACGACCGGCTGGAACTCGACGACCAGTGCGCCGGGCGGCGTCGCGGGGAGGTTCGCGGCGGCGGCGCCGTTGGGAAGCACGACCGCCTCGGCGTTCGCGAACAGGTCGAGCTGAGCGGCAACGGAAAGCGTTCCCGGCGTCACGCGCTCGAAGCCGAGCCTGGACAGCGCCGCCCAGGTGTCGTCCTCGTTGAGGACGCGACGTCGCACCGCGTCGCTGCGCGACACGTAGAGACGCCTCGGGCGCGCATCCGCCGGAGCGGCACCGGCGCGTTGCCGAAACTGCGAGATCCACCCGCGCAGCCGCGGCGCGCACTCGCCGGACGTGAGGAACGACGAAAGATAGAGGCGCTTGAACCTGGCCGCGCGCCAGGGAAAGGCGACCAGCTGGGCCGAGCCCAGCATCGTGCCCAGGGTCTGGCGCTGGAACGTGGACAGGTTCTGGTCGTTGACGACCATCGGCAGCCGCGACAGCTCGGGAACCGCGGCGCAGGCCCAGAGGCGCGGCAAGACCTCGCACATCCAGTGGTAATAGTTGGAGGCGTTCTTATCGAGCATGTAGACGGCCGGATCGTTGAAGACGACCTCCGGTTCCTGCTCGTCGTGAAGATAGATCGGGACGCGCTGTCCCTTGTAGTCGGCGAAGATCGTGTCGTGCGCGCGAACGAGCGGCCAGTCCGCCTTGTAGTGGGCGGTAAAGGGCTCCGTGAGCGCGACGCCTCGATCGACGAAAATACGGAAGCACTCCGTGCCGGCCAGCGTCCATCGCTCGACGGTCACGTCGTCGAGCCGCGCGAGGAAATGGTCTTGCGACGCATCGAGGCCTACGCCGAACGTGTCCCGATTGCGCTCCGGCGACACCAGGGCCTCCGCGTGCCGCCGGTCGCTGTCGTCGACGAAGTCCGGCGCGTCGAAACTGTTCGGCGCGTCCGGCTCCGGCCGATAAACCGAATTGGGCGTCGCAAGGACGGCCTCGGGACTGGCGACCCGATGGCAGTAGGCGTGAACCGACAGGAACCGGAACGGGGCGATCGGCATCGTCCAGGCCTCCCGGTTCCTACGCTGCGCCCGACGACGAGCAGCCGGTGCCGGGGATGGCCTTCGCCGCGAGATTGGCTTCGGGAACGCCCATGCGTTACATTAGCCTCATACTCGGCATCACAGGCAGCCGATTCACGGACGGGCATTTCTCGAGATCATGGACGTGGCACCCGGAGCGGGGATCTCAGGGAAATCAGCCGTCGCGAACCGATCCTCGGTCTGCCTCATAACGCCGCCGTCGTCCTTCCTGCTCGACGAGCGCGTCTTCGTCAGCCTCGGCATCCTCAAGGTCGCGGCTAGCCTCGAAAACCGGGGCTACGGCGTCAATTTCCTCGATCTCTCGGGGATCGAGAATTATCTCGATGCTCTGTCCAACTACATCGCCGGCAGCACGGATACCGCGATCGGGATCACGGCGACGACGCCGCAGCTGCCTTCCGTCATCAAGATCGCGGCGGCCATCCGCGAGAGCCGCCCCGACCTCCGGCTGATCCTGGGCGGGCCGCACGTCACGCTCGTCTATTCGGCGCTGGCGCTCGAGCGCAAGCGCGGCGTCGCGAACGGCCGCGCCCGGCGGGCGGCGGAACACCTCGAGGCACGGTTCGACGTGCTCTGCAGCGGCGACGGCGAGCTCGCGATCTTCGAGGCGCTGGCGAAGGATGCTCCCAAGGTCGTCGACGGCGACGATCCGAAGGGCGGCTTCTTCCTGACCGACGAGATGTTCACGAACGGCCCGATGCCGGCCCGCCACCTGATCGATCTCGGCTCCTATCGCTACGAGATCGAAGGGCACCGAGCGACCAGCCTGATCGGCCAGCTGGGCTGCCCTTTCAACTGCGGCTTCTGCGGCGGAAGGAACAGCAAGACCCTCCGCGTCATCAGGAACCGCTCGGTCGCCTCGATCCTCCGCGAGGTCGAGGCTCTCCACCGCGACCACGGCTACACCGGCTTCATGTTCTATGACGACGAGCTCAACGTCGCCAAGAGCATGATCGAGCTGATGGATGGGCTGACCGACCTGCAGTCTCGCCTGGGCACCGAGTTTCAGCTGCGCGGCTTCGTCAAGGCCGAGCTGTTCACCGACGCTCAGGCCAGCGCCATGCGCCGCGCCGGATTTCGCTGGCTGCTGACCGGCTTCGAGGCCGCGCACCCGCGGATCCTCACCAACATCAACAAGCGCGCGTCCCGGGAAGACAACGACGCCTGCGTCGCGCTCGCCAAGAAGCACGGCCTCAAGGTCAAGGCGCTGATGTCGGTCGGGCACCCGGGCGAGACCGAGGAGAGCATCGCCGCGATCAGCGACTGGCTGATCGACAGCGAGGTCGACGACTTCGACTGCACGGTCATCACCACATACCCCGGCACGCCCTACTACGACTTCGCGACTCCGCATCCGTCGCTGCCGGATGTCTGGACCTATACCCAGCCGGAGACCGGCGACCGCCTTCATGCCTACGAGGTCGACTACACGACCTCCGCGCAGTACTACAAAGGCGATCCCAACGGCGGATACCAGGCCTTCGTCTTCACCGATCACCTGAGCGCTCGACGCATCGTCGAGCTCAGGGACCAGGTCGAGCGGGAGGTTCGCGCCAAGCTCGGCATTCCGTTCAATCACAGCGCTCCGGCCATGCGCTACGAGCACTCGATGGGCCAGGGATTGCCGGACTTCATCCATCGCGCGGCAAGGTCGGGCGCGTTGACGGCGTAGAGCGGCGCGTTCGGCAGCACGCAGGTACAGGCCCCGGCGATGATCCCCTGGAAGCTGATCGACACCGCCAAGGTGCCCGGCGGCAACGAACTCAGGCTCTGGCAGCGCGGCGCCGAGTTCTCGATCCGGCTGGGGCGCGACGAGCTGATGAACAGCCGGATTCACGGGTCGGAGGAGGAGCTCGCCAGCCTCGCCTGCGATCGCGTCGGCGAACGGCCGGCGCCTCGTCTCCTGATCGGCGGGCTCGGCATGGGCTTCACCTTGCGCGCGGCGCTGAACGCGCTGAAGCAGGACGCCCAGGTCGTCGTCGCGGAGCTGATGCCGGCGGTGATCGCCTGGAACCAGGGACCGCTCGCCGTGCTCACCGGCAGCAGCCTCGAGGATCCGCGCGTCGCGTTGAAGGAAGGCGATGTCGGGGAAGCGATCCGCGCCGAAGCCGACGCCTATGATGCGATCCTGCTCGACGTCGACAACGGTCCGGAGGGACTGACGCGCGCGGCGAACGACCGGCTCTATGATCTGGACGGCCTCGGCGCGACACGGCGGGCGCTCAAGGCCAATGGCCTGCTCGCCGTATGGTCGGCCGGCGAGGACCAGAAATTCACCCAGCGACTTCGCCGCTCGGGCTTCGAGGTCGAGGTGATCCGCACGCGCGCCCGGGGTGCCAAGGGCGGCGCCAGGCACGTCATCTGGATGGCGACCCGCGCCGGGTGATCGCCGGATCGACGGCGAAGGACGAGCCCGCCGCATCGCCGGCGTCATAGGCCTCGGGCAGCACCATCCGTCCCGGCCCCGCGACCTCGTGGGTCGCGAGGTTCAGCTTCTCGAACTCGGCTTCGACCACCGATCGCTTCAGCACGACGAGGTCGCGCCCGGTGCCGCGCTTGGCCTGGTCGCGCGCCGCCTTCATCGCCACCAGCCGGTCGCCGATCGAGGCGACCATGCCGAGCGCGAACGAGCTGTTGGCGATGTGGCGATCCTGATGGCGAAGACGCCTGTACTCCGCCGAATTCTTGTAGCGGCCGAGCTCGGTGCGGACCGCGTCGTCGACCATCTCGGCCAGCGCCACCGCCGCCTCGATGTCGGCGCGAAGGCCGAAGAAGACATAGGCATGGCCGCCCTCGGCCCTCTTCTCGCGCCAGACACGGCAGTCGCAGAAGGCGGCGACCGCACCGATGCAGTCGTCCAGCGGCACGCGCTTGCGATGCCTCGATTCGAACGCCAGCGTGCCGCACGGCGCCTGCCGCATCTCGACGTCGCCGAGCGAGAGATCGTAGCGGTCGAGAAGCTCGGCGACCTTCTCGGCCGCGGCGAGCGCCTCGCCTTCGGTGCAGCCGTTGGCGATCGTCTTGGCGCGCAGCGCCTGGATGCGCGCGGACAGCCGGTCGAGCTCGTCATCCTTCATCGGCGGAAGCGATAGCCGAATTTTACGGATTACGGAATTCTCTGTGGACGCCGCCGGACGCCGCCTAGCATCGCCCCGGTCAACCCGGAGACATCGGCAGGCATGGCTGGAAAAGAGACGGTCCGCGTCGGGCTCATCGGGGCCGGCATCATGGGCGAAGGGCATGCGGCGGCGACGTTCCAGGACCCGCGGGCCAAGCTGGTCGGCGTCGCCAGCCTCGAGGGTGCCGAGCCGCTGGCCAGGCGCTTCGGCGCCGAGCTCGCGACGAAGGACTATCGCGAGATCATCGCCCGCAAGGACATCGACCTGGTCCTCGTCGCCACGCCCGACCACCTGCACTACGAGATCTGCAAGGCGGCGATCGAATCCGGCAAGCACGTGCTGGTGGAGAAGCCGCTCACCGTCGACCTCGGCGAAGCCGACAAGCTGATCGAGATCGTCAAGCGCTCCGGCCTCAAGCTGATGGCCTGCTTCAGCCATCGCTGGATTCCCTCCTACTGGGCGACGCACGAGCGCGTGGCCGCCGGCAGGATCGGCCGGCCGGTGATGGCCTATGCGCGCAAGAACGACCGCATCTGGGTGCCCACCAGGATGCTGGGCTGGGCCGCCGGCACCACGCCGGCCTGGTTCCTCTCCAGCCACGACATCGATCTGGTGACCTGGTGGATGGGCGACCGCGCGACCGAGGTCTACGCGACCGCGGTCTGGGGCGTGCTCCGCGGCCGCGGCATCGAGACGCCGGACGCAGTGCAGGCGCAGGTGCGCTTCGCCAGGGGCGGCGTCGCCACCTTCGAATCCTGCTGGATCTATCCGGACAGCTTCCCGTCGATGACCGACAGCTACATCGAGGTGATCGGCGAGTCGGGCGTGATCCATCTCGACCGCAAGGACGAGCAGCTTCATGTCGCGAGCGAGCAGGCCTACGAATGGCCGCGCATCGCGATCATGCCGAAGATCGCCGGCAAGCAGCAGGGCGCCTTGACCGAGGTCGTGCAGCACTTCATCGCCTGCGTGCGCGACGACAAGCCGCCGCTGGTGACGCTGGAAAGCTCGCGCGAGGTGACGGCGATCCTGGACGCGATCCACCGTTCGATCGCCAGCGGCAAGCCGGAGAAGGTGCTCTAGCACGCAGCGCTCGGATGCAGCGCCGGCCGATAGCCGGCGGCGAAGGCGGCGACGATCGAGGGCGGGGTGATCAGGCGGTCGACCGCGACATCCTCGGGCGCGCCGTAGCCTGAGAAGCGCCATCGCCGCTTCCGGCCGCCGAGCATCATGTAGGCATCGGCGCCTGCCGCGACCATCGTGCCGTCCGGCAACTCTCCGAGCGGGTGCAGCCTCTTCCGCCGGTTCTCGATCCGCTCCGCGTGCAGAACCACGTCCATCTCCGGCGCCTTGGGCGGCGTGGTCCCGCGCGCTTTCCCCCAGGCATCGCGGAATGCCGTCGCGCGCTCGCGCCGGCAGTAGAAGCACGGGCGGTGGCCGGCGGCGAAGGCAGTCGCCTCGTCGAGGAAGAAGAGTTCGGTCCAGCCCCGCTGAGCCATCGGCACGCGGCGCCGGCCGCGCCAGTCGAGCGCGCAGCAGATCCACGCTTTCGTGGTCCAGCGGCGCCTGAGCAGCGTCCTGGCCGCCGGGTCGTGGATGATGCCGCGGTTGCCGGTAAAGAGTCCCCGCTCAGGCACGGCGACGATCTCGCCGAACGGCGTGACGCGATTCTGCAGCGGCACTTAAGCCGGCGTCGCCGGCAGGTTCGGGTAGAGCGCCATGATCGCCGGATCGAAGTCGCCCTTCGGCACCGGGTCGGGCTTGAAGTAGCCGTAGTCGTCGCGGCCACGCACCAGGATCGCGGTCGGCATGTCGCCGCGCTGCTTCACGTGCGCCGCGACGTAGCGGATCGCATAGCCGTAGCGGCGCCCGTCCGAACGGTTCGGCGGCGAGCCGTGGACGATATTGACGTGGTGCAGCGACATCTGCCCTTCGTCGAGCAGCAGGCTGACGCCCTTGCCCTCGTCGACCTCGACCGCGATCTCCTCGT
Organism: uncultured Rhizobium sp.; assembly: GCA_964504845.1. Classification (GTDB taxonomy): domain Bacteria; phylum Pseudomonadota; class Alphaproteobacteria; order SHVZ01; family SHVZ01; genus SHVZ01. The sequence continues at coordinate 1,440 of CAZDGR010000003.1, read as the reverse complement.
GGCTCGAGATCATGTTGCCGCTGCCCTCGGGCGACTTGGCGTGCGGGTATCGGCGCTCCTTGTGGCTGCCCGGCAGCACCTGCATCGCGCCGTTGGCGATGGTCGAGGGCGCGAAGGCGACCCAGGCCGAGCAGACGTCGTCCGGCTCGAGACCCCAGTAGTAGGAATCCTGGTGCCAGGCGACGAAGGCCGGATCGTTCGGCTCCTTCACGAACAGGCTCGACCCCCAGCAGAGGATGTTCGGACCCAGCACCGACTCGACCGCATCGAGCACGCGCGGGTCGTGGACCAGGTCATAGAGCACCTGCATCTTCAGGTGCCCCTTGCCCCGGATCGCCAGGGTCGACTTCTGGCCCGTGCGCCGCTCGTAGTCCTCGAGCGCGTCGCGGCAGCGCTTCGCCTCGGGCAGGTTCAGGCAGTCGATCGGGTGGACATAGCCGTCCCGGCGATAGCGCTCGACCGCTTCCGACGAGAGGTGATTGGGCATCGGATGCCTCGTCGTGTCCCCTCCCCGCTCTTGCGCGGGAGAGGGCTAGGGTGGGGGGCGGGTCGGCAGAGCTCGACGCTCGGCCATGTTCCCGGAATCCAGCCCCCCACCCTAGCCCTCCCCCGCGGGCGGGGGGAGGGAATACGACGTCAGGCGTCAGCGGCGGCGATCAGCTCCCGCGGCCCCAGAGGCCGCAATAGCGCCTGGCGACCAGCGGCATGCCGGCCTCGTATCCGGGCCAGCTCGCGTATTTCGGCATCTTGTACTCGCGCTCGGCCGGCTCCCAGCACTTGCCTTCCTGGGCGAGCTTCTTCATGTCGGCCGAGGCCTCACGCATCAGGGTCAGGATGTCCTCGGCGTCCTTCTTGGTGCCGAGTCGGTCGCCCGGTTGACCCGGATGGCCCGGGATCATCCGGTTCCAGTCGAGCTTCAGCACCCCCTCGATGAAGGCCTCGGTCTTCAGCGGATCGATGTCGATGAAGCCGCGGCCGGGGAAGGATCCCACCGGGATCGTGTCGACCAGGAAGATGATCTTCTCCTTCGGCAGGCGCATCACGATGTTGGAGTCGGAGTGGTTGACGCCGAGATAGATCAGCTCGAGCGTGGTGCCGCCGAGCTTCAGCGTCATCTGCTTGTTGAAGGTCTTGTCGGGAATCACCGTGTGCGGATCCTTCAGCGGCACCAGGCGCTTCTTCGCGTTGGCGTGGCTGATGAAGGTGGCGCCCGCGTCCTTCAGCGCCTTGCCGCCGGCGATGTGGTCGTAGTGGTGGTGGCTGTAGACCACGTACTTGATCGGCTGGCTGGTGACCTTGCGGATCTCGTCGACATACTGCTTGCCGCCGTCGGGCTTGCCGTAGGCGACCGGATCGGTCGCGATCACGCCTTCCGAGGTCACGATGAACATCGCCTGGTGGTTGCCGTTCCTGAAGATGTAGACGTTGTCGGTGCCCTCG
>CAZDGR010000002.1:19638-41649 GCA_964504845.1 uncultured Rhizobium sp. | reverse complement strand
GACGCTTTCAAGCAGGCGCTGGAGCTGAAAATGCAGCGGCAGGTGCTGCCCGCCGGCCCTCAAGACGTCTCAGCCGTCGATCTTCTTGAACAGTGCCTGCATCTGGTCGATCGAGATGACGTGATCGGTGACGATCTCGCCGTTGACGATCTTCCAGACCAGCGCCGGGCCGGTGACGTCGCCGTTGGCGTCGAACTCGATCGGGCCGGTGGCGCCGTGATACTTGATCGGCTTGCCGGCCTTGATCAGATCGAGCGCCTTCTTGTACTCGTCCGGGCCGGTGCCGACCGTGGCGCCGCCGGCTGCATGGACCTGGCGCACCGCGTCCTTGATCGACGGGCCGGTCAGGTCCTTGGCGATGTTCATCGCGAGGCCCAGCACCATCATCGCGTCGTACTGCGTGTGCACGCCGGGGCCTTTGCTGTCGTACTTGTACTTGGCCTCGAACGCCTTGTTGAAGGCGTCCACCGTCGGGCCTTCGACCTGGGCGTTGTCCATGCCGAAGGACTCGTTCAGGAAGCGGCCGCCGACGCCGTCGACGAAGTCCTTCACCCGCATCGAGTTGTTGAGCGCGATCTTCTGCGTGCCGCCGAGCGAGAGCCACTCGCGGACGATGGTGACGGCGTCCTTCGGGAAGCCGATCAGCAACAGGGACTCCGGCTTCTCGGCAAGCGCCTTGGTCACCTCGGCGCGGTAGCTCGGCTGGTTGTCGGTGTAGGGCACCTCCGCAACCACGTCGCCGCCGAGCTTGGGCAGGGCGATCTTGACGAAGCGGAGCATGTCCTGGCCGAAGTCGGTATTGACGTAGATGATCGCCGTCTTCTTGAGACCGCGGCGGGTCATCTCGGCCGCGGTCGCGACCGCCTGGGTCTTGCTGGTCGGCAGCGTGCGGAAGAAGTAGCCCTGGCTGCGGCCGTCGAGCGTGAACGGCGTCGCGGTCGAGCAGCAGCTGATCTGCACGACCTTCGACGGCGCGGTGATCGAGGAGATGATCGGGCCGGTGACGCCCGAGGAGATCGTGCCGGTGAAGGCCGGCACGCGCTCGACCTCGACCAGGTACTTCGCCGCGTCGACGCCGACCGTCGGCTGGCCCTGGTCGTCACGGAGGATGAACTGCACCGGGCAGCCCTTGACGCCGCCGCCGGCGTTGATGTGCTCGACCGCGAGCTGCGCCGACTCGGCGATCTTCTTGGTGATCGGTCCCATCGAGCCGGTCAGCGGCAGCACGCCGCCGATCTTCACGGGACAATTGGCCTGGGCCGCCGCATCGGCCGGGGCAAGCAGGAGGGCCGCGGCGAGCGCGGCCGGAACAGCGATCCATTTGTGCATCGATCAGTCTCCCTGTTTCGAGACGACGCCTTGTTTATGGGGAAAGCTTAGTCGTCGGCGTGGCGCGAGACCACCGGAACCTCGCCGATCAGGCCGCGCGGCCGGAACAGCAGCGAGGCGACCAGAAGCAGGCCGATCAGGATCACCTGGACGGCGCCGCCCTGGGCCGCGTAGGCCGGCGGCACCAGCTTGGCGATCAGCACGCCCGAGACCGCCCAGATCGCCCAGACGGTCAAGGCACCCAGCAGTGCCCCCTTGTTGTTGCCGCTGCCGCCGACGATCAGCATCGCCCAGATCTGGAAGGTGAGGATCGGCAGGAAGTCGAAGGGGCTGACGAAGCCGATGAAGCTGACATAGAGCGCACCGGCGAGGCCCATCAGGGTCGAGCCCAGGACGAAGGCCTGGAGCCGGAAGCTGCGGGCGCTCTTGCCGAGAGCGATCGCCGCGGTCTCGTCCTCGCGGATCGCCTTCAGCACGCGGCCCCAGGGGGAGCGGAGGATCGTCTCCAATGCCCAATACACCGCCGCGACCACCGCGATCAGGACGCCCAGATAGAAGAGGTTGAAGCCGAGCGGGCTTCCGAACCACCAGGCCAGCGGCCGCGGGATCGGCGAAAGACCCTGAGCGCCGCCGGTCAGGCTGTCCCAGTTCAGCGTCACCAGCTGGATCGTGGTGGCGATGCCGAAGGTGGCGATCGCGAGATAGTCGCCCCGCAGCCGTATCGTCGCGAGTCCCACCACCCAGGCGGCGAGCGCGCTGGCCGCCATCGCGCCAAGAATGCCGACGATCCAGGGAAGGCCGAGATTGCCCAGCATCTGCGGCTGCGGCCCGGTCACCAGGATCGCATGCGCGTAGGCGCCGATCGCGTAGAAGCCGACGACACCGGCATTGAAGAGGCCGGTGTACCCCCATTGCAGATTGAGGCCGAGCGCCACCACGCCGAGGATCAGAACGATGCAGAGGAAGAACACGAGATAGGAGAAGACGCCGATCACGACTTGTCCCCGAACAGGCCCTGCGGCCGGAAGAAGAGGACGAGGAGCAGCAGCAGGAACGGCATCGCCGTCTTGTAGCCGGAGCTGATCACCATGACCGACAGGTTCTCGGCGAGACCGACCAGCAATCCGCCGATCACCGCGCCGGCGAGCGATCCGGTGCCGCCGAGGATCGCCGCGGCGAACAGCGCCAGAAGCAGGCTGAAGCCCATCTCGGGGTGAAGCTGGGGCGTGAGCCCGAGGAAGACGCCCGCCATCGCCGCGAGGCCGCCGGAGAGGATCCAGGTCCAGCGGATCACGCTCTCGACCTCGATGCCGCAGGCCCGCGCCAGCGACGGGTTCTCGGCCATCGCCCGCATCGCGATGCCGGTGCGCGAATAGGTCAGGTAGAGGTGGAGCGCCACGACAATGACCAGCGTCAAGCCGAGGATGAAGATCTGGTCGGGCAGCATTCGCACGCCGGGGAAGACCTCGAGCGCGATCTGCAGCTCGCGCGTATAGAAGTGCGTGCCGTGGCCCCAGATCAGGACGATGACGTGGCGCATCACCAGCGCCGCACCGAAAGCCGCGAACACCAACGACAGGGGATGGGCGCCGGACCGACGCATACGCCTGAACACCAGCAGGTCGACGACCCAGGCGAGGCCGCCGGTCAGTGCCGCGGCGAAGATCATCGCCACGATCAGCTGCCAGCCGAAGGAGAGTTCGGCCGTCGGCGTGCCGGGGCCGGCGAAGGCGACGAAGACGAGGGCGAGATAGGCCCCCCAGGTCAGCAGCTCGGAATGGGCGAAGTTGGCGAATTTCAGGATCTGCAGACTGAAGGACACGCCGATCGCGCCCAGCGCGATGATCGCCCCGGTGAGGATGCCGTCGGCGAGAACCTGGCCCAGCATCAGTGCACCCGTCGAACGCCGAGGAAGGCTTCGGCGAGCTCGGCGTCGGCCAGCAGGTCGGCGGCCCGACCGCCGGCGCGGTTCCGCCCCTCGGCGAGCACGCAGCCGCGGTCGGAGATCGCGAGCGCGGCGCGCGCGTTCTGTTCGACCATCAGCACCGCGACACCGGCCTCTGCGAGGCGGCGCAGATCGCGGAACACCTCGCCGACGATCTTGGGCGCAAGGCCCGCCGTCGGCTCGTCGAGCACGATCACCTTGGGCTCGGTCATCAGCGCGCGCGCGATCGCCAGCATCTGCCGCTGTCCGCCGGAGAGCACCTGGGCACGCTGGCCGCGCTTCGCCGCCAGCTCCGGAAACATCGCATAGGCACGGTCGAGACGCGGCTTGAGCGCACCGCGCACCGTATGCGCGCCGACCACCAGATTCTCGTGGATGGTCAGCGAGGCGAAGATGTTCTGGGTCTGCGGCACGAAGGCGATGCCGGAAGCCACCAGCTCGTGCGCCGCAGCACCGGTGATGTCGCGGCCGGCGAGCTCGATCCGTCCGGCCTCGACATGGAGCAATCCCACGAGCGCCTTCACGAAGGTCGACTTTCCGGCGCCGTTCGGGCCGACGATGGTCAGGATCTCACCCGGCGCGATCTCGGCCGAGACGCCGTGGACGATCGGCAGGCCCGGGACATAGCCTGCGACGACATCGCGCGCGGCGAAGACAGGCGTCATGCTGCGGACTGTCCGAGATAGGCGTCGATCACCTCCGGATGGCGCCTGATCTCGTCCGGCGCACCCTGAAGGATCACCTTGCCCTGCGCCATCACGACGATCGGCCGGCAGATCCGCATCACCAGGTCCATGTTGTGCTCGATGATCAGGAAGGTGACGCCGCGGGCGTGCAGCGCCAGGATCTTCTCGATCAGCGTTTCCATCAGCGTCGGGTTGACGCCGGCGGCAGGCTCGTCGAGCAGGATCATCTTCGGGTCGATCATCAGCACTCGGGCGAGCTCAAGCAGCTTCTGCTGCCCTCCGGAAAGCGTGCCGGCCATGCTGGCGAGCTTGTCGCCGAGCCCGCAGAAGGTCAGCACCTCGACGGCGCGCTCACGGCTCGCCTTCTCCTCGGCGGCGACCCGGCCGAGCCGCACCCAGTTGGTCCAGAACCGCTCGCCGGTCTGGTCCATCGGCACCAGCATCGTGTTCTCGAGCACGGTCATGCGCGGGAACGGCCTGGGGATCTGGAAGGTGCGGGCCAAACCGCGGCGGAAGATCCGGTCGGGCGTGAGGCCGTCGATCCGCGCGCCGGCGAAGGTAACCGTCCCGGCATCGGGCTTAAGCGATCCGGCGATCAGGTTGAACAGCGTCGTCTTGCCGGCACCGTTCGGGCCGATCACGCCCGTGATGCGGCCGGCACCGATCTCGAGGTCGACGCGGTCGACCGCCTTGAGATTACCGAAGGATTTGACGACCCCCGAAAGCGCCAGCAAGCCCCACCCCGATCGCAACGCAATCTTGTTGCGTCGGAGTCAAGCACGGCTGCCGATCCGGCCAATAGCGGAAAGTGTAGGGGGCGCCCCGTATCGGTCAGTCGGCGGCGAGCATACCGCCGGCCTGGAGCTTCTCGCTGCACTTGGGCCCTGGGCCACGCATGTAGTGCAGCTCGGGACGGTAGGAGGCCGATACGAAGGCCCGTCGGAAACGTCGATGAAGGCGGGCCGCCTTCCGCGCCATGACATCGAGGAGAAAGCTCAGGATATTCCGCCGCCGCATCGTCACCAACCTCCGCCGCAGCACTATCGCCGGAGGATGGTTAGCAATCCGTGAGCGCGCTCACACTCGAACAAAAAAATACGAATGGGGGTGGCGGAGAGAGAGGGAGATTTACCCGCCTCTCGAAAGCCCAACAAAATCAGTAGCTCGCTAGGGCCATAACGGAAGTCAGTGTACCTACCGCAGTGTACCGTCGCAAGGCGAGACCTTACCGCGTCCGCTGCCTATAGGTTTGCAACCGGTAGCGCGAATTGGTCGCCTCCGCTTCCGGTCTTGGTATCGATCCTCGAAGTTGGCGTGCAGCAGGTCGATACTCGGACACTAGCGCAAAAGTCGGACGCCGAGCCCTAACGCGGGAGAGAACCCCGGCTTCTTCCAATGCAAGGACGACGGGCCGAAAAGGGTCATGGTGATCGAGCGATATTGCGTCGTTCCACACCAGCAGCATCAGTAGAGCTTCGCCTACGGACGCATCGGACGTAGCCCTCGCTATCGCATATGCGAGCGCGAAACCTGGACGACCTGGGGCCTCCTCAGTTAGGTCGCTCCGGCACTCCATAAGCAGCGAATTTACGTGCGCCGCTGCATCTTCCGCCAATGCCTCCAGCCATTGGACTAGGCTCTGACGGTCTCCCGTTGACCTTCGACCGCCTATAGCGCGCGCACTGTCACGCAGGTCGTGAACGACTTCGATCCTGATCCGACGATTACTTTTCGCGTAGACCTTCAACGCCAAGCCACTGCGAACTAGCACAGTAGCCGACCGCGTGGTGCCAGTCTGTTCGCTCGAATTTAGCCCGTAAGGAAATTGACGAGAGGTAAAGCGGCCTCCCAAGCGAGCAAGGCTCGGCTGAAGCATCTCCACTAGTCCGACTGGATCAGCGTGCCCAAACTCCCAGTAAGTCTCGACGTTATGCAGCCAAATTTCCACCGGATGGTCGATCCGCAGTCCGCAATAGCCTGCTGACTGCCTCACCATTGCGTCGATCATAGCGAAGGTGGTCGTTAGATATCGGTCTAGATGCAAAGGCCAAGCATCAGGCCGCGCAAACGACCTCTGCCTATCTGTTAGAAGGACATTGTCATTTCCATCCAAGGTGATCTCGCCAAATGCTGATCTTTGATTGCGCCCACGGATCATCCAAGGTGGGGCGAGTTCCCACGTCGAAGGTGGCTCGCCGACGCGCGCTACATAGGGCTGATAACGCACAAAGCGCGTCGGATTGATCGCAAGATCAAAGCGAATTCTGCGCCGATCTTCACCGGTCAGCCGCGCATTGAGCGCCCCCGTGAATAGCACCCTGGGTGCGGTTCCGCCTGAACCCCGGCCATTCGCGGAGATCGTTAGCGTCCCCACTCCGGGTATCGGACCCCGCTCAGGTAGATTAAAAATGACGACGTCATTCACGCCGGACGACGGGGAGCGAATGCCTTCCGTAGAAGATTGATGGACGAGCCGCCATCGATCTTGCACTCGGTACTCTGAGATCCTGTCTAGGAATGCCTGGAAATAAGTGTCGGCGCCATTGGCGCCGGACAGATGGTAGGTGAGGGATAGATCAATAGCGTCTTGCTTGGCAGCAGGAGCTATGATCCGCAAGTGCGGATTGAAGACAGGTCCAAACGTCATCCCTCTCCTCTACAAGTATCTCCCCACACATTCCCCCTCATAGTAGCAACCTCGTGGAGGTCACTGATACCTATTCGCCAAACTGGAGTGCACTTATGCGGACGATGCAGCAAGCTTCCTATCTCGCCGAGGTGCTCGCGCGCCTCATCGCCGGACACCCTGCCAAGAGCCTCAACGATCTCCTGCCCTGGCACTGGGTCGCCAATCAGCCCGTCCAAAGAGCCGCGTAAAGCGCCTCTCGCGAGCAGCCGGGAGAGGGCCTCCGATCAACCGGCACAGCACGACAGCGTCGTTACGTCCTTGTCGAACGACAGCGCCGCGAGCTTCATGCCCTCGACGGTGGTCAGGTACGGAAAGATGGTCTCTGCGATCTGCTGCACCGTGAGGGCGCACTTGATCGCCAGGGCCGCGGTTTGGATGCTGTCGGCCCCCTCTGGGGCCAGGATGTGCGCACCGAGCAGTGTGCCGCTGCCGGCATCGGCGACGAGCTTGATGAGCCCACGGGTGTCACGGGCGGCGAGCGCGCGTGGCACCTGGTCGAGACCGATCGTGGAGACGCGCACATCGTGACCTGCAGTGCGCGCCGCGGCCTCCGTCAACCCGACGCTCGCCACCTGAGGGTCGGTGAACACTATGGCCGGCATCGACGCATTATCATAGCGCAGGCTATCGCCGTTGAGAGCGTTCTTGGCCGCGAGCTTCGCGCCATAGGCGGCCATGTAAACGAACTGGTCGCGTCCGGTGACGTCGCCGGCGGCATAGATGCCGGGCCGGGTCGTGCGCATGCGGTCGTCGACGACGATCCCGCCCTTCGCCGCGACAGAAACGCCGCGCTCGGAGAGCCCAAGACCCTCGATATTGGGCGTGCGCCCGGTGGCGAGGAGCACCTTATCGGCGTCGATTGTCATCTCCAGACCGTCACGTACGACCGCGAGCGCAACGACGCCCCCGGTTTTCCGGATCGCGCGGTAGGCGATACCGGAGACCACGGTGATCCCCTCGTCCGCGAAATACCCCGTCAGCGCCGTGCTGATCTCCGGCTCGGCTTCGGGCAGCAAACGGGAGCGACACACGAGCGTCACCTTGACGCCAGCCCGTGCAAACAGCTGGGCGAGTTCCGCCCCGATATAGCCGCCGCCGATCACCAGCAGCGAGCTTGGTAGCTCTTCGAGATCGAGTGCAGTCGTGCTCGTGAGATAGGGCACGGTGTCGATGCCCGGGATGGCGGGGACGGCCGGCCGCGCCCCGGTCGAGATGATGATCTTGCCGGTGGAGATGCGCGTGCCGTCCACCTCTACACCGCCGTCGACAAGACGCGCAGCGCCCTCGCGATAGGCGATGCCGTTGTAGGCCGGCAGCAGGTCGGCATACTTGGCTTGGCGCAGCCCCGCGACCAGCGTGTCCTTCTGCCGGACGGTGGCCCGCCAGTCGATGACTTCGGCTTCAGACGTGATGCCGGCGAAGCGCGCCGCGGCGCGGGCATTGTGCAGCGTCTCGGCCGCCCGAATGAGCGTCTTCGACGGCACGCAGCCGACATTGACGCAGGTGCCACCGATGGTTCCGCTGCCGATGAGCGCCACCTGCGCACCCTGCTCGGCGGCCGTGATCGCGGCCGAGAACCCGGCCGAACCGGCGCCGATGACGGCGAGATCGAAGGAGCCACCATTGCGCCCGTTAGCGCCGGAGCGGCGGTCCGCCCTTGGCCGGCCCTTCGATGACCTGCTGCTTGGCGATCGCGACGCGCCTTCCGTCCTGGCCGGGTCATCGCCTCGGCGTTCAGCGGTGCCCGTACCAGCTAGGCTCGGCGCGAAGATCGCCCGGCCTGCCTCCAGGGCTTCGCTGATCGACAGCCGAAATCCCGGTTCGTCTGAAGGACGTTGGCGGCGCCACGCAGCGAGGTGGTCGTCCGTGCAGAAGAACGCGGTTGCCGCGCAGAGGGAGGTCGCGGCGCATTCATCTTCATAGCGGACGCTCAGCCAGACGACGGCGGTCTTCGGTTCGAAGCCTGCCAAGGCTCGGCCCTGGTCCCGCGTTGCAATCTGGATCGGCGCGCCACAGTGGCGACAGCGTGAATCGATCACAATATCGCGGTCGGTCATGGCGCCGGTTCCGAGAGCGTCGACCGCGCACATGGCGTTGAGGGTTCGACCACCTAGCCTGACCTGATGGCCGGAGTTCCGGTCGGTGAAGGGATAGGCGCCGACGATGCGCTCGCCGTCGAGAACGACCAGATCACGGTGGCGGAGGTTCTCAAGCAGAGGCCGTACGGCTGCCTCGCTCAACCCGGCACGCGTGGCAAGAACGCCCAGGACCGGGGCCCGGCCAGCTTCGGCATAGAGTTGGAGGAGCGCGGTGCGGACGCGGTCCGTTGTGGGGGTATAGCCATCCCAGCGATTGAGGACGTGCTCCGACCGGACCATCGCCAGCAGCGCTTCCCTGACCACCGGAGAAGCGACGATCGACCAATCCGGAATGGTCACGTCAGGCCGTACGTCATAGCTCGGCAAGGTCACGGACCCCGAGGCGGCCTGCTTGTCGGGGGCCGGCGAGGGCGCGCAGCAGTCGCTCATGGCTTAACGCCTTCTTCGTGACTCTCCGGCTCGCAGTAGGCGGCGCTCCCACGGCGGCGGTAGAAGCCCCAGACGATGAGTCCGACGCTCGCGATCAGCAGAGGGAAGAGCACCCAATCCGCTCCGCCGAGCCATGCGCCAAGACCGAGCACCGGCAGCAGCACTGCCAGCACGGGCGTCGCGCAGCAAACGGCGGCGACCGTCGCGCCCACTATGCCCGCGCAGATCAGGGCACGGTCACTCATGTCAACTGCCTTGCTTTGCTAGGCGCGACGGATAGCCGGCACGAGTAGCGGCCGCCGCGATGACATCGGTGCTCGTCTTCGCGTCGTTGAAGGTCACGATCGCGGTCTTCGCTGCTTCCGAGACAGACACCTTTGCAACACCAGGCACCGCCGCCATCGACGTCTTCACGACGTAGGGGCACGAGGCGCAGGTCATGTTCTCGACCGCGAAAGTCACCGTGCGCTCGCCGGCAAAGGCGGCAGATGCCGCCATCACCGAGGCGACCAGGGCGAAAACGCTCAAAAACTTCTTCATGGTAAGGATCTCCTCGTTTGTCTTAAGCGCCGAGCAGCACCGGCGCGATGTAGTCGAAGGCGAAGGCGGACACCACGAGCACGGTCGCGGACCAGAGCGCAACCTCGACGAAACGGTTGGGGAGCGGGCGTGCGCAGGCGGCGTCCTCGGCGCAGGCCCGCCTGGGCCTCCAGTAGACCAAATAGAAGCCGTAACCGAGGAGGCCCGCTGTCCCGGCGACGAACAACGGCTTGTAGGGCGCGAGCGCCGTCAGGTTGCCGATCCAGGCGCCGCCGATGCCGAGGCTGAAGAGAACGAGCGGGACGATGCAGCAGGCGGAAGCGCCGAGCGCACCGAGGATGCTGCCGCCGGCGACCAGACACTGCCGCTCGATCTGGCCGCGTTCCGAGGCGGGCATGTCGGGCGCAGCCCGCGTCGCCTCTATCGTTCCAGACTGCCACACACCCATGTCGGCTCTCGCTCTCATTGTGGAAATCCAATGTCAGCCGTAACATGAGGCCTGTAGTTACTACAGGTTCAAGAGGCATTTTGGCGATGGGCGATCACGCTGTAGTGAAGGGGCTGCAAAGGGCCGAGCTTGCCCGGCGGACGGGCTGCAATCTGGAGACCGTGCGCTACTATGAGAAAGTCGGCCTCTTGCCCGAGCCGCCGCGCACGGCAGGAGGCCATCGGACTTATGATACGGCGCATGAACGACGCCTACGGTTCGTTCTTAGAGCGCGCGAGCTCGGCTTCTCCCTGGATGAAATCCGCGATTTGCTGCGTCTCGTCGACGAGCGCGATCAGCCGTGCGCGGAGGCGCGCGCCGTTGCGGCGACACACCTCGACGATGTGCGTGCGAAGATCGCTGACCTGAAGCGAATGGAGCGGGTGCTTAAAGACGTGGTCGCCGAATGCGCGAACGGCACGCTGCCGGAATGCCCGCTGATCGAGACACTGTTCGGCGAAACTGTGACGAATTGATGCCAGTTACTCCGGTTCTTGCGTGCAACGGCTACTGGTGGGCACCTGCGCGGATCAAGGAAAGTTCATCGATCAAGCTAACAGATTTCGAGCATGACCGCGGTTGGACTATGAGGCGCGGTCTGCGTACCAGCCAATGAGAGCCTCGCCGACCGAAGTGTTTCGCCGGCTATTGTTTCCGTAAGGGTTTCAGAACAGCGCTTACGCTACTAAGGAGCCTGAACGCGGTTTGGATTACGTGCGTGTGGTTTGTTTTCGCCGCCACTCCTCCGGCTTAGTGAAGTACCCCGACCAAAGTCCGCGTCGGGTGGAACGTGCGTGTTCCTCTTCGAGAGCGTATCGGCCGCTATAACGCCGGTATGCGATGGCCCATCCGGTAGCTACCATCGACCGGTTGACGCTCACAGCGCCAACCCAGCAATGCGCCAGGGTTCGGCCGTAGCGGTCGCGCCCTTCCGCTTCACACCTCACAGTCTGCCCCTTCAACAGGCTTGCGAGTTTTGCGGTGGCAAGCCGCCCGCAGCGATATGATTTGCTATGGAAGATGCAATCTTGCTTGCTCTCAGGAGCGTCTATCCCTGCTAGTCGGACGTACAGAGAGCCGATGACAACAGTGTCGCCATCGATCACACGCGCTTGCCCAAAGATGGTATCCGCAGGCGTCGATTTGCCAGGATACACAACAAGGAACATGACTAAGAGTGCGTAGGCTACCTGCCGCCCGGTCACGTGGGCAGCGCCTGCTTTTGCTCTTCCGGCAAACTGCTGATCGGCAACAAGCCACCAATCCGCTTGCGGAGCCGTTGCGTAGATCGCAGATGGTAACGTCCACCACGAGGTCCAACGATCCCTCGCACGTTAAGTGCCGCAGTCAGCGCTCGATCTGTTATCACTCCAGCGGCATAAAGTTCGGCAATCAGAGGAGCGAGCATCATTGCTCGTTCATCTGCTTCCTGCCGTTGTTGCGCTGCCAGGACCCTGCCGTAGGCTCCAAGGACCGTTCCGCGGGCCTTCGCCGTAGCCAGAGCCGCCTTCGTCCGCTGGCTGATGCGCCTCGCTTCTTCCTCCGCCATGGCGGCAAAAATGTGCAGGGTCAGCTTTTCGGCATGAGGCATGTCGACCGCGATGAACGGAACGCCAGCCTCCATGAGATTGGCAATAAATGCGACGTTACGAGCGAGGCGGTCCAACTTAGCAATGACCAGGATTGCTCGTTCCCGGCGACAGGTCGCCAGAGCGTCACTTAGGCTCGGACGGTTGTTACGCTTACCCGTTTCTACCTCGGTGAAATCGGCAACCAGCCGGCCGCGCTCCTGTCCGATATAGGTTGAGACCGCGTAGCGCTGGGCGTCGAGGCCAAGACCCGAACGTCCCTGCTTCTCGGTGCTAACTCGGAAGTACGCGACGAAGCGCCTTTCCGGTACCTCGACAGGCGTCTGACTACAAAGAATCGGACCTATGCTTGTCGTCAGCCCGCTTGCCGACGCCTTTTCGGCAGGCGCTGGCGTCCTATAGGAGTTGGAGTTTTGAGGCATCGGCGCTGGAGTAATATCCTTTGCCATCTCTCACCCCTTCACCGCGTTTCGGCAGAACGTGTCCGACCGCTGTTTGGCTTTCGGGTCCTCGCAGTACGCCGTCGCTATCTTCCGTCCAACCGACTTCGCATCGACGATGGCGAGGTTGAGGAAGTCGACCCAATCGAAGTTCGGCCAGTTGATCTTGGCGAGGTCGACCATGGGATAGCCGATTACGAAGGCTATCGACGTATCGGTATTGCCTGTGCGCGGATCTCGGGTCGGGGCGTTCCAGACAATCTGAAGGCCCGAGATATGATCCTTGTACTTGTCAGTGACCTTCTCCGCGATTGAGCGCAATTCATCCGCGCCTAAGACCACGAAACCTTCCTCATCGACGCCGCTTCTCGTGAAGGAGATCCGAAGCAGCTTGCCTTTGAGCGGCCCGTACTCCTGATCAATGATCCCTGCCGCGTCTATCTTCGAGTTCCGAGCCTTCGCATAAGCGGCAATCTCGGTATCGCTCGGCGGTGAAGGGAGAGCAGCCGCCGGGGCGCTGGCGGTGGGCGGAGGAGCAGAAACCGCCGATGATCTAACGGGCCTCCGGTCAGGCCCTACCACCATCGCCACGAGTAGCGGGAAAGCTACGCACCCGAGTGTGAAGTAGGCCGCTCGCTTTCGGGTCCAGGCGGGTGGCTTGGGCTTCAGAAGCCGGAATACGCCAAACCAGAATGCGAGCCCACCGAGAAGAGTGGCTACCCCGAGGATGGTCGTCGGCTCGACTAGCATTAGATCCTCTCCCGTGTTTTCCGTCGTCGCCCACTGATGAGGGCCTGCCTCGCCCCTGGAAGGGGGCTTCGAAATTTTGCAACTGGTTGCAAGCAAGCTTTTAGTTTCGAAGCAAAAAAATAAAGCACCCTTTCTGGCCGCTCAACCCTCCTGAAATGAAACTTCGGGTCCGGAGGGGGCCAGCTTGAAGAGAGCGATTAGCGATAGAGTTCGGAGCGCACGAAGAGCGGCCGGCCTCAGCCAAGAGGAGCTTGCGGAGGCAATCGACCGCACCTCGGCGACGATCTCCAATCTTGAGCGTGGGAAGTACACACCCTCAGTCGTTACGTTGGAGCGTATCGCTCGCGCTCTAGGAAAGCCCCTGTCGGCATTCGTCGAGATCGAGGAGTTTGAAGGGGCATCGCCAGAACGGATCGAACGGGAGTTGCGAGCAAGGGCGTTGCTTCGGGGATTTGACGATCTGGCCGTCACTCAAGCACTCGCGCATCTTGAGGCAATCAACTCGCATCTCGACCGATCAGAGGCTAGGTCGGGAGCCCGGGCCTCGTCGCGCAGCGGGAGGCGAAAGGGCGGGAAGTTGAAGTCTTCGTAAAGAGCGCGATGATCGCCCCAGCCTTCTAGCGTGCCTGACCGGATCAGCCAGCCTTTCGGCGCGATATAGGAGAAAACTTCGCGCCGAGGCTTCTCATGCCAACCGATGTTGAAGGCCGTCTGACGCTGGAAGAAAACCATCCTGTGATATGACGGAAGATGGTCGTGCAGGTACCACGCCAGCTTCGCCCAATCTTCTAGCCGCCGGGCTCGATCAAGGAACCAGGGAAGGACAATGCAGGCCGTCGCACCTCGGCAATTGTCGGCGTCGGTTACGTCGAAGATGTGATCTGCATAGGTCCGCTCATTGGTGGAGCACTTCAGGCCGCGTTCATTCCCAAAGGCATTGAGCGTAGGTGATCGATAGCCGGAGCGGACATGCACCTGTCCGAAGGTTGACCATAGCGGCTCTAAGATCGTCTCGCAGAGCACCCGCGCGTTGCCGATGGCGGCTTCCGGGTCGACAGGCACATTGCGTTGACCGAAGAACGATCCAATCTCGCTGTGCATGAAGTCGCGCATGAAGAAATGGCGCGATAGTCGAAAACGACCAAACTCCTCCAGGTTCCAGAACGATTTGATCGCCACTCCGGCCTCGGACGCTTTACCTCACTCAATCCATTTTACCGCTGGAGTAGGGCTAACTTATGTCTACGAAGCAAAATTTCTCAATCGAGATCGAGCTTTTTTGCCAATCCCTTCTTCCCCGCGCGGGCTCGCGTACATGTGCGAGAGATCGAGGTCGCGATACCCAACCTTGGCAAATTCCTTCTCCAAAACACTAAAACCGAACCCGTCTCCATAGCGGGCCTGGGCGCCTGGGAGCGGCGACCAGCCTCCGAGCCACCGCGTCGCTTCATCATGGATGAGCGCGTTGCGAAGTGCGTCGCGGAACGTGTGCCTGAACGAATGAAAACTCGCCCCGGCGTCGGTAATGCCAATGCCCGTTAGGAACCGTCGAAACCACTTTTGAAATGGGTCGCTGTAGTAGCCTTTGGCACTCACGCTTAGATCTGGGAACAACTTGTTCCCGCCCTTCGCCTGTCGTGCCTGTACAAAATCGAGGAAGCCGAGCTTCACCAACTCCGGATGAACCGGGACCCAACGCGTGGCATTGCGCGTCTTGAGCTTCTTCCCTCGGTCGTTGTCAGGCCGGATATGGATCACCCAAACTGCTTCGTTTTGGACGACATCCGTAGCGAGAAGCTGGCAGCACTCGTTTAGACGCATTCCAGTGAAAAGCCCTATCAAGGGCACCCAATATTGCCCCTCGCCGAGCCCTTGCCCGCGCAGAATTGCTCCTGCGCCAGAAGCGTGAGCGCCTCGAAAATAATGAGATGATGAAAAGATCCGGCGCAGCTGCTCGACGCTGAATGGCCGTCGGCCTGATTTGCCTTGAGGCTCACGCGTGATCGTCAAGCCGCTAGCGGGGTGTCTCTCCAGCAACCCCTCCCTAACGGCGAACTCGCAGAGGGAGGGCATCAGCACGAGATAGCCAGTCGCGGTCTTTGGGTCGAGGGGTTCAAGCTTCTCACGCTGCGCGATCTCGATCACCTGTGGGGCAGGTGTATTGGGAAATTTCAAATGTGCTCGGACCGGATAGATGTTCAGGGCTGACTGAACGCGTCTGCAATCCACTCGCCTGATAGCGTCAATCGCGCGGTCACCCATCAGCTCCTTGATCACACGAAATTTTGCCCGATAGGAGGCGGCGCTTCTTTCGGTGAGAGTGCGGCCCGGATCGGTGACAAACTTTTCAAACAGCTCCGAGAGCCGCATCCCGCCGTCTACCGAGAAGATAGACGCTCCGTTCTCGCCACTGATGCCATCAAAAAGAGGATCGAACGACTGCGGTCTGAAGTCCCGCTGCAGCTTGGCCTTTACCCGACGCATCCGCACGATCTCAGCCCGCGTCAGTAGATCGACAAGTGCATGAAATGCGGCGGTAGACGGCGCGAGATTTACGCCTCGCGATTTGAGTAGGTCGCGGGCTGAGCCTTGCATGCTTGAGAGGAGCTGTTCTCCGTCCCGGCCACTCGTGAACCAATCGAGATCCTGGTCGATATTCTCAAGAGCCGTCAGCACCTCGCCTTCATCCAGTGAACCCGCCCACTTTGCACTCAACATCCGTTCGCGCTGGGCCAGCCAATCCGATGCTAGCTGGCGCAACTCGATTTCACTAAGGCTGCTGACAACCTCAGACACCGGAGCTTCCTCCGGTTGAGGTTGGGATTTAGAACGCCAACGGCTCTTCGGTATTGGCCGACTGCGCGCCTCTTCAAATTCGGCGTCGATATCAGCTGAAACGCGCCGTCCTTCAATCGCGGCCTTGCGATGATCGCTAGTCCGAAGAGAGCGCAGCACCTCGGTCTTACCCAGCCGGGCTACCAAGTCCTTGGGGACTTTGCGCCGGACGTACCAGACGCTCCCTCGCAGCTGCAGATGGTTGAGCTTCGCCACGTCTTTCATCCCCCAGAATGTACCAGCCGCGTGTACCGGTGGCAGCAGCGAGACCGCTGATTTCTGGGAGATCCGCGCGCCCTCAAGAGCTTGAAGGGGGGATGGCGGAGAGAGAGGGATTCGAACCCTCGGTACGGTTTCCCGTACACACGCTTTCCAAGCGTGCGCCTTAAGCCACTCGGCCACCTCTCCGGAGGCGCGGAACCTAGCGAAGGTGTCGCATCGACGCAACCGCCGCGGTGCTATCATCCCCACGCATGGGTACCCTGTTCCGACTGATCGGCTGGATCCTGATGGGCGCGGCGCTGGCGATGCTGGCGATCGACGGCAGGGCCTGGCTTGGCGGATCCCGGAAGCTGACCGGGATGGGCGAGCTGTGGCGCCGTCTCGACGCCGGCAGCCTGGGAGCGACCCAGGAGTTCATCCAGCGCTACCTGTTCCCCTGGCTCTGGGACCCCATGGGTCTCTGGACGCTGGCGCAGCCGGCCGCCGTCGTGCTCGGCGTCCTCGGGTTCGCGATCGCTTTCCTCGCCCGACGCTAGGGCAGCTTCCGGAACGCGATCGTCACCTCGGCGACCTGCACGCCCCATTTGCTGAGCCGAAGGCGATTCAGCGCCATCTCGTCGTCGAACCGGAACACCCGGTCGTCGGCATCGAGCCGCCACTCGCCGCTCTGGGTCTTGAGGTTGAGGGCGTAGGTGAGGAACAGGCTCGCCCCCTCCTCGCGTCCCTGCGCCATGCCGGTCACGTCGGCGGCCTCGCCCTGGATCGAGCCGTCGGCGAGCCGGCGGATGCGCCATTGCCGCGACTGCTTCTCGCCGTCCGAATAGACGAAGTGTTCGTCGAGGACGAGCACGTCGCCCTCGCGGCGCCCCTCCATGTCGACGGTGAACTGGCGGACGGGCCCGGAGAAGCGCGGCTCGACCAGTCCCCACGCCTTCATCCGGCCGGTGAAGTACTGCTCGAGGTCGAACCGCCGCGCCCGTCCCGCATCGGGATCCGAGGACGGGCCGCTGCACCCGGCAAGGCCGGTCAGCAGGAATGCGAGAAAGGCCAAGCGGAACATGCGGTCCTCCAGGGGGTCCCCGAAGGAGATACGTCGGGCACCGGCTTTCGGTTCAGCTGTCGCCCATCTTGAGCGCGGCAATGAAGGCCGATTGCGGGATGTCGACCTTGCCGAACTGGCGCATGCGCTTCTTGCCCTCCTTCTGCTTGTCGAGGAGCTTGCGCTTGCGCGACACGTCGCCGCCGTAGCACTTCGCCAGCACGTCCTTGCGGAGCGCGCTGATCGTCTCGCGGGCGACGATGCGACCGCCGATCGCCGCCTGGATCGCGATCTTGAACATCTGGCGCGGGATCAGGTCCTTGAGGCGTTCGCAAAGCGCCCGTCCACGCGTCTCGGCCTGGCTTCTATGCACGATCATCGACAGTGCGTCGACCGGCTCGGCATTGACCAGGATCGTCAGCTTGACCAGCTCTTCCTCGACATAGCCGTCCACCTGATAGTCGAAGCTGGCATAGCCGCGGCTGACGCTCTTGAGCCGGTCGTAGAAGTCGAATACGACCTCATTCAGCGGCAGCCGGTAGACCGCCATCGCCCGGTTGCCGACATAGGTCAGGTCGAGCTGTTGGCCGCGCCGGTCGGTGCACAGCGTCAGGATCGAGCCCAGGTACTCGTCCGGCACGAAGATGGTCGCCTTGATCCACGGCTCCTCGATCGACTTGATCTTCATCACGTCGGGCATGTCCGCCGGATTGTGCAGCTCCATCTGCGAGCCGTCGGTCATGTTGATCTTGTAGACGACCGACGGCGCGGTAGTGATCAGGTCGAGGTTGAACTCGCGCTCGAGCCGCTCCTGGATGATCTCCAGGTGCAGCAACCCCAGGAAGCCGCAGCGGAAGCCGAAGCCAAGCGCCGTCGAGGTCTCGGGCTCGTAGTGGAAGCTGGCATCGTTGAGGCGCAGCTTGCCGAGCGACTCCCTGAGATTCTCGTAGTCGGCAGCGTCGACGGGGAAGAGGCCGCACCACACCACCGGCACGCTCGGCTTGAAGCCCGGCAGCGGCTCCGGCGTCGGGTTGCGGTCGTCGGTCAGCGTGTCGCCGACCTTGCAGTCGGCGACCGTCTTGATCGCGGCGGTGATGAATCCGACCTCGCCGGGGCCGAGCTCGTCGGTCATCTCCATCTTCGGCGTGAAGAAGCCCACGCGGTCGACGAAGTGCGCGGCACCCGTCGCCATCATCCGGACCTTCATGCCCTTCTTGAGCACGCCGTCCTTGATGCGGACCAGCGCGACGACGCCGAGATAGGGGTCGTACCAGGAGTCGATCAGCAGCGCCTTCAGGGTCGCGCCGGCCACGCCCTGCGGCGGCGGCAGACGGGTGGCGATCGCCTCCATGACCTCGTCGATGCCGATGCCGGTCTTTGCCGAGATCATGATCGCGTTCGACGCATCGAGGCCGATCACGTCCTCGATCTGCTGCTTGATCCGGTCGGGCTCGGCCGCCGGCAGGTCGATCTTGTTGAGCACCGGGACGATCTCGTGATTGGCGTCGATCGCCTGGTAGACGTTGGCCAAGGTCTGCGCCTCGACGCCCTGGCTCGCGTCCACGACCAGGATCGAGCCCTCGCAGGCCGCGAGCGAGCGCGAGACCTCGTAGGCGAAGTCGACGTGGCCCGGCGTGTCCATCAGGTTGAACTGATAGGTGCGGCCGTCCTTGGCCTTGTAGGAGAGGCGCACCGTCTGTGCCTTGATCGTGATGCCGCGCTCGCGCTCGATGTCCATCGAGTCGAGCATCTGCTCCTTCATGTCGCGCTCGGCGATCGCGCCACCCTTCTGGATCAGGCGATCGGCCAGGGTCGATTTCCCATGGTCGATATGGGCGATGATCGAGAAGTTGCGGATCAGGGACGTGTCGTGCATTTCGGCTCCGGCGGCGGCGGAACATAGGGGGGTTCCGCCTCCGACGCAATCAACGGCCTGCCGCGGGGCCGGGTTTCCGGCCGATTCGGCTATTGTGTTGACTTGGAAGGTATTTCGGAGCCGTCGAGCCATGCGGCCATCGGCTCCCAGACGTCTCGCTCGCAGCCGGCGCCGACCGTCATCGCAATATGCCCCTGGGGCGGGCGCAGCATGTCGGCGCCCGGGATCAGCGTGCCCAGCGCCAGGGCCGAGTCCGGAGGCACGATCCGGTCCTTGGCCGGCACGACGACCAGGCTCGGCAGGTCGAGCTTCGTCGGGTCCACCGCGCGCCCGGCGATGCGCCAGCGCCCCCTCGCCGGCGTATTGGCGACGTACCAGCCGTCGAGGCATTCCCTGGCGACCTTGCTGACCAGGGGCACGCCGTCGTTGAGCCAGTCCTCGAGCTCGACGAACTCCCGCGCCTTCTCGGACTCCGGATCGAGGCGCGCGAAGCGCTCGAACTTGCGGATCACCAGGAAAGGGTCAAGGCCGAAGAAGAGCGTCTGCAGAATGTCGGTCGGAAGCTCGCCGGCGACCTCCATCGTGAGGCCGAGACCGGCCGAGATCAGTGGCAGCGCCGCGATCGCAGGCGGCTGGCCCGCATGGAAGTTCCATGGCGTCGCCATCAGGATCAGCCCGGAGACGTCGCGCCGACGGCGGAGCGCCAGCGCGACCGCCAGATTGCCGCCCATGCAGTAGCCGAGGACCGTCGGCGGGCGCTCGTCGAGGCCGCGCACGGCATCGAGCGCGCCGTCGAGGCGGCCGGCGACGTAGTCGGTCAGCGTGAAGTCGCCTTCGTCGTCCGCGGGGCGGCCCCAGTCGACCAAGAGCGGCCGGTAGCCGCGCTTGGCGAGCCAGCGCATCAGGCTCCGGCGCTCGGTCAGATCGAGGATATAGGCGCGGTTGACCAGTGAGGGGATGACCAGCAGCGGCCTGCCGCCGGCGGGCCGATAATCGAGAAGGTGCGTCGTCCCTTCGCGCCAGACGACGGCCGGCTCCGGCAAGTTGCGGCGATGCGGGCTCCGTCGATAAGCGAGCACGCCGTCGGCGAAAGCCTTGAGACGTCCGGCCTGGACCCGCAGAAGCGCCCTATCGAGATCCGCGGGGTTTGCGCTTGCGAGGCTTGGCGACAGCTCGCGGGCGGCTTTTCTTACGTCCGGCTTCCAGTCGAGCCAGCCTTGCCTCCAGAGCGTCAAGGCGGCGGCCGAGCTCGACGAAGACAGCGCGAGCATCGCCAGATGAAGTCCGAGGGGCCTTGGCCCCAGGCGGCGCGGCATGTCCGTTGGCGGATGGCTCATGGCCATCGGCCGGATCGGGAGGGACCGAGAACGGCGCTCCGGCGCCCAGACCCCAGAGACCGAGCATGCGACGCATCAGCCGGGCAAGCTCCGGATCCCCCGCCATCGCCGCCATCTGGTCCTGCCAGAGATCGGCGAAGCGCGCGGCCAGCTGGTCGAGGTCGGAGGAGTCTGACATCGGCCGGAAGTATAGCGGTTCCTCCTTCTGGGCCAAGCGGTTGCCGCGGTGCAGCATACCCGCCTCGGTATTTTAGCGCCGCTCTGTTATGGTGGCTCGTCCGCCACCCGAACGAGACCGCTGACCGCCATGGCCGATAAAGCCGACGCCTCGCCCGGACAACCGCAGGCCGCCCAGCCGGTCACGATCAAGAAGTACGCCAACCGCCGGCTCTACAACACGGCGACCTCGTCCTACGTGACCCTCGACCATCTCTGCCAGATGGTGAAGGACAATACCGATTTCGTCGTCTACGACGCCAAGACCGGCGAGGACATCACCCGCCAGGTCCTGACCCAGATCATTGTCGAGGAAGAAGGCAAGGGCGGGCAGAACCTGCTGCCGATCGGGTTCCTGCGCCAGCTCATCGGCTTCTACGGCGACAACATGCAGTACGTGGTCCCGCGCTACCTCGACTACTCGATGCGCTGGTTCTCATCGAACCAGGACCAGGTACGGAAATACATGTCGGACGCTTTCGGCGGACTCTTCCCCTTCGGCCAGCTCGAGGAGATGGGCAAGCAGAACATGGCGATGTTCGAGCGCGCCATGAGGATGATGATGCCGTTCAGCGGGCCGGGCGGCGAGACGCCGCAGCGCCCCGACGCGCCGAAGCCGGCGACGCCGCCGGATGCCGAGCTGACCGCGATGAAGAGCCAGCTCGAGCAGCTGCAGCGCCAGCTCGATCAGCTGACCCGCGTCAGCAAGCCGAAAAGCTGATCCTCAGAGCTTGACGAGCTTGGGCGTCGCCCACGGCCGCGCCATCTCGGGCCGGCCGAACAGGTATCCCTGAAGCTGGCCCACGCCCTCGTCGCGGAGAATTCGTGCCTCGTCGGCTGTCTCGACGAATTCGGCGACGGTGGCGAGGCCGAAGCCGCGGGCGATTCCGACCAGGGCGCGCACGAAGAGCTGGTTGTCGGGGTTGGTGGCGGTCCCGGTGACGAACGAGCGGTCGATCTTCACCATATCGACGCCGAGGCGGCGGAGCGCCCGGAACGAGGTGTTGCCGGCACCGAAGTCGTCGATCGCCACCTTGGCGCCGAGCTGATGCAGCATCTCCACGAACCGCGCGGTCTCGTCGGGGTCAACCAGCGCCACCGTCTCGGTGATCTCGACCAGCAGGCGTGAAGCGATCTCGCGCTTGCCCTGCAGATGCTCGACGGCACGATCTATCCACGAGCCGCGCCCGGCATTGACCGCCGAGACGTTGACCGCGAGCGAGATCTTCGGATGCCGCGTCAGCTCACCGATCGCGAGGTCGAGGACCACCCTGTCGAGGCGGCGCATCAGGCCCATCGACTCCGCCGTTCCGATCAGGGCGCCGGCATTCAGCATCCCGCCGAAGTCGTCGCCGATCCGGAGCAGCGCCTCGTAGTGCTGGACCGAGTGGTCGACGGAGTCGACGACCGGCTGGAAGGCGAGATCGATCCGGCTGTTCAGCAACGCGCGCTCGATCAGGTCGGCGACCGCGAGGTCGATTCGCTGCGAGCGCCGCCGCTCCT
>CAZDGR010000002.1:0-19538 GCA_964504845.1 uncultured Rhizobium sp. | reverse complement strand
CGCTCGATCAGGTCGGCGACCGCGAGGTCGATTCGCTGCGAGCGCCGCCGCTCCTGCGACTCCCGATAGGGCTGAACCGCATCGCGGCCAGAGCGCTTGGCTTCCAGCATCGCGCTCTCGGCCTTGGCCAGCGCGTCGCGCGCCGTGCGCGCCTGCGAGGGAATGGAAACCCAGCCGCCGGATACGGTGATGCGGAGATCGCCGCCCGGCGTGTCGACGGTTCGGCTGCGAAGATCAAGCAGCAGCCGCTCGACGCTTTTCTCGGTCTCGTCCGCGCCGCCTCCCGCCAGCACCGCGGCAAAGCGGTCGCCGGTGATGCGCGCGACCTCGCCGCCCTTGCCGACGCCGGCCTCGAGGCGCTTGCCGACCTCGGCCAGCACCGCATCGCCGCTCGGATAGCCGAAGACGTTGTTGACCATGCCAAGCTGGTCGATGCCGACCACCACGAGGCCGCCGACGCGACCGCCGGCAATCATTGTCCGCAGCATGCGATCCAGTCGCTGGAGAAGGCGGCGGCGGTTCGGAAGCCCGGTGAGGTCGTCGCGGAAGGCGAGCCGGCGAAGCTTCTCTTCCTCGCCCTTGAAGGCATCAACGGTGCGGATGACGCCTGCCATCCGCGCAGGCGCGCCGCCGCCGCTGCGCTCGGCGGTGCCGCGATCGTTGATCCAGCGATAGCCGCCGGCGCCGTCGGCGACGCGATAGACGCAGTCGTAGGACTCGCCCCGATCGAGATGCCGCGCGAGCGCCAACAGCCGATCGCTGCGGTCGTCCGGATGGACCTGCGCGCCATAGCCTTTGCCGGACGTGGCTCGTCCGGCGGTCGAGGCGCCTAGAACTGCGCCGACCGGCCCGTGCCAACGGATCTCGTCGCCATGGAGGTCCCAGTCGTAGACAAGGTCTCCCGAGGCCACGAGCGCACGCAGCAACGGATCGGCAAGTTCCCCCTTGCCGTTCATCGCCGGGATCATTGTCCGAAGCGGCATCCCTCGCAAGCGGCCGCGTTGCCGTATGACACGAAATGGTCACAGCCGCGGTCGCGCGATGATCACGGCCCGTTAACCATACGGCCGAACCGGACCGCACCGCTCACCGTTTCATGAGGGTCAACAAGCCTGCGAGGAGGCAGGTACCCGTGGCCACCGCGTTGCCGTCGATGCAGGCATATCCAGCGCTACCGCCGCCGCGGGCGACGGCCTTGCGTCCGATCAGCGCCGGCGACGCCGGGGCACGGAGTAGCGACAAGCCGCAGGCCGAGGCCGAGGCGCTTCGCGAGGACGAGCTATATCGCCTCCGCCCCGAAGGCGCCGAAAGCCATTCGGCCAGCGCGGGAACCAGCGGCGAACGCCCGAGCGCCGGGGAGGAAGCGGGCGAGCGCCGCTTCGAAACGCGGAGCGAAACGCCGAGCTTCCTTAGGGGAGCCGCGGCATTCCTGGCCCAGCTCCTTGCCCAGGACGAACCGGTCGAAGAGCAGCCAGACCCGTTCGGCGACGCCAGCCGGGCCTATGAGCGTTTCCGGGAGGAGCGCGATACCAGCCTGTTCGTCGACGCCCGCGATCCCATCGACGTGAAGGTCTGATCTCCATCCGTTAACCCTTTCCGAAATCGGTCCGTGCTAGGCTTGATGCTCGGGGAGCGTCGGGGGTAGCCCTGCGGGGGAGGCAGGGATACGCATGGCGTCGTCCGTCTCATCGGTCTCGCTGGTTCCGATCAACGCCGTCGCCTTGCGACCGGCGCCGCTTCGCCCCGTCGATGCCGGCGTACCGGCCGGCTTCGATCCGGAAGCCCTTCGCCAGAGCCAGGCCTTCGAGGCCGAGCGCCACGAGCAGGAGCGGACACGCAGCGCCGACAGCGGGCGTGCAGACGCCGACGCCGGACGGCTTCAGGCCTTTACCGGCGACAACGCGGCGTTCGTTACGCAGCTCCTCAACCAGGACCAGGCGGCGCCGAAGCGGCCCAGCTTCGCCGACGCTGCCCGCGCCTACGGCCGCTTCCAGGAAGAACCGCAGTCCGGCTTCGTCATCGATCCGCCGGCACGCGTGGACGTGAAAGTCTAGGCCGGCTCCGCATCGAAGCCGTCCAGCAGCTCCGAGATCCGCTGCTCGTCCCACTGCTCCATGATCGCGCGGGCTCGTTGCGTCGCCGCCAGCAGGTTGAGGTGACGTACGCGCCGCTTCACCCGCGGCAGCTTGGGCGGCGCCATCGAGAGCTCGCGCACGCCCAAGCCGAGAAGCAGCGGGATGTAGCGGGGATCGCCGGCGATCTCGCCGCAGACCGAGACCGGGATATGGGCGCGAAGCGCCGCCTCGATCGAGAACTGCAGCAGGCGCAGCACCGCCGGGTGCAGCGGGTTGTAGAGCGTCGCCACCTGGTCGTCGGCGCGGTCGATCGCCAGGGTGTACATGGTGAGATCGTTGGTGCCGATCGCGAAAAACTCCGCGGCAAGCGCCAGCGCGTCGGCCGAGAGCGCCGCTCCCGGCACCTCGATCATCACGCCGATCGGCGGCAGCGTGTCGCCGATGGCGAGCCCGCGGCGCTTCAGGCGCTTCGCCACCTGCTCGGCGATCGCGCGCACCCGCCTGACCTCGCTGACGGTCGCGACCATCGGCAGCAGGATACGGACCTGGCCATGCATCGCGGCGCGGAGGATCGCGGCGATCTGCGTCTCGAGCAGGCGCGGCTGAGCCAGACCGAGACGGACGCCGCGAAGGCCGAGCGCCGGGTTCGTCGGCTCGCCGATCTCCGGCCCCAGCGCTCTGGCCAGCTTCTCGCCGCCGACGTCGAGCGTGCGGATCGTCACCGGCCGGCCGGCCATGCCTTCGACGATCTGCCTGAGCGTCTCGTACTGCTCGTCCTCGTCTGGCAGGTCGTCCCGGTTCATGAACTGGAATTCGGTGCGGAGCAGACCGATGCCAAGCGCGCCGGCCTCGAGCGCGCCTTCAAGGTCGCGCGGCAGCTCGAGATTGGCCTGGAGGCCGATCTGGTGGCCGTCGCGGGTGACCGAGGCGAGCCCCTTGAGCCCGGCGAGCTTCGCCTGCTCCTTGGCCCAGGCCGCCTGCCGCTTCCGGTAGCGGGCGAGCGTCGCCGCGCGGGGTGTCACGACGACGTTGCCTTCGCTGCCGTCGACGATCACGGTCTCGCCGCCCCTGATCGCGCGAAGCGCCCCGGGGGCCCCGAGCACGGCCGGGAGGCCCAGCGAGCGCGCCATGATCGCCGTGTGGCTTTCGGCGCCGCCGAGCGCGGTCACGATGCCGGCGATGCGCTTCGGGTCGAGCAGCGCGGTGTCGGCCGGGCTCAGCTCCTCGGCGACGACGACGGTTCCTTCCGGCAGCTGCGAGAACGCCTGATAGGGCGTCTTGGTGAGCTGGCGGATCACCCGCTCGCCGACGTCGCGGACGTCGGCCTGGCGGGCGGAGAGATAGGCGTCGTCGATCTCGGCGAAGCCCTCGGTGATCTCGGCGATGACCGCGCGAACCGCCGCCTCGGCGTTCTGGCGCTGGGTCTCGATGCGATTGACGACGCCCCGGACCAGGCGAGAGCCCGCCAGCATCTGCGCATGCGCGTCCAGCAGGTACCCCAGCTCTTCCGCGGCCTCGGCCGAGAGCGCCTGGGACTTCGCCTTGAGCTTGGCGAGCTGCTTCTGAGCGCGTGCGACCGCATCGGCGAAGCGGTGCTTCTCGCCCACGACCTGCTCGGGCGAGATCTCGTAGTCGGGGACGGCGACCACGCCGGTCTCCGAGCGATGCGCGACGCCGATGGCGATGCCCGGTGCCACGCCGAGGCCGTCGAAAGTCTGCTCGCCGGTCTTCGTCCGACGAGAGCGCGGCTCACGCGTCTTCATCGAACCTCCGCTCGACCAGCGCGGACAGCGATGCGACCGCCGTCTCGGCGTCATCTCCCTTGGCAGCGATGTCGATCGAGGCGCCGGGAACGGCGGCGAGCATCATCAGCCCCATGATCGAGCGGCCTGAAACGGATTGCTCGCGGCGGCTCACGGTGACCTCGGCCGAGAAGGTCTCGGCGAGCTTGACGAAGCGGGCTGCGGCCCGCGCATGCAGGCCCCGCTTGTTGCAGATGACGACGGTGCGCTGGGCCTCGTCGCTCAACTGGCCTTCTCGCCGGCGAGCAGCTTGGAGGCGACGTTGATGTACTTGCGCCCGGCTTCCTGGGCGCAGACCACGGCTTCCTCGAGCGGCAGGCCGGCGCGAACCTTGGCCAGCTTGATCAGCATCGGCAGATTCACCCCCGCCACCACCTCGACCTTGCCCCGGTCCATGACCGAGATCGCCAAGTTCGACGGCGTGCCGCCAAACATGTCGGTCAGCAGCACCACGCCCTGCCCTTCTTCGACCTCGCGCATGCGCTCGAGGATCTCGCGCCGCCGCTGCTCCATGTCGTCTTCCGGGCCGATGCAGACTGCGGCGATGCGGGTCTGCGGACCGACGACGTGCTCGAGCGTGGAGATCAACTCGACCGCGAGACGACCATGCGTAACCAGAACCATACCGATCATGAATCAGAGTCCGATGCCATCATCTTGTTTGAGTGTTGGCCTTAGGCTGCGGTGCGGGCGACGTCGCGGTGGAGGATCTCCACCCGTTGGCCGCGCCCTGCCAGCCAGGCGCCCAGGCGTTCGGCGAGGAAGACCGAGCGGTGACGTCCGCCGGTGCAGCCGAACGCGATGGTGAGGTAGCTCTTGCCCTCGCGGTAGTAGCGCGGAATCAGCCGATCCAGCATGCCGGTGATCGAGGCGAAGAATGGCTGGAAGTCCGGGTCGGTCGCGATGAAGTCGGCGACACTGACGTCGCGTCCGTCGAGCGGCCGCAGGACCGGGTCGTAGTGCGGGTTTTCGAGGAAGCGGACGTCGAAGACCAGGTCGGACTCGCGCGGCAGCCCGTGCCGGAACGAAAACGAGGTTACTGTCACCGCAAGGCCGCGGTCGGCGCCGAGCTGGAAGCGGCTCCAGAGCACATGGCGAAGGTCGGCGCCCACGAGCTCGGAGGTGTCCACCACCTCGTCGGCATGCTCACGGACAGGAAGCATCAGCGTCCGTTCCTTCTGGATGCCGGCGGCGAGCGGCCGGTCGACCGCGATCGGGTGTCGGCGGCGGGTTTCGGTGAAGCGTCGTGCCAGGACCTCGGCATCGCAATCGAGGAACAGAAGACGGACATCGAGATCCTTCCGCCGCTTCAGCCGCTCGACTTCAGCCAGCAGCGGATCGACCGCGAAGTCCCGGCCGCGAACGTCGATGCCGACGGCGAGCGGGCGGCGCTGGGCCGCGCTGGGCGCCAGCAGAGCCGGGAGCAAGGCGATCGGCAAATTGTCGACGGCTTCGTAGCCGATGTCCTCGAGCGCCTTCAGGCTGGACGATCGTCCGGCGCCTGAAAGTCCCGTCACGAGGATCACCGGCTGCCGGTCGCTCGCCTCGATGCGGGCGTCGGCAGAGGCCGTGACCGTGGTTGTGGCCATGGGGGCCGCATTATCGGACTACGGCTCCCCCCAGAGCAAGGCGCAGCTTCGCAGGTGCAGAAGCCTCAAAAGGTGCCATATTTATCAACTGGATAGGCAAGTCGAGGAGGGTGCCGGAGCGCACCTGCGGAAGACGCTCGACAGTTTCGGCGGAGACGAGTTGCACAGCCAGGACGACCTCCGCCTCGGCCCGGAACGGCACGCGGCAGATGCCGATTCCACGCGCTTCGATCAGTCCGGCGAGACTCGACGGCGGTGATGCAAACAACATCATGCCGCGTCGCGTGAGAACCACGCGATCGTCGGCGACCAAGGTCCAGCCGGACTCGATGAGCCGGAGAGCGAAGTCGGACTTGCCGCTGCCGGGAGGGCCCTGAAGGAGGACCGCCCGTTCGCCGAGCGCGACCGCCGTCGCGTGGATCGTCGGACGCGCCTCCTCGCTCACCGGCGCGGCAACCGGACGACGAAGCGGGCACCGGCGATCCGGCCGGCGCCGTCTCGCCGGTTCTCGGCGTGGATGGTCCCGTCATGGGCCTCGACGATCTGGCGCGAGATCGAGAGGCCAAGGCCGGAATGGGTCCCGAAGCGCTCGCCCTTCGGGCGCTCGGTGTAGAAGCGATCGAAAATCGCCCCGAGCTTGGCCTCGGGGATGCCCGGTCCCTCGTCCTCGACCGTGATCGTCACCCAGTCCGCGTCGCTGGTGCATCCGAGCGCGACCGTCCCCCCGGAAGGGCTGAAGGAGATCGCGTTGGTGATCAGGTTGCGGATCACCTGCACCAGACGGTCCTCGATCCCGGGCGCGGCCAGGCCGCGGTTCGGACCGATCGCGAGCGTGAGGCGCACGCCACCTTCCGGGAGGGTCGCTTCATGCATCTCCACCAGCGTCGACAGCATGCGCCCGATATCGACGGGCGCAAGCTCGGCGCGGCTCAGTTCGGCGTCGATACGGGAGGCGTGCGAGATGTCGCTGATCAGCCGGTCGAGGCGCTGAACGTCCTCGAGGACGATCGCCATCAAGCGCTTCTGCTTCTCGGGATCGGTCAGCCGGCTCGCGGTCTCGACCGCGCTCCTGACCGAAGTCAGCGGGTTCTTGATCTCGTGCGCCACGTCGGCGGCGAAGCGCTCGATCGCGTCGAGACGGTTGGACAATGCCTCGGTCATTGCGCGGAGCGATACCGAGAGGTCGCCGATCTCGTCGCCGCGACGCGAAAAGTCGGGGATGGCGTTTCTGCCGCGATGGCCGGCGCGCACCCGCTCGGCCGCGAGCGCCAGGCGACGGATCGGCCGGGCGATCACGCCGGCGAGGTAGAGCGAGGCGAGCACCGTCACCAGCAGCGCCAGGCCGAAGAAGCGGAGGATGTCATAGCGGACCGAGCGCACTGCCTCGTCGATCCAGGCGGTCTGGGTCGACAGCATCAGCACGCCGAGCACCTGCTTCAGCTTCTGCACTGGCACGGCGACCGAGATCACCAGATCGCCGCTGGCGGCAAGCCGGACCATGCGGCCCGTGTCGCCGCGGGCTGCGGCGCGCGCCTCCTCGTAGTGTTCGGCCCGCTGGCGTGGCTGCTCCTCGTAAGCTGGCCAGCCGTGCTGTCGCGGCAGGCGGTCGAAGATCAGGTCGTAGACCCAACCCAACGCCTCATTCAACGGATCTGGCGTGGCGATCGGCGCGAGCAACTCGACCTCGACGACGCCGCCGGGGCCCGCGAGCACACGGCTGTCGGCGATGATGTCGCCGTTCGGCGAAAAGACGCGGGCACGCACGGGAGCCTGGGAGACGAGACGGCGCAGCAGCCCCTGGGTGGAGTCGGTCGACAGCTCCTCGTAGTCGGCAGGCCCAATGGTGATCGCGTTCTCGCCGAGCGCGATCGCAATCAGGCCCGCCTGCATCTGGAGCGCATCCAGTTCGCTCTGAACCAGGCTCTTCTGATAGCGGTCGAGATAGGAGGCGCCGGCGAACAGCACCAGCAGCGGCAGCATGTTGAGCGCGAGGATGCGGAGCGTCAGCGGCGACCAGAAGCGGCGATGGCGCCGGCGATGGCGCACCGGCGCAACGGCCGCCGCCGGCTCGGCGGCTTTCAACGCCGGTGGTGAAACGACGCTCCGGTCGACCTCCGCCGTCATTCAACGTCGCGGTAGCGATAGCCGACGCCGTAGAGCGTCTCGACCTGCTGGAAGTTGTCGTCGATCGCCTTGAACTTCTTGCGCAGCCGCTTGATGTGGCTGTCGATGGTTCGGTCGTCGACATAGACGGACTCGCCATAGGCGGCGTCCATCAGGTTGTCGCGGCTCTTCACGTGGCCCGGACGCTGGGCCAGGGCCTTCAGGATCAGGAACTCGGTGACGGTCAGCGCGACCGGCTGGCCGTTCCAGGTGCACTGGTGACGCTGCTGGTCGAGGACCAGGGGTCCCCGGGTCAACACCTGGTCCTGGCCCGGCTCCTTGTCGGTCTTCGCCTCCTTCCGGCGAAGCAGGGCGCGGATCCGCTCGATCAGAAGGCGCTGGGAGAAGGGCTTCCGGATGTAGTCGTCGGCGCCCATGCGAAGGCCCAGCACTTCGTCGATCTCCTCGTCCTTGGACGTGAGGAAGATGACCGGCAGCGAAGAGGTCTTGCGCAGGCGTTGCAGCAGCTCCATGCCGTCCATCCGCGGCATCTTGATGTCGAGGACGGCGAGATCCACCGGGCGCTGCGACAGCGCCTTCAGGGCGGACTCGCCATCCCCATAGGTCTTGACGTCGAAGCCTTCGGCCTCGAGCGCCATGGAGATGGAAGTCAGGATGTTCTGGTCGTCGTCGACAAGGGCGATGGTATGACGCACGGCTTCTGGCTCTCCCCGGGGCGGGACGCTGCTGTTCTGCCACAGATTCTGGGCGAGAATACGGCGCGCGCCAACTGGTTGCGGCGCCGGCCCCCTGGTATAGGCTCTGAGCCATGCGCCGCCATCTCCTTTATGTGGTCACTTTCCTCCTCGCTTTCGATGCCCCGGCGAAAGCTGCCGACCTCGCGGTCGAGCAGCCCTGGGCCCGGGCGACCCCGGGGCGGGCGCCGACCGGCGCCGCCTACCTGACCCTGGTCAACCGCGGCAGGGACGACGACCGGCTGCTGGGCGCCGCCTCGCCGGTGGCCGCCAAGGCCGAGCTGCACGGCCACCAGACCGCCACCGGGCATGCCGGCCATGTGATGGAGATGCGCCCGGTGGCCGAGGTCCAGGTCAAGGCCGGCCAGACGGTCGTCTTCAAGCCGGATTCCCTGCACGTGATGCTGGTCGGCTTGAAGGCTCCGCTCAAGGAAGGGGAGCGCTTCCCGCTGACTCTCCGCTTCGCCAAGGCGGGCGAGATCCAGGTCGAGGTGCCGGTCGGACGGGCCGGCGCCATGGCCCCGCCGAAATGAGCGCGCCCCAGGGATGAGCACGATCGCAGCCTCCGTTCGCAGGCTGATCCGCGGCCAGGACCGCGCCAGCCTTGCGACCACGCTCGCCGGGGACGGCACCCCTTACGCATCGCTGGTGCTCTACGCGACGCTGGCGGACGCGACGCCGGTACTCCTGCTCTCCAACCTCGCCGAGCACACCAAGAACCTGAAGGCCGACCCGCGCGCCTCGCTGCTGGTCGACGGCACCGCGGGCCTTGCCGACCCGCTGACCGGTGCGCGTGCGACGGTGGTCGGGAGACTCCAGGAAGTCGACGCGTCCGTCGCCCAGGCACGCTACCTCGCACGCCATCCGTCGGCAGAAGCCTATGCGAGCTTCGGCGACTTCCGCTTCTACGCACTCAAGGTCACGCGGGCGCACCTGGTCGCGGGCTTCGGCCGCATTCACTGGGTCGATGCCGGTGAAATCCTGGACACTGCGCCCAGGGCGTTGGTCGAGCGCGAGACGGACATCGTCGAGCACATGAACGAGGATCACGCCGAGGCGGTCGGCCTCTACGCCACCCGCCTGCTCGGGCGCCGCGGCGACGGCTGGCGGATGTCCGGAATCGACACCGAGGGCGCCGACCTCCGGCGAGAGGGCGAGGTCGCGCGGCTGGAATTCTCGACACGCGTGGAAGACGCCGAGGCGGCTCGACGCGAGCTCGTCCGGCTGGTCAAGGAAGCAAGAGCCAAGGAGGCGTCATGACGCTCAAGGGAAAAGTCGCCCTGGTGACGGGGTCGACCAGCGGCATCGGACTCGGCATCGCGCGCGAGCTGGCAAAGGCCGGCGCGTCGATCATGCTGAACGGCTTCGGCGACGCGGCCACGATCGAGGCGGTGAAGAAGGAGATCGCCGGACTCTCCGGCGCCAAGGCGGGCTTCTCGGGTGCGGATCTCTCGAAACCGGCGGAGATCGAGATCCTGATCGACGAGACAAGGAAGCAGCTGGGCTCGACCGACATCCTGGTCAACAACGCCGGCATCCAGCACACGGCCCTGATCGAGGATTTTCCGACCGATCGCTGGGACGCGGTGATCGCGATCAATCTCTCTGCCGTCTTCCACTGCACCCGTCTCGTCCTCAAGGACATGAAGGCGAAGAACTGGGGGCGGATCATCAACATCGCCTCAGCCCATGGCCTGGTCGCTTCCGTGCAGAAGGTCGCCTATGTCGCAGCAAAGCACGGCGTCGTCGGCATGACCAAGGTGACGGCCCTCGAGACCGCGGAGACTGGCATCACCTGCAACGCAATCTGCCCCGGCTGGGTCCTGACGCCGCTGGTGCAGAAGCAGATCGACGCCCTGGCCGAGCGCGAGAAGCTGTCGCCTGACGCCGCCAAGATGCGGCTCTTAGGGGAGAAGCAGCCGAGCAAGGAGTTCGTCACGCCCGAGCAGCTGGGTGGGCTCGCGGTCTTCCTCTGCTCGCCCGCCGCCGCGCAGATCCGCGGCCAGGCGATGCCGGTCGACGGCGGCTGGACGGTTCAGTAGGTGGATGCCATCCGCGTCGGCGCATCGCCGGCGTAGTTGGACGCGATCTCGACCGTCAGCTTGCGCAGGAAGGCCTCGGCGAAGCCGCCATTGCCGTCGGCGACGACGGTAAAGGCGCCCGGCCCGCCGATCACGTTGTCGGCATACCAGTCGGCCACCTTGGGCTCCACCGGCGTGATGATCGGAAGTCCGTTGATGGTGATGCCTTCCTTCAGCGCGGCGGAGCGCATCTCTTTCAGGTCCATGCCGCAGTTGCTGGCGCCGTCGCCGCTGACGTCGACGATCCGGCGGCTGGCATAGTCGTCCCACGGCACGAGCTCGGCGGTGATCATTTTGAGCATGGTGCCCATGCAGGTCCCGCCGGACTCGGCGCGCTGCATCGCGCGCATGTCGCGGGCCAGCGCCTGGACCTCGTTCGCGCTCTCGACCACGCGCCAGCCCATCACCACCCGGGCCGAGGTGCCCCACTGGACGACGGCGATGGCGACCCGGCCGATCTGGCCGCGACGTACGGCCTGGGCGAACTGGTCGCTCCCGACCGCGCTGGCGATGCCCTCGCGCTGAACCTTCCAAGCGTCGTCCGAAATGCTGCCGGAGACGTCGAGTGCCAGGACCAGCGCCACGTCGACGGGCTGGCGTTCGCCGGCCGACGTCGAAGTCGCCGACAACAGGAGCCCGATCAGGGCCAAGGCTGCGCGCTTCATGGAGTGTCTCCGGTATCGTCCGCGGTACACAACGCGGACCGCGACCGGTCGTTGCAGGGTAAGGCGGTGTGCCCTTTTTAGGCGGCGTCCTTACGACCCGAGAAATCGCCGGTTTCGCGCGGAACCTTCAGCTCGGGGAACAGAAACGCCATGCCGGGCTCGCCGCGATAGTCGGCGTTGGACTTCGCCACCTCGGCGCCCAGGAGGAAGATCTGCGCCGAGTAGTAGACCCACATCAAGACGACGATCGGCGTGCCGGCGGCGCCCAGCACGCTGACCACGCCGGTCGAGCCGATGTATTCGGCGATCAGGAACTTGCCGAGCGCGAACAGCAGCGAGGCGATCACCGCACCGATCCAGGCGTCGCGCCAGGAGACAAAGGTGTCCGGAAGGATCCGGTAGTTCGCGGCGAACAGCACCGTCACCACGACAAAGGAGATGGCCGCGTTGGCGATCGTCAGCGTCACCATAACGCCCGGCATCCAGAACGACAGCCACTCGCTGGCCGCCGCCAACGCTGCGCTGACGATCAACGCCACCAGCAGGATGAACCCCATTACGACGATCAGCGCGAGGCTGGTGAGCCGCCCCCTGACGAGGTCGTGGACGATGGATCGCGTCGAGACCGGCGTGCGCCAGATGACGTTCAGCGAGTGCTGAATCTCGGCGAAGACGGTCGTGGCCGCGACCAGCAGCAGGGCGGTGCCAATCACCGCCGCGAGTCCCTTCCGCTCTGCGTCGGCCGCTCCCTTGATCATCGTCGCGATGACCTTCGCGCCCTCCGCTCCGATCAGGCTGGAAAATTCCTCGATCATCGCGTCCTCGACACGCTCGGTGCCCGACACCAGCCCGGCGATCGTGATCATCAGAAACAGCGTCGGTCCAAGCGAAAACACGGTGTAGAAGGCGATCGCCGCGCCCATGCTCATGCACTGGTCGTCGACCCAGCGCCGGGCAGCCATGGCCAGCACGTCGCGGACCGGCAAGGCCCGGAGAATCATCCGATCGAGGAAGGGAGCTGTCGCTGCCATGGAGTCACCGCGCTCGGAGCCTCGGCGACCGTCCGCGGCGAGAAGATCCGGCATCCTCGGAACGCGATCCTCACCCCCTTGGTTCCACGAGGCTTTTCGTCAGGCCTCCCGCGGCTGGATACCGTCGCGGTGGAAATAATCTGACGATTGCGCCGCCATTACCGTTCTTGGCTTCGCGACCCGCGCGCGGCATAGTCCGCGCCGGCAGGGGAGAGGATGCGCCGCCAGAAGGTTCGCGCCTCGGAAAAGCCGGGGTCGGGCTGGAAGGAGCCGTCCGTGGACGTAGGTTCGCTCAAGGCAGTCGGCTGCGGCGCGCTCGCCATGATTCTCGCATGGACGATCGGCGCTGTGCCGGCATTCGCCCAGGGTGCGCAGCGTCCGGCGAGCCCGGCCGCGGCCCGACCGAGTACGCCGGCACGTACCGGCGAATGTGCAGCGCTTCCCGGCGGACGCGCGCCGGTTCAAAAGATCGCGGCGCTCACCACCGGACTCTCGCCCCGCGATCTCGACCTCGTCTATTTCGGCAAGCCTTTGGCCGAGCTGACCGACGAAGACTTCTCCGAGATCGCCGCCTTGTCGAAGCGCTGCGGCGCGGGCTCCGACATCGTGCCCGAGGACAAGCAGCCGGCATTCCAGCAGATCGTGCGCGATGCGCAGAAGCTGCGCCGGACCGCGCTCGAGAAGGTCAAGCGGCAGATGACCGACATCACGACGCTGCCGATCGCACGCGACAAGCTGACGAGGCTCAACGAGCTATCCGAGAACCTGAACCTGCTGGAGCCCTTGCTGACGCGCGGCGATCTCAAATACACCGCGACCTGGATCGCTCAGCAGATGCAGGGCGTCTACGACGGGACGCCGAAAGGTGATGCGACGGCGACACGCCCTCCGCCGGCCGCATCGGCACAGCCGACGGCGGCTCCTGCCGCCGAGACGCCGGTCCGGAACAAGCGTGTCCGCATCCCCGGCGGCGAAGAAGACTGATCAGGTTCCGACGCGAAGGGGAGCGGTCAGCTTCCTCAAGGCGGCGATCACGCTGAGCGCGGTGATCCGGCCGGTCTTCGGGTTCTCGCTCGGAATGTTCTCGATCGTCATCTCGAAGCTGGCCGCATCCGAATTCACCACGATCCTATGCGTGTTCCTGGTCAGGTGCGGATCCGCCCAGATCTCGAGGCGGGTCTTGTCCGGGCCGATCCCGGCAAGCGAGAGCGCGACCGCGACATTGAGGTTCGCGGGAAAACCCTTCGCCGCTTCGCGCGCGGTTCCCTCGAACACCCTCTTCGCCTCGGTGATCCGCTCGATGTCGATATTGTTCTCGACCAGGTAGGGCGCGCCCAGAAGACCCTTCACCGGCTTCCGCGTCACCATGCGGACGGAGTGGATGGTGCCTTCGGCCGCAGCCGAGACCGCATCCAGGCCGAGCAAGGCACCCGACGGCACGATGATCTGCCCGCCGGTCTCGCGCGCGAGATCGATCAGCTCGGGATGCCCGAGCAGCGCGCCGACGCTCAAGACGATGACCTTCTTCCGCGCCTCGAGCACCGGGCGCACAATCTCCCCCAACACCTTCGCCGGCGCGCATTCGACGACGATATCGGCGACGGATGCGAGCTCCGGAAGCGCCAGCACCGGAACATGTCCAAGCTCGGGTCCGAGCGTCGCCCGCGCCTTGTCGCGGTCTCGCGCCGCGACCGCGACCAGGGTCGCGTCGGGGAGGACGCCGGCCTTCAGCTTCTGAGCCAATGCCGAGCCGATCGCGCCGAGACCGGCGATGGCGACCTTGAGCTGAGGTCGGGCCTGGTTCATCGGGCTTCCCGTCGGCGAAGAGTCTGTTCGGTCGCGGCGTCGAAGACGTGAAGCGCGCCGGAGTCGGCGACGAGCGTGACGACATCGCCGCGATGCAATGTCACCTTGCTGTCGGCCTTGGCGATGAGCTCGCGGCCGCCGGCCTGGGCATAGACCAGGGTATCGGGTCCGAGCGGTTCGATCACCTCGACCCGCGCCTCGATCGTGAAGGCGCCCGCCGGGCGATCGGAGACGACCTTGAGGTCGTCCGGCCGCACGCCGAGGAAGACGGCTCGGGCGCCGGACTCGAGGTCGCCGGGCTGAGGCAGGGCCGGAAGTCCGTCCAAGCGGATCTCGCCCGCCTCCACCCGGCCCGGGATCATGTTCATCGACGGCGAGCCGATGAAGCGGGCGACGAACATCGACGCCGGCGAGCGGTAGACCTCGGTCGGAGTGCCGATCTGCTCGATGCGGCCGTCGCGCATCACGACGATGCGGTCGGCAAGCGTCATCGCCTCGACCTGGTCATGGGTCACGTAGATCACGGTGGTGCCGAGGGTCTGGTGCAGCTTCTTGATCTCGAGTCGCATCTGGGCGCGGAGCTGGGCATCTAGGTTCGAGAGCGGCTCGTCGAACAGGAAGACCGCGGGATTGCGGACCATGGCGCGTCCGATCGCGACGCGCTGACGCTGGCCGCCCGAGAGCTGAGCCGGCCGCCGGTCGAGCAGGTCGGTCAGGCCAAGGATCTGCGCCGCCTCGCGCACGCGCCGGTCCTCCTCGGCCTTGGGCAGCTTCGCCATGCGCAGACCGAACGCGATGTTCTTGTGCACGGTCATGTGCGGGTAGAGCGCGTAGTTCTGGAACACCATCGCGATGTTCCTGTCCTTCGGCTCAAGGCGGTCGACCACCCGGTCGCCGATCCGGATCTCGCCCGAGGTCAGGTCCTCGAGGCCGGCGACCATGCGGAGAGTTGTCGACTTGCCACAGCCCGACGGCCCGACGAGCACGACGAACTCGCCGTCGGAGATGGCCAGGTCGATGCCATGCACGACCTCGGTGCGGTCGAAGCGCTTGACGATGTTGCTCAAGGTCACGGACGCCATCGTCAGCCCTTCACGCCCGACAGGATGACCCCGCGGATGATGTATTTCTGCAGGAGGATGAAGACCACCAGCGTCGGGATCGTCGCGACCGCGGCACCGGTCATGATCATGTTCCACTCGGTCGAGAACTCGCCGGAGAACGAGGCGAGGCCGACCGGCACCGTATAGTTCGATGCGCTGTTGGTGACGATAAGCGGCCAGAGGAACGCGGTCCAGCTGCCGAGGAAGGTGAAGATCGCCAGCGCCGACAGCGCCGGCGTGACCAGCGGCAGGGCGACTTCCCAGAAGATGCGGAACTCGGAAAGCCCGTCGATCCGTGCCGCGTCGATCAGCGCGTCGGGAACCGTCTCGAAGAACTGCTTCATCAGGAACACGCCGAATCCGGTGATCATGCCGGGGAACATGATCCCCCAGTAGGTGTTGAGCCAGCCCAGGTTCTTGCTCATCACGTACCAGGGGATGACCAGCATCTCGGTCGGGATCATCAGCGTGGACAGGATCGCCACGAACACGACCTGGCGTCCCTTGAACTTGTACTTGCAGAGCACGTATCCGGCGAGGCTGTCGAAGAACAGCACCGAGACCGTCGAGATCGAGGCGATCGCGAAGGAATTGAGGAACCAGCGGAGGAACCGGCTCTCGCGGAAGAGATACGCATAGTTCTCCAGGGTCGGCGCCAGCGGGATCAGGCGAAGGTCGTAGACTTCGCCCCTGCCCTTCAGAGACGTCGAGATCATGAACAGGAACGGCATGATCATGACGATCCCGCCAAGCGCCACCAGCGTCCAGATCAGGATCTTGCGCGGATCGCGCCTTGGATCGAATCCCAGCCGCATCACTTCGACCTCAGGGCGCGGAGCTGGATCGCGGTGACGGCAAGCAGGACCACGAACAGCACCATGGTCTGCGCAGCCGCATAGCCCATGCGGTAGTCGGTGAAGGCGAGCTGGTAGATATTCAGCACCAGCGGTCGTGTCGTGTTGAGCGGCCCGCCCTTGCCGTCGACGGTCATGTTGTAGACCTTGTCGAAGATCCGAAGGAAGCCGATCGAGCTGACCACCACCAGGAACAGGATGGTGGGCCTCAAGAGCGGCAGCGTGATCTCCCTCAGGATCGTCCAGCGCCCGACGCCGTCGATGCGGGCTGCTTCGTAGTAGGTCTCGGGGATCGCGCGGAGTCCTGCGAGGAAGATCACCACCTGGAACCCGAGGCCGGCCCAGATCGCGGGCGCGAGGATCGAGCCCAGCGCCTGGGTGGTGGAGCGGAGGAACGGCTGCTGGCTGAAGCCCATGTCGACCAGCATCAGGTTGAAGATGCCGATCGGCACCGGCTGGTAGAACCAGCGCCAGACCCAGGCCATCGCGGCGGCGGTGGTGAGGAACGGGATGAAATAGAGCGCGCGGATCGTGCCCTGCAGGAACCGCACCTGATCGAGGTAGTAGGCCACCATGAACGACAGCACCAGGCTGATCGGCATGCCGATCGCCAGGTACTTGAAGGTGTTCCAGAACACCTGCCAGAAGACCGGGTCGTTCCAGAGCCGGAGGTAGTTGGCGAAGCCGATGTAGTTCTTGGGCCGGAGCAGGTTCCAGTCGGTCAGCGACACGTAGGCCGTGTAGCTGGTCGGGAACAGCCGGATCGCGCAGAAAAAGAAGAGCGGCAGGGCGAGGAAGATCCACGCCCATACCGCCTGCTTCTGCCCGACCGTGCGGGAGCGATACCAGGCCCGCACGGCCGGCTATGCCTTGAAGCCCTACTTCTTGAAGTGGTCGTCGAGCAGCTGCTGCTCTTCCTTGGCGGCGATCTTGATCGCGTCGGCGACCGGCATCTTCTGCAGGCTGACGCGATCCATCATGTCGAGGAAGATCTGCCGCTGCTTCGCCTCGTTCACGAACTCGGTCGTGTGCGAGTAGGCGAGGCCGAGGATGAACGGCCCGTAGACAGGATCGTTCTTGTTCTCGGCCGACAGGCCGACGCTCGGCTTCGCCGGCAGCTCGCCCGTGGCCTTGAGCCAGAGCTGCATCGCCGCGTCGCTGGTCAGGTGCTTCATGAACTTCATCGCCGCGTCGCGCTTGGGTCCCGTCGACTTGCTGGAGACGCCGTTCACCCAGTAGGAGGCGAAGTTCGACTTGACGCCGTTGTGCGAGGGAAGCTCCACCACCGCCCAGTCGAGGTTCGGCACGCCCTGGAAGGTGCCGATGCGGAACGAGCCGTCGATGTGGAAGCCGGCGCGGCCGGCCTTGAACGCCGCCTGGGTCTCGTCCATGAAGCCGTAGGTGGTCAGCTTATGCTTGGTCGCGATGTCGGCGTAGAACTGAAGGCCGGCAGCACCACCCTTCTGGTCGTACATGACCTTCTTGCCGTCGTCGCTGTAGGCTTGGCCGCCGAACTGGCGCACCAGGATCTCGCGCCACCAGTGATGGTCCTGGCCGACCGGACCCATCGTGAAGCCCGCGGTCAGCGTGTTGCCCGCCGCGTCGCGCTTCACGATCTTGCCGGCCTGGGCGATCAGCTCGTCGAGCGTCGCCGGCGGCTTCGACGGGTCGAGGCCGGCCTCCTTCATCAGCGCCTTGTTGTAGAAGAGCGCCATCGAGCGCACGGCCGTCGGCAGGCCCCAGTACGAGCCCTCGGCCTTCATCGCCTTGACGATCGGGAAGAACTCCTTCTCGACCATGGCGGGATCGAACTGGTCCTTCGGCAGCGGCGCCAGCAGGTTCGCCTTCCGGTACTCCTCGAGCCAGCCGTAGTAGAGCTGCACCACGTCCGGACCCTCGCCGGCCGGCACGGCGGCCGCGACCTTGGTCTGGTACTGGGCGTAGGGGAAGTGCGTGTGCTTGACCTTGATCCCCGGATTGGCCGCCTCGAAGGTCTTGATCAGCGCGTCGATCGCGGTCACGCGCTCCTTGAAGAAGTACTGCCAGTACTCGATCTCGACCGTCTGCGCCTTCGCCGTGACGCTCATCGAGAGCGACAGCGCGGCGGCGGCCACGGTTGCGAGCATCTTCCTCATCGACCGATCCTCCCGGAGAAAACCTGGCTCTTAAGTTCGGGCGATGCCCGGCCGCTGTCAATTGCCCGTGCCGAGAGGTCGCCACGCCGAGCCGCTGCCGGCACGCGTCACGTGGCCAAGGTCGGCACCGCGCGGGAAGTGGCCGAAGGCGAGCAGCGTGTCGGTATCGGCGAATTCGGCGAAGACAGCCTGCCGCGTCGCCCGGCCGGCCTCCGCATCGACATCGGAGCGATGGCTCCAGGAAGGTTCTTCGACCTGCACAGGGCAGTGGCAGATATCGGCGCAGAAGAGGCAGCGATGTCCGCCCGAGGTCGCGAGCACGCCCTGATGGCCCGGCGTATTGCCGGGAAGGCAGCGATAAACGAACCCTTCGACCGGCGAGCTGCCGTCAGGAACGACGGTCAGCAGGCCAGCCTCCGCCACAGGCCGGACGATCCGGGCGAAGGCGTCGAGGTGATGCGCCATGACGGTGGTGGGACCACGGTCCCAGAACGCCCACTCGGT
This sequence comes from uncultured Rhizobium sp., assembly GCA_964504845.1. Classification (GTDB taxonomy): domain Bacteria; phylum Pseudomonadota; class Alphaproteobacteria; order SHVZ01; family SHVZ01; genus SHVZ01. The sequence continues at coordinate 1,035 of CAZDGR010000002.1, read as the reverse complement.
TTCGCCGACGAAGTAGCGCGCGCGCGGAAAGCTCGCCCGCATCGTGCCGTTGGCATCGGGCACGCTCGCCCAGCCGATATGGTCGAAATGCAGATGGGTGAAGATCACCGCAGTGACGTCGTCGAAGGTGAGTCCCAGCGCGCCGAAGCTCTCGCGCAATGTGCCTCGCGCATCCCCAAGATAGGGCACAGGACCCGGCCCGATGCCGGCATCGATCAGGGCGACGCCGTCCGGCGAGCGCACGACGAAGCAGCCGAGATCGGGCTGGAATTCCTCCTCATCCGTCAGCCAGCGCCGATGCGGCACCCAGGCCTCGCGCGGCACGTCGGGATACGAGCGCGCCGGATCGACCGGCGCCGGCCTGGCATCGGCGATGCCGTAGACCTCGAGCCGTCCGACCGTCGCGTGGGAAATCAGCACTTTTGACCGTCGCTAGAGACGCTTCTTAGCAAAGGCTCGTCCTGAAGGAGACTTAAGGTACTTCTCGAAAGCGAACGCCTGTTTCTCGTCAGAGAACGCAAGATAGGTCTTGATCGCCCACGGCAGGTATTTCGACGTGTGTGAAACTTCACCAGCGTTGTGTTTTTGAAGGCGAGAGCGCAGGTCGCCAGTGACCCCGACATAGTAGCGATCCCGGTGTTCGAGACTTCGGAGAATGTACACGTAGTGCATTCCGTTTCCTGGCTTGCCGAGCCGTAGCTCGCGGGGGCAGAGGCCCGCCTTCGCCCGTCGGGCTTCGGCGCGGCAGCCTTCGCCCGCTTTGCGAGCGAAGGCTGGTGGGCCGGGCAGGAATCGAACCTGCGACAACACCGTTATGAGCGGCGCGTTCTAACCGCTGAACTACCGGCCCCCAAAAGCGAGAAAGCCAGAAGTCGGGGTGATCCGCAACTTCTGGCTTTCGGGTCGCCCCGATGGAATCGAGTCTCAGGTGTCGAGGAAGCTCCGGAGCTTCCGCGACCGGCTCGGGTGCTTGAGCTTGCGGAGCGCCTTCGCCTCGATCTGGCGGATGCGTTCGCGGGTCACCGAGAACTGCTG
>CAZDGR010000001.1:0-47854 GCA_964504845.1 uncultured Rhizobium sp. | reverse complement strand
GCCTGCGACGAACGTCGGAAACTTACCTCCATCCGCAATCCCTCACATACAAGGGATCAGGAAGCATCGCGCCTAACTCATCGTGATCTCTTCGCCGAAGGTCACGCGGTTGCCGTCGGGATCGCGGACCGACATCTCGCGCGTCAGAGCAGCGCCAGCTGATCGCCGGCGCGTGCCGGCCTCTTGAACTGGGAACAATCGAGCGGCGCAAGATCGCGATCGAGGCCGAGGCGTTTCTTCGCCAGGCGCACGCGAAGCGAGAGCGCTTCGGCATAGGCGCCCTCGCCGCGCATGCGGCCGCCGAAGCTCGGATCGTTGAGACGGCCGCCGCGCATCTCTTGCACCAGCGAGAGCACGTGCTTCGCTTTCAGCGGCGCGTGCTCCTCGAGCCATTCGCGCATCAGGTCCTTGATCTCGTAGGGCAGCCTGAGGACCGTGTGTCCCGCCCACGACGCGCCGGCCTCGGCCGCGGCTTCGAGGATCTTCTCGAGCTCCATGTCGTTCAGCGCCGGGATCATCGGCGCCGCCATCACGCCGGCCGAGACACCGGACTCGGCGAGCAGCCGGATCGCCTCGATCCGCTTGGCCGGGGTCGAGGCCCGGGGCTCCATCTTCCGGGCAAGCTCGCGGTCGAGGGTCGTGACCGACAGGCCGACCCGGCAGAGGTTGTCCTTCCCCATGGGGCCCAGGATGTCGAGGTCGCGGGTCACCAGGTGGTTCTTGGTGATGATCGTGAACGGGTGGTGCCAGTCGCGGAGCACCTCGAGGATGCCGCGGGTGATCCGGTGCTCGCGCTCCAGCGGCTGGTAGGGATCGGTGTTGGTCCCCATCGCGATCGGGGCGACGTCGTAGCCCTTCCGCCTCAGCTCCTGCTCCAGGAGGCGCGGAGCGTCCGGCTTGATGAAGATCTTGGTCTCGAAATCCAGCCCGGAGGAAAGTCCGAAGTAGGCATGGGTCGGCCGGGCGAAGCAGTAGACGCAGCCATGCTCGCAGCCCCGGTAGGCGTTGATCGAGCGGTCGAAGCCGATGTCCGGGGAGTCGTTGCGGGCGATGATCGTCCGGGTCGCGTCGATCCGGACCTGGGTCTCGGGCTTCGGCGGATCCTCGTCCTCCGGATGCTCCCAGCCGTCGTCGGTCAGCTCGCGCCGGGCCGGTTCGAACCGCCCGGTCGGGTTCGAGATGGCGCCTCGGCCCTTCACGGCCCGGGGTGGAATCACGGGATCGGACATCCGCCAAGTGTATGCCCCGACCTGAACATATCAAGAACAAAGGCGGAGGCAGCGAAATTTTGGCCTCCCGATATATCGAGCCGGCACATGAAGGACCTCCGCCAAACGGCTGGTACAGCATGGTATCCCCGCACCTTCGCAGCCCTACTCGCCGTCACGCGATTGCCGTCGAGGGCTTCCGGCGAGAATTATTGGCGGAGATTTGCAACTGAAGACTGTCGCGACGACCGATCGGGGCACAAATCCAAAGAGCGCGACTGCCGGATGGGCGGGAAACTAAATCATCACGACAAGGGAACGATAAAATCGGTCTGTTTTCTTCCTCGATTTAGGAGCTTTCCGAGACCTCCGAACTAAATATTGCGTATCGATCCGATGCCGAGACGAATCCATCCACATTCCGCAAATGCGAACGTCGTTCTGACTGCAGTTGCAGTTGAGTGGGGTAAGGAGGTACGACCAAGAAATCGGCCCGCCGCGCTCGAAAGTCGGGTCAAGCGGCGGTCAGTCCGCGGTACTTCAGTATCTTGTAGCTCAGACCGTTATATCGCCGGTCAAATGCGAGTTTGATCAAGGGGCTCGCCGAATCCGACGACCACAATATCTTGGGGGTATTCTCAGCGCCTCGCGGCGGCGGAAACCTTGGCCGTACGAGCGCTCGGGGCCAGGTGCTCCTGCAAACGCGGCATCAGCTCGACGAAATTGCACGGCTTCCAGCGGTAGTCCAGCTGATGGACGAGGATCTCGTCCCAGGCATCGCGGCAGGCGCCGGGCGATCCGGGCAGCGCAAACAGGTAGGTGCCGCCGGCGACCCCCGCCGTGGCCCTGGACTGGATGGTGGACGAGCCGATCTTCTGGAGCGAGAGGAAGCGGAACAGCTCGCCGAAGCCGGGGATCGGCTTCTCGTAGACCGACTCGAAGGCCTCCGGCGTGACGTCGCGGCCGGTGACCCCGGTGCCGCCGGTCGAGAGCACGACGTCGACGTTGGGGTCGGCGATCCAGGCCCGAAGCTTGGCGGCGATCGCGTCCCCGTCGTCGCGGACGATGTCCCGCACCGCCACCTTGTGCCCGGCCGCCTCGATGCGCTCGACCAGGGTGTTCCCGGACTTGTCGTCGGCCAGGTTCCTGGTGTCGGAGATGGTGAGGACGGCGATGTTGACGGGGAGGAAGGGTCGGTTTGGATCGAGGGCCATGAGCAGGTCTCCGGTGGCTGGCTCACAAACATAGGGCGACCGGCCGTTCAGAGCTACGGACCCTCGCTTGGGGGGCCGCTCGGGGAAGATCGATCGCTCGGAGAAGGAGCGGCGAAGCCCCACCCGAGCGCGGGCGCAGCGAGCCGCATCCGGCGAGGGACCGCAAAAGCCCCTCTCGCCGCGGTTAGCTCTTATCGACAGCACCCGGCGTGTACACCGGCCAGTCGCCCGCCGCGACCGCGTCCAGGGTCGGCGTCGCCTGTCCCATGCGGAGCTGGTAGATCCAGTAGTTGGCGACCACGCGCTGCACGTAGGCGCGGGTCTCGCCATAGGGGATCCCCTCGACGAACAGCAGCGGGTCGTCCTTGAAGTCGCCCTTGCGCTGCCACTTGAGCGCGACCGTGGGGCCGGCGTTGTAGGCGGCGACGGCGACCAGCAGGTTGCCCTGGATCTGGTCGTGCTCGAGCAGGTGCTGGACGTAGCGCTGGCCGAGCGTGAGGTTGCGCTCCGGCTCCATCAGCTGCTGGTTCGCGTCCTTCTTCTTGACCTCGCCCTCGCCGACGAACACGGCGGTGCGCGGCATGATCTGCATCAGGCCCTTGGCGCCGGCGCCGGAGGCGGCCTTCGAATGGAAGCCCGATTCCTGGCGCGTGATCGCGAACAGAAGGGCGGGGTCGACGACGAAGCCGCCTTCCGGCTTCCAGCCGGGGATCGGATAGAGCGCGCCGTCGTAGCGCTGGTTCTCCTGCGCCAGCTTGCCGGCTAGACGCATCGAGAGCGCCGGCATGTTGGCCTTGGAGGCGAGCGCCAGCATCGCGGGGCCGAGATCGGCATTGAGCTGCGGGGCGAGCTTCCGGAGCTCGGCCTCGGCGCGCTGCACCTCGCCGACCTGGATCAGCGCGAGCGCCCGCCAGCCGCCGGGCATCGCCTCGATCTGGCGGATGTCCTCGTCGGAAAGGCGCGGCTCGGCCCAGTTGAACGGCGTGTCGACGCCGAGCGCGCGGCGCGCGAGCAGCCCGTAGAACGACGTCCGCTGCAGCGCCGCCCGGACCAGGTATCGCGAGACCTTGTCGTGCTGGCCTGCGACCAGGTGCGAGCGCGCGGCCCAGAAGGCGGCGGCCGAGACCTGGTTGGGGGTGAGCCCCTGCAGCTCCGTCATGCCTTCGAAGAACTTCGCGGCCTCGGCCGGCTTGTTGAGCCGGAAAGCCGAAAGGCCGGCGATCCACGGGGCGAGCGGCTGCCAGCCCTGGGCCTGCTTCACCGCCGCCGAGGCGAGTCGCAAGGCGGCGACGTCGTTGCCGACGAAGAAGTGCCCCTGGGCGACCTCGGCCATCAGGATCGCGGACTCGACGCCGTCGAGCAGCTTCCTGTCCTGGAACTGGCGGAGCACGCGCTCGGCCCCGTCCGGATCGGCCTTCTTCAGGTGACCCCGGAGCTCGGCGGCGGCGTGGATGATGTCGCGGATCTCGTCGGAGTCGCGCTGGCGCTGGGACGAGTAGCCGGTCTCCGATCCCGCCAGCTCCTCGCCATAGCCGCCGAGGAAGCCCTGAACCGGACGCTCGGGCGCGGCGGCGCCGCCGGGCTTCCGCTCGATCGCGAGGCGATAGAGCCGGCCGGCCTCCGGGTGGTCGCCGTTGGCCTTGAGCCAGCTCGCGAGCTCGCCGTATTTCGAGCGGTACTTCGCGTGGGTGTAGCGCTGGGCGAGCACCGCCCCGAGCAGGCGCTTGTCCTTTAAGAGCTTGATTTCCTTGTCGGCCTCAGCCCAGGAGGCCTCGGCCTGGAGGCGGAAGATCTCGGCGTAGCGCTCGGCCTGATCGGCGCTCAGCACCTGCGGCAGGCTCTGGCTCGGATCGACCTTGAAACCGTCGAACAGGTTCCGCGGCAGCGAGGCCTGCTCGGTCGCCGTCTGGCGGAGGCTTTCGATCTTGGCGGCATCCAGACGCAGCGGGTCGGCCGCTTCGACGCGGGCGCCGGTCGTCAGAGCCATGAGGCCGGCAGCGAGCGCCAGCGCGCGCGTCCCGTTACGGACGCGGGTAGGTCCCCTCTCCCTCATGGGAGACTCACCTAACGGATGGAACAGGTCGAAGCAAGCCTAGGATTTACACCGAATTCTCACGGCCGTTCCCAGACTACGGTAAAATTTTTAGAATAACGTGTAAGTTCAGTTCGTTATCCTGCGGAGCTGAGACGCAGTTTCAACGCAAGAAAATCTCGCCAGGCTTCTCGTTTTTGTCCTGGGGACCGCAACAAATACGCAGGATGTAGTGTCGGTATTGCTGGAATAACCGGCAAGTTCTCGTCAGTTCTATACTCGAACCAGCGGCCGCGAAGACGGAGGATGCCTTCGGTTTGATTGAGGATGGTCTTGGCCGAGGTGCCGCCCAGAAGAACCAGCACGTCCGGGCGGACCAGCTCGATATGGCGGACGACGAAGGGCAGGCACTGCTGGATTTCCTGGGGCGTCGGCTGGCGATTTCCCGGGGGCCGCCAGAACAGAATATTGGTGATATAGGCCGAGGTACGGTCGTACCCGATCGCCTGGAGCATGCGGTCCAGCAGCTTGCCGGAGAGGCCGACGAAGGGCTTTCCCTGGCGGTCCTCGTCGGCTCCCGGCGCCTCGCCGACGAACATCAGCCTGGCTCCCGGATTCCCGTCGGCGAAGACCGTGTTGGTCGCGGTCTTCTTGAGCCCGCAGCCGTCATAGACCCGGACCGCCTGCTCGAGCTCGGCGATCGTGTTGCACGAAGCCGCCAATGCCTTGGCGTCCTGGGCGACCAGCGGCGTGGACGCCGGCGCCGGGCGCGGCGGAGGCGCTGCCGGCCGGATCGCCGGGCGCGGCGGAAGAGGGGCGGCGGCCCCGGCGAAGGCGGGAGACGCCTCGGCGACGCCTCTGGGCATCGCGGGCGGGGGTGCGGGGACGGCCGGCCCTGAAATCGAAGGTTGGGGCCGGGTGCGGTCGACCGGCGCGTCGAGGACCGCTTCGTCGGCGCCGGCGGCCACCTGCCAGGCGAGCAGGGATGCCGCGTCCGCGTCGGTGAGATCGGAAGTCTGCACCATTCTGCGAGGGAGCCTATAGCCCTGCCTTGGCCTTGGACAGCCCGACGACCCTGCGATACATCTTTCGAAGCTCCATAACCCAAGATCAAGAAGCCGATGACGCGCGAGCGCATGGAATACGACGTGGTCGTGGTCGGCGCCGGTCCGTCCGGCCTTGCCGCCGCGATCCGGTTGAAGCAGCTGTCGGCCGAGGCCGGCCGCGAGGTCTCGGTCTGCGTCATCGAGAAGGGCTCCGAGGTCGGCGCCCACATCCTCTCCGGCGCCGTGGTCGAGCCGCGGGCGCTCAACGAGCTGATCCCGGACTGGAAGGAGAAGGGCGCGCCGCTCAACACGCCGGTCGTCGAGGATCGCTTCCTCTTCCTCACGAAGAGGAGCGCCTGGCGGATGCCGACGCCGCCGCAGATGAACAATCACGGCAACTACATCGTCAGCCTCGGAAACGTCGTGCGCTGGCTCGGCCAGCAGGCGGAAGCTGCCGGCGTCGAGATCTATCCGGGCTTCGCCGCCGCCGAGGTTCTCTACGAGGACGGCCGCGTCGCCGGCGTCGCCACCGGCGACCAGGGCATCGGCAAGAACGGCGAGAAGACGTCGTCCTACACCGAAGGCGTCGAGCTTCGCGCCCGCTTCACCTTGTTCGCCGAAGGCGCGCGCGGCTCGCTGACCAAGACGCTGGTGCAGCGCTTCGGCCTTCGCGACGAGGCCGAGCCGCAAACCTACGGCATCGGCGTCAAGGAGCTGTGGGAAGTCGATCCGTCGCAGCATCGCCTCGGCCGCGTCGTGCATACGATCGGCTGGCCGCTCGACAGCGCCACCTATGGCGGCTCGTTCCTCTATCACCTGGAGAAAAACCAGGTCGCGGTCGGCTTCGTGATCGGGCTCGACTACGAGAATCCCTATCTCGCGCCGTTCGAGGAATTCCAGCGCTTCAAGAACCATCCCGAGATCCGGCCGATCTTCGAAGGCGGACGCCGCGTCTCCTACGGCGCCCGCGCGATCAACGAAGGCGGCTTCCAGTCGATCCCGAAGCTGACGTTCCCGGGCGGCGCGTTGATCGGGTGCGCCGCCGGCTTCCTCAACGTGCCCAAGATCAAGGGCAGCCACACCGCGATGAAGTCCGGCATGCTCGCGGCCGAATCGACCTTCGCCGCTCTGGCCGATGCGTCTGCGACCGAGATCTCGGGATATCGCGCCGCGCTGGAGAAGAGCTGGGTCTGGGAGGAGCTGAAGGGCGTGCGCAACATCCGCCCCGGCTTCAACGGCGGCATGTGGCTCGGCCTCGCGCATGCGGCGATCGACACGTATCTCTTCCGCGGCAAGGCGCCGTGGACGTTGCACCACCACGCCGATCACGAAAGCTTGAGGCCGGCGGCGCATTTCACGCCGATCGAGTACCCGAAGGCCGACGGCAAGGTCACCTTCGACCGTCTCTCCTCGGTGTTCATCTCGAACACCAACCACGAGGAGAACCAGCCGCCGCACCTGAAGCTGATCGATCCGAGCGTGCCGGTGGCGGTGAATCTCGCGCTCTACGAGGCCCCGGAGCAGCGCTACTGCCCGGCCGGCGTCTATGAGATCGTCGGGCGCGAGGAAGGCTCCCCCAGGCTGCAGATCAACGCGCAGAACTGCGTTCACTGCAAAACCTGCGACATCAAGGACCCGACCCAGAACATCAACTGGGTCGTGCCCGAGGGTGGCGGCGGGCCTAACTATCCCAATATGTAAGATCCCGACTCCTTAAAGCCCTTCAGGCGATGGAACGCATGCCGGCCTCCTCCCGTACCCCGCTCGTCTTTCTTCTCGCAGCCTCGCTGTCGGCGTGTGCCGCCGGCGGTGCTGCGCCGGGCAAGCTGCCGCTCGCGTCGACCGCGTCGGGAAATTTCCTCTCCGGCCTCGCCGCCCAGCGCGGCAACGATCCGGGTGCCGCGGCCGAGTATTACGGCGCCGCGCTCAAGGTCGATCCGAGCGATCCGCAGCTTTTGCTGCGCGGGCTCGCCGTCGCGCTCCAGGACGGCCGCGGCGATACCGCGACCGAGCTTGCCGGGCGGCTGATCCAGCTCGAGCCCGGCAATGCCTTCGCGACGCTGACGCTGGCGCTGGCCGACGCCAAGGCCGGACGCTACGCCGAAGCAGAGAAGCGCCTGGCGGGCCTGAGGCGGGCAGGACCCAACGCGATCCTGGTGCCGATGCTGATCGCCTGGGCTCGTGCCGGGCAGAATAACTTCGACCAGGCGGTCGAGTCGCTGGAGACCGGCGGCAACCCCCAGGCCGAGCTGACCAACATGTTCCAGCTCCACGCCGCGCTGATCAACGAGCTCGGCGGCCGGCCCGAGGCGGCGGAGAAGAACTACCGCACGGTGCTTGCGGCGGAGTCGCCGTCGCTTCGCACGGTCCTCGCCGCCGGCCGCTTCTTCGAGCGCACCGGACGGCCGGGCGAGGCCGAGCCGATCTATCAGCGATTCACCGAGCGCTCGGCCGATCCGATCTACGTCCAGGCCGACCTGGCGCGGGCGCGGGCGAAGGGCACGGCGCCGCGGCCGATCGCCAAGGCGTCCGACGGCATGGCCGAGGCGCTGTTCGACCTGGCCTCGGCGCTGCAGTCGGATCGCACCGGCGACCTCGCCCAGATCTACGTGCAGTCGGCGATGTGGCTCAGGCCGAACTATCCGGCGGCGAAGCTGCTGCTCGGCAGCCTGCTCGAATCCGAGCAGCGCTATGCCGAGGCGAACGCCGCCTACGATGCCGCCGGCAGCGACGCCACCTACGGCTGGTCGGCGAAGCTGCACATCGCGAGCAACCTCGACCAGATGGGCAAGAGCGACGAGGCGGTCCGCGTGCTCGAGGCGATGGCGAACGAGCAGCCCGAGCGCATCGACGCGCTGGTGCGCCTCGGCGACCTCTGGCGCTCGAAGGTCAAGCAGCCCGGGCCGTTCCCCGAATACGATCGCGCGCTGGCCGCCTACGACCGTGCCGTCGCCCGCGTGCCGAGCCCGCAGCAGCAGCACTGGACGCTGTTCTTCTCGCGCGCGGTCGTGCTCGAGCGCTCCGGCCGCTGGGCCCGGGCCGAGCCCGATCTGCTGAAGGCGCTGGAGCTCGAGCCCGAGCAGCCGAGCGTGCTCAACTATCTCGGATACTCCTGGGCCGACCAGCGCGTCCATCTCGACAAGGCGTTGCCGATGATCGAGCGCGCAGTCGAGCTCCGCCCGCGCGACGGCTACATCGTCGACAGCCTGGGATGGGTGCATTTCCGCCTGGGCAATCTCGAGAAGGCGCTTGGATACATGGAGCAGGCGGTCGAGCTCAGGCCTCAGGATCCGACGATCAACGATCATCTCGGCGACGTCTACTGGCGTGTCGGCCGCCGTGCCGAGGCGCGCTACCAGTGGGAGCGCGCGCTTCGTCTGGAGCCGGAGCCCGAGGCGGTGCCGCAGATCAAGAAGAAGCTGGCCGAGGGCCTGCCGCCGCAGTGAACGCCGACGCTAAGTGATCCGCGTTCAGGCACACGCGAAGGTCAATCTCTATCTCCACGTCGTCGGCAAGCGTGCCGACGGTTATCACCTGCTCGACAGCCTCGTCGTCTTCGCCGACCTGCATGACGACGTCGTCGCCGAGGCCGCCGACGACCTCTCGCTTTCGATCGACGGTCCGTTCGCGGACGCGCTGTCGGGCGAGCCCGACAACCTGGTGCTGCGCGCCGCGCGCGGGCTCGCCGCCTTTCATCGCATCGAGCCGAAGGCGAAGCTGCGGCTGACCAAGCGCATCCCGGTCGCCGCCGGCATCGGCGGCGGCTCCGCCGATGCGGCCGCGACCTTGGACGCGCTCTCCCGCCTGTGGTCGGTCGAGATCCCGATCGCGCTTCCGCCGAAGCTCGGCGCCGACGTGCCCGCCTGCCTCGCCGGGCGGCCGCTGCTCAGGTCCGGCATCGGCGAGCAGCTGGCACCCGCGCCGGCATTGCCGCCGGCCTCGATCCTGCTGGTGAATCCCGGCGTCGCGGTTGCGACCAAGGACGTGTTCCGGGCGCGCAACGGCCCCTTCAGCCAAGCGGCGCCGTTCGACATGGCGCCGCTCGATGCGCAACGCCTCGCGCGCTTCCTGCTTCATCGCAGGAACGACCTCACCGCCGCGGCGACGATCCATGCGCCGGAGATCCGCGAGGCACACGAGCGCATCGGCGCCACGGATGGCTGCCTGCTCGCGCGCATGTCCGGCAGCGGCGCCACCGTGTTCGGTCTCTACGCGTCGGACGAGGAGGCGGCGCGTGCCGCGGCGGCGATCGCGAGCGAGCGTCCGGCGTGGTGGCGCTGGAGCGGCGCGATCCGAATCTAGCGCCGCTGGCCTGCTGCTGCGGTCGGCGCCAGCGAAGGCCCAAGCTTCACGGTGAGAAGCTCGAGCAGCTCTTCCGAGGCGAGGCCGGTCTGCGGCAGCCCGCTGTCGCTCTGAAACTTGCGGATCGCCTGGCGCGTCTTGTCGCCGAGCATGCCGTCGATGCGGCCGGCGTCGTAGCCGAGCTCGGTCAGCATGTGCTGGACGGCGCCGATCACCTCGGTCGACGGCTTCGCATCGGCGGCCTTGGCCGGATCCGGCTTCGGTGCGGGCTTCTTCGCCAGCGCCGCGCGCGCATCGGGATCGCCCATCAGCGCCGCGCGGCTCAGGAACGCGCGCGCGCCGGTCGGGTTGGCCGGTCCGCCGAGACCGGACTCGGCGAGGACGGCGAGATTGTAGAAGGCCTTCGCGATGCCCTGATCGGCCGAGCGCTTGAACCAGCGCTGCGCCTCGCCGTAGTCGGTCGGGATGCCGCGCCCCTGAGCGTAGAAGACGCCGAGATTGTATTGCGCGCGCGCGTGGCCCTGCTCGGCCGCCGAGTGATACCAGAGGAGGGCGCGCACGTCGTCGGCGCCGACGCCGAACCCGTGCTCGTAGAGGACGCCGAGATTGTATTGCGCGCTGGCATTGCCTTGGACCGCCGCCTCGCGGAACCAGTAGGCGGCCTTGCCGTAGTCAGGGTTGCCGACCTCGGGCTGTGCCGCAATCACGCCGAGCTCGTACTGCGCCTTCACGTCGCCGCCGCGCGCCGCCTTCTCGAGATCGTCGGCCTCGCGCGCCGGCGGCGGCGCTTCGGTCGGCTGCGTCAGCGTCGGGAAGCCTTGTGCGGAATCTGACGGCGGCGGCGTCACCGCCGGCGGAGGCGCCGTCGGCGGAGCCGGCGGCGGAAGCGCCGCGGTCTGCGGCGACGCCGATGCGGGCGCCGGCGCCGATGGCGGCGGTGGCGGAACGGCGGCGGCCGGCGGCGGGGCAAGCGGGCTCGCGCTTGTCGGCGGCGGCAAGGCGGAAGGTGGCGGTGCAGGCGCGGCGATGCCGGTGGCGGCGGCCGCCGGAGCCGGTGCGGCGGGAGCCGGCGCAACCGGCGGCGGCACCGCGGATGCGGGCGGCGGCACGGGCGCGTCGACCTTCGGCGCCTCGGCTTTCGGCGGCTCGGCGGGAGGCGGTGTCGCCGGCGCTTGCGCGGTCGGAATCTGGGCCGGCTTCTCGGGCTCGCTCGGCGCGTCCTCGAACAGGCTCTTGATGTCGTCGATCCAGTGACGCGCGGTCTCGTCCGCGGCGATCACCAGGCGGCGGCCTTCGGTGAGCGCGCGATCGACGGTCTCGGCGACCGGGTCGACCAGGCGCGGCGGCAACCCGATCAGCTCGCCATGGTCGAGCACCAGGATCGCCGAGCCGGCACCGAGCGCCAGCGCCACGAGCGCGCCCGCGACCGCGCCGAGCGCCTGGCGGAAGCGGCTTCGGCGCGCCGGCTTCCGCTCGCGCGGCTTCGCCCACGAGCGTCGGTTCGGGCGCTCCTCGGGGATCGCGGTCTCGGCCGCGAAGACGAGCGGCTCCGGCCCGGGCTCCGGGACCTTGAAGCGCTCGAAATCGTCGTCCGGCGGCGGCACCGGGGTCGGAAAATCCTCCGCGGCGGGCTGCGCTGCCTGGGCCGGGGCGGCCTCGGGCTCCGGTTGCAGAAAGCGCTCGAAATCGTCCTGGGCCGGGGCCGGCTCGGGCGCCTCGGGCACGCGGAAGCGTTCGAAGTCGTCGTCCAGGGAGGTGGGCTGCGGCTCTTCGGCCGCCGGCTTCGGCGGCAGGGCGCGGCCGCTGACCCGCGCGTGCTCGATCTCGACCAGCCGGTGGGCGAGCTCCTGGACCTTGAGCGCCACCGGTATGACCATGTCGCTCGACCGGGTCTCCGCCCGTTCGACACCGGACTCCAGCGACCGGACCTCGGCCCGCTGGGCCGCGGCCATCACGTCGCTGAGCTCCTGGGCTTCGGCTGTCGGCGGAGCCGCGGCCAGCACCGCCTCGTGGGAGCGGATCGCCTGCTCGATCCAGGCACCGACCGTCATGCCGGCCGCCTGAGCCGCGTGGCGGGCGGTCTCGCGGGTCGTCCGCTCGACTCCCTTCACGCTCCAGGGGGCGACTTGGCTGGTCTTGCCGGTCATATCTAGCGTACTACCGAAGCCTCAGTCTCATTATCTTGGGCCGCCGGGCCGGCGCGGCTCAGGTGCCGGAAGCGACGGGGCTTCCAGGACCTCGAGCCGCCGGCCGATCTGGGAAAGCGCCTGGTCGAGGGGCTGCAGCGCCTCGAGCATCCGCCGCTCGACCGAGGCCAGCCGCTGGGCCAAAGCCTCGATGTCGACCCGGAGTTCCGCCGGCGCCGGTACCGGCGGCTCAGGCCGGACGACGACCTGGTTGGCCTGACCCAGGCGCTGGGCCGAAGCGGCGTCGATCAACCGGGAGAGCCAGACCCCCATCGGCTCGCCCGAAGACATCGCCGCGGACTTGGCGATCTTCCGGGCTTCTGCCGACACGCCTTTGATACTCCAAGGCATATTACCGGCTTCGGACATCCGGTCCTCCCCGTCATACCCAGTATGACCCAACCCTGGCGCACACGATACCAGAGGTCGGACCGGAGGGTAACCGGTAAGTCGCCCGGCCGTTGCGCGGGAGGCCGCGACGCCATGCCGAAGGCGCGTTGCCGGCCTCCCGGTTTTGAGGGTATGGTGCCCGCCATTCGCCGGCCGGCGGCGTTGGGGCGTGGCCAAGCGGTAAGGCAGCGGTTTTTGGTACCGCGATCCCAGGTTCGAATCCTGGCGCCCCAGCCAGCCTTTCGGCGGCGATATATCAGACAATTATAGAGTAAGCGTAAGGCCTTCGCGGGCAACCAGCGTCCCGATGCGGCGCTTGTCGGCTGCTTCGGCGATACCGTCCATGAAGGTGTCGTCGTGGCCGGGGTCGTGGTGGAAGATCACCAGCCGCTTGGCCCCGGCCGCCTCGCATACCCGGATGCCTTCCTCCCAGGTGGAGTGGCCCCAGCCCTTGAACTTCGGGTATTCCTCGTCGGTGTATGTGGAGTCGTAGATCACGATGTCGGATCCCTCGATCAGCTCGCAGATCCTCCGGTCGGGCCCCTGGCCGTCGTGCTCGGTGTCGGTGACGTAGCAGATCGCCCGGCCGCCATACTCGATCCGATAGCCGGTAGCCCCGTTCGGATGGTTGAGCGGCGCGGTCCTGAGCGTGACGCCCGGCCTCGGGGTCAGCGTCCCGCCGGCGACGAAGTCCTTGTAGGCGATGTCCGCCTTGAAGATCTCGATCGGCACCGGGAACAGCGGCGGCATCATCATCTCGCAGAGCACGTCGCAGAGCTCCAGCCCCTGGACCTCGAGGTGCCCGGCCCAGAAGCGGAAGCGGTTCTTCGGCATGAAGGCCGGGCCGAAGAACGGCAGGCCGCTGACATGGTCGAAATGGGTGTGGGAGAGGAACAGGTCGGCGTCCACCACCCCCCCGCCCTCGGCGAGCTTCCGCCCAAGCGGGCGCAAGCCGGTGCCGGCATCGAAGATCAGCAAATGATCGCCGCAGCGGACCTCCAGGCAGGAGGTATTACCGCCATAGCGGAGCATTTCGGGCTCCGGGCACGCGATCGAGCCGCGGACCCCCCAGAAGGTGACGCTCAGGGCGGAATTGGACACCGGACGAACCTCAGATCACCAGGCGATAGCCGCCCTGCTCGGTCACCAGGATCTCGGCCTTGGCCGGATTGCGCTCGATCTTCTGGCGAAGCCGATAGACGTGGGTCTCGAGCGTGTGGGTGGTGACGCCCGAATTGTAGCCCCAGACCTCGTTCAGCAGCACCTCGCGGGCGATCGCCCGGGCGCCGGCCCTGAACAGGTACTTGAGGATCGCCGTCTCCTTCTCGGTCAGGCGGATCCGGCGGTTTTTCTCGGGATCCATCAGCAGCTTGGAGGCCGGGCGGAAGCGGTAGGGGCCGATCGCGAACAGCGCGTCGTCGCTCTGCTCGTGCTGGCGGAGCTGGGACTTTATGCGGGCGATCAGCACGCCGAGCCGGAACGGCTTGGTCACGTAGTCGCTGGCGCCGGCGTCCAGGCCCTGGATCGTGTCGGTCTCGGAATCCGCGCCGGTCAGCATGATGATCGGGGCCTTGAGCCCGCCCGAGCGCATCTGCTGGCAGACCTGGCGGCCGTCGCCGTCGGGCAGGCCGACGTCGAGGAGGACGAGGTCGACATGGTCGCGCTTGACCGCCTCCAGGCCCTCGGCGCCGGACTTGGCCTGTATGACTTCGAACTCTTGCTGCAGTTGCAGCTGGTCGGCCAGCACTTCCCGGAGATCGGGATCGTCGTCGACGATCAGCAGCGTCTTGAGCTTGGTCATCCCGGAAGGAGCCTTCGTGGGGACAGGCGGTGTCGTTCCGAGCGTATCACGGCCAGAGGCCGGCGGCGACGGCAAGGTACTACCAGTATTAGGGGGCATTACTACCGGTCACCCCAGGTATTGAGTTCATAGGCGCAGAAGCTCCGCGACGGTCCGAAACAACGGGTTAGCTTGGTCGGCCAGCGAATCGACGATCGAGAAGTGATGGAGACCGGCCAGGCTCCGCGCTTCCACGTCCCAAGTGGCAGCCAAAGTATCCTGCTGTCTGTGATACTCCTCACTCTCGGCGCTTCCGACCGCGAGAATGACCCGCCCGCCGCGGGGCCGGGCCAGGTGGATCGGGCTCAGGGCCCGGGCCTCCGCCGCATCCATCCCGAGGGCGGCGTTCAGGTAGGTGAGCCGGATCGGTTCCAGGTCGTAGAGACCGCTCAAGGCGACCGCGCCAACCAGATCCGGGCCGGGGCCGGTCGCCGCCATCGCGGTCAGGTGGCCGCCGGCGGAATGGCCGGTGACCAGGAGGCGCCGGCCGTCGAGGCCGAGCGCGTCGGCCTGGGACGCCACCCAGGCGATCCCGGCGCGGACCGAGGCGACGAGCTGGGTCATCGTGACCCCCGGGCAGATCGGGTAGCCCAGCGCCACGAAGGCGGCACCGTTCCTGACCCACGACCGGGCGAGGTAGCTGAAGTGGCTCTTGTCGAGCCGTTGCCAGTAGCCGCCATGGATGAAGATCACCACCGGCGGCTTCGCTGCCTTCGGCCGGAACAGGTCGAGCGTGTCCCGAGGGCCGGGCCCATAGGCGATGTCGAGCGTGCCGCCGAGCTCGGCGCGAACCCGCGCCGAGGATTGCGGATACCGCGCCATGTACGTCGCGAAATCCGGGCAGCGCGCGCCGTTGTTGTACTGGAGGTCGAGAGCGGCCTGGTCGTAGGGGCCGAAGACGAGCGGGCCGGAGCCTGTGCTGGGTGCGGTCATGGGCGAGATCAAAGCGCGGCGGCGATTTGCTTTGCAAGGCCGCGCCGCGTGTAGGATCGCACGAGCCAACGAAGATCAGGAGCGTCGCATGACCAAGCCATCGGGCTTCGATCCGAAGTCCCTGCCGGAAAGCAACTCGACCAGCTATCCCGAGCCGTTCCGCGACGGCGGCAGCAATCGCTGGTATCGCCGCGTCGGCGACCATGCGGGGCTGAAGAGCTTCGGCGTCAACCTGACGCGGATCGTGCCGGGCGGCATGTCCTCGCAGCGCCACTGGCACACGAAGGAGGACGAGTTCGTCTATGTGCTCGAAGGCGAGGCGACGCTCGTCACCGACGCCGGCGAGGAGATCCTGAAGCCCGGCATGTGCGCCGGCTTCCCGGCGGGCGCCGCCAATGGCCATCATTTCAGGAACCGCACGTCGAAGGACGTGCTGCTGCTGGTCGTCGGCGACCGCGTCCGCGAGGAAGAGTGCCACTATCCGGACGTCGACCTCCGTTACGGCCCGGACCCCGACGGCAAGTACGGTTTCACCCGCAAGGACGGCACGCCCTACTGACGCTGAGGCCGCGCTCGCCTATATCTTCGCCTGATGGGGGACACGAAGACGACCCAGGAACGCCGGCCCCGCGCGCTGATCGCCGTCGACCGCGCGCTGGCCGAGCTCCGCCGCGGCGGCGTCGTCGGATTGCGTGGGCCCGAGGGCCGCGTGGCATTGATCCTCGCCGCCGAGATGGCGACGGCCGACGGCCTTGCCGAGCTGGCGCGTCTCTCCGGATCCTCGCCGGTGCTGGCGGTCACGGGACGTCGGGTGGCGGCCCTCACCGGGCGCGACGGCACGTCCGACGCCGTGCATACCCTGGCGCTGCCGCATGACAGCGACGAGCTCGCGATAAGACGGCTGGTCGACCCGACGCTGGGAACCGAAGGCATCGGCACCTCGGCCGCGGTGCTGGCCGAGCCGCCCAAGAGCCTCGCGACATCGGCGATCCAGCTGGCCAAGCTCGCGCGTCTCCTGCCCGCCGCGCTGATCGCCTGGGCGCCGCCGGCCGAACTCGACGAGATGCGGCGCTGGGCGCGCAGCCAGTCTCTGCTGCTGGTCGAGCGCGACGACGTCGCGGCGTATCCCTCCCTGACCGCGCGACGGCTGACCAAGGTCAGCGAGGCGCGCGTGCCGCTGGCCGATGCGGAAGACGCACGCGTCGTCGCCTTCCGTCCGCTCGACGGCGGCGGCGAGCACCTGGCGATCGTCGTGGGATCGCCGGATCCCGCCTCCCCGGTGCTGGTGCGGCTCCATTCGCAGTGCTTCACCGGCGACCTGATCGGCAGCCTCCGCTGCGACTGCGGCGACCAGCTGCGCGGCGCGATCCGCCAGATCGCCCAGGCCGGATCCGGCATCGTGCTCTACCTGGCGCAGGAAGGCCGCGACATCGGGCTGGTGAACAAGCTCCGCGCCTATGAGCTCCAGGACCGCGGCTTCGACACCTTCGATGCCAACGAGGCGCTGGGCTTCGATGCCGACGAGCGGGTGTTCCTGCCGGCGGCCGAGATGCTGCGCCAGCTCGGCATCGGCCGGGTCAGGCTGCTGACCAACAACCCGAAGAAGGTCGAGGCGCTGGTCGAGGCGGGGGTCCAGGTCGCCGACCGGGTCGGCCACGCCTTCCCCTCCAACGGCCACAACGCCGCCTACCTCCAGGCCAAGCGCGACCGCGCCGGTCATCTGCTCTAAAGAGCATCTGCCGTAGGCGTTCCCGGCACGAATTGCCGAGGCAGAAGCGGGCCTTATGGAAATAAGCCTGTCTTTCCAAGGGCGCCCCGCTGGCACCCTCCTTGCTTCCTGGGACACGCACGTTTTCCAGCGGACCCATGACCGACGTCGACCTGCATTCCTTCCAGAGCCTCTCCCCGGCATCGCACGCTTCCACGGTGTCGGGGACTTCTGTCTACAAAAGTCCCCAGAAGACCTGGCAGGACGGCGACACCGCGAGCTTCAAGGACCTGCTCGCGATCATCAACCCGCTGCAGCACATACCGGTCGTCGGCACGATCTACCGGGCGATCACCGGCGACCAGATCGCGGCGATGCCCAGCATCATCGGCGGCACGATCTTCGGCGGCCCGGTCGGCCTGGTGCTCAGCCTCGCCGACAACGCCCTCAAGGGCGAGACCGGCAAGAATGTCGGCGAGACCGTGGTCGCGAGCCTGTTCGGATCCTCCAGTCCCGCCGACGCTCCGGCCGAGCCGATGGTGGCCAAGGCACCCGAGCAGCCGGCCCGGCCGAAGCTGACCATCGACATCCCGGCACTCCGCCCGGGCGAGAATGTTCCGCAGCCCTTCGCCGACGGCAAGCCGCCGGTGATCATCGAATTGCCGCAGCCCAAATGGGCGCAGGATGCCGGCGGTGCGCGCCAGATGGCCGGCGGCCAGAAGCCGGCGACTCAGCAGGCGGCGGCCGAACCGGCACCGCCGGCGGTGCTGACGGTTCCGGTCAAGGCCGGCATGCCGCTGTCCTTCCAGAGCGCGGCAGCGATCCCGACCATCCAGCCCCAGGTCCCGGCACTTCCGGACACGCCGTCGCCGGCGAAAGCGGCGAGGAAGGGCCAGACCGCACAGGACCGCTTCCGCTCGACCGACATCCCGTCGCCTGAGGCCGAAGGCAGCGGACCTTCGCGCGCAGGCGACCTCGTTGCCTCGCCGGTCGGGACCCCGATCACGCGCGACGCGGTGCCGAACGCGATGACGAGCGCGCTCGACAAGTACGCGACGATGATGCGCGCCCGGAACGCGCAAGCCACCCCGACCCAGGTAAGTGTGCTGCGCTGATCCGGCGGGTGGAGTAGACTCCTCCTGCCGTGGATGAGAATCGACTGATCGCAACGCCGAGTGGCCGCCACCCCTGGTCGGCCATCGCGACATTTCGCGACCGCAGCTTCCGCGCCTCGATCGGCCGCGGCGGCCTGAGCGCCGACAAGCACGAGGGCGACGGCGCCAGCCCGATCGGCGTCTGGCCGATGCGCCAGCTGCTCTTCCGGGCCGATCGGGTGACGCCGAAGACAAGGCTGCCGATGCAGCCGATCCGCCCCGAGGACGGCTGGTGCGACGATCCCGCCCACCGCGACTACAACCGGCTGGTCCGCCTGCCCTTCGCCGCCCGCCATGAGGAGCTGTGGCGGAAGGACAACCTCTACGACCTGGTCGTGCAGCTGGGATACAACGACGACCCGCCGATCCCCGGCAAGGGCAGCGCCATCTTCCTTCACGTGCTCGGGCAGGATCGCGGTGCCACCGCCGGCTGCCTCGCGATCGGCCGCGACGAGCTGCTGACGGTGCTCGCCGAGATCGGCTCCGGCGCCGCGGTCGAGTTCCGTCCGGCTTGACCGCGACGCGAGTTGCCTAGAGCTTAGCTCCCGCAGGGATGCAGCCTGACGGCGGATCAACCGCCGCAGTCGTCGGGGGATCCATGGATATCGCCGCCTGGGGTCAGTCCGTCCTCGATCTGATCGAGGCCAATGCGGGCTGGGCCGGACCGATCACCTTCGCGCTCGCCTTCGGGGAGTCGATGGTGCTCCTCGGCCTGCTTCTGCCGGCGACGGTGGTGCTGGCCGGCGCCGGCGTGCTCGCGGGCTGGGGCGTGCTCGACTTCTGGACGCTGGTGATCTGGGGCGCGCCCGGCGCCTTCCTCGGCGACGCGGTCTCCTACTGGCTCGGCCGGCGCTGCGGGCCGTTCATGCTCGGCCTCTGGCCGATGAGCCGCAGGCCGGATCTCGCCGATCGAGGCCGCGCCTTCTTCCTTCGCCATGGCGGCAAGAGCGTGTTCGTCGGCCGATTCTTCGGACCGCTGCGCGCGATGGTGCCGCTGATCGCGGGCATGATGGGCATGCGGGCGCTTCCCTTCCAGCTCGCCAACGGCGCCTCCGCGATCCTGTGGATCATCGGCATCATGGCGCCGGGCGCGATGGTGGGATTTGGCATCGAGGAGATGGTGCACCACCGGGACCAGCCGGTGGGATACATCGCGCTGGTGCTGGGTGCCGTGGTGACGGTCGCGCTCGTCATCTGGCTTAGGCGACAGATTTAGGACCCTGTTCGCTCGCTTGGAGCGGTCGTGCGCGAGCGGCGGAGGCTCTTCGCGAAGCGAAGGCCGTCACCTTTTCCCGAACAGCATCGTCACGTTGATCCTGCGGTTCTCGTAGCCCGGCTTGAAATCCAGCGGTGCCGTCGCGTGGAAGAGGTCGGAGTTGAAGATCACCGCGCGATTCTGACGATAGGGCACGTTGACCGGTGCGACGCCGGCGGCGTCGAGAAATCGGCGGATCTTCTTGCGGTCCTTGTTGTAGTCGTCGAAGCTCCATTGCGCCGGCGCCTCGGCCGGCCAGACCATCAGTCCGCCCGTCTCCGGATTCAGGTTGGCTTCGTCCGGCGTCACCCAGAAGTTCACGTTGACCGCGGCATTGTCGCCGTGGATGCCGATGCCCTCCAGGCGCGGCTCGTACTTGTAGGCCCACATCTGGGTCAGCCGGTGATCCTCGAAGATCGCCGGCATCGCGCGAGAGAGTTCCTCGGCGATCTGGAACAGCAGAGGACTGCAGAATCCGTCGCCGGCATAGGTGCCGAGATAGGCGCGGCGCGTGCCTTCCTCGTGGAAGTTGTGACCGACCTCGTTCCAGATCGTCGACTCCACGCAGAAGCGGCGAAGCGCTTCCAGCGCGTCGTCCGTCAGCAGGCCGTCGAGGAAGCAGACGCCCGGCGGCACCGCGTAGCGTCGCTCGATCTCGCGGCGATCCCAGGCGTCGCCAAGCACGGGGCCGGAGCGTGCCGGCGTCTCGCGCCAATGGACGATGCGGGCGTAGCTGTCGGCGATCGGGCCGAGCTCGGCCTGCGACAGCATTACAGTCGCGGTCTCGCCATGGATCGTCTCGATCTGCCGCTTCTTCTCTCGATAGTCGGCGACGAGCGGGGCGAGCTCGCCGGGCACGAGCCCGTGCTCTACCAGATAGCCGAGCTGCTCGATGTCGTGGCTCAGCTTCGGCGCGTTGATCGCGAGCGGCGGGCCGGGCGGAGGCAGGGGCGAGCCGTCGGCTGGCCACCAGCGGCTGGCGCGCCTGGCGACCAGGCCCGAGCGAAAGCATCGCGTCGCCTCGTCGTAGCGGCGCTGGCCGACATGAAGCCAGCCGAGGCCGGCCCAGGCCTCGCTCGCCTGCGGATCGAGATCGATCGCCTGGCGGAAGCGCTCCGCCGCTTCGTCCTCACGGCCGAGCATGCGGAGCACGCCGGCGAGCGCCACCAGCACGCGAACCAGCGTCGGTTGGCGCTGGATCGCCTGGCTGAGCGGATCGAGCGCCTCTGCCGGCCGGCCGAGATCGGCGAGCGAGGTTCCGAGGACGGCGTGGGCGGCCGTGAGATCGGGATCGAGGCGCGCGGCCTTGCGCGCCTCGCGCACGGCATCGTCGAGCTTTCCGTCGGCACGATAGGCGAAGGCCAGGTTGCAGCGGATCATCGCCGATTTCGGCGCGCGCGCCGCAGCCTTCCTCAGGGCCTCGATCGCCTCGAGGCGCCGATTGCCGCCGAGTGCGGCCAGGCCCAGGAAGTTGAGCGCATCCGGCTGATCGCGCTCGCGCTCGAGCACGCGGCGGCTCGCCTCCTCGGCTTCGATGAGCGCGCCGCGGCGAAGCGCGTCGGCGGCCCGCGAGAGGAGGCGGTCGCGGTCGAGGGCACCGAATGCCGGACCGCGCGGTCCGCTCACGCCCGCGCTCCGAAGATCGCCGAGCCGACGCGCACATGCGTCGATCCGTGGCGGATCGCCAACTCGAAATCGCCGCTCATGCCCATGCTGAGCTGCGCCAGGCCGTTGCGCCGGCCGATCTCGCTTAAGCGATCGAAATGCGGCGACGGATCGCCTTCGGCCGGCGGGATGCACATGACGCCGTCGACGACGAAGCCCGCGAGCCTCGCCGCGTCGATCAGGCTGTCGGCCTGGTCGGGATCGACGCCGGCCTTCTGCGGCTCGCGCCCGATATTCACCTGCACCAGCACGCGCGGACGGCGCCCGACCTGGTCGGAGGCCTTCGCCAGCGCCTCGATCAGCTTCGGGCGGTCGATGGTCTCGATCACGTCGAACAGCCTGACCGCGTCCTTCGCCTTGTTGGTCTGCAGCGGGCCGATCAGGCGGAGCTGCAGGCCGGCGTGGCGGGCCTTGAGGCCGGGCCACTTGGCCTCGGCTTCCTGGACCCGGTTCTCGCCGAAGATCCGCTGGCCCGCGGCCAGCGCCGCCTCGAGGCCGGGCACCTCGACGGTCTTGGAGACCGCGACCAGCGTCACCTGCTCGGGCCCGCGGCCGATTGAGGCGGCCGCCCCGGCGATGCGGCGGCGGATGTCGGCGAGATTGGCGGCGATGTCGGTCATGTGCGCGAGGAAGACTCGACGGAGGGAGGCCTTACTTATACTCCGCCGGCACGTAGCCGAAGCGTTCCATCTGTTCGCGATGGTCCGAAACGATGCGCTGCACCTGCTCGGGGGTGAGATCGTGGCGCCACTGGCCGGCTTCGCCCTTGCGGAAGAAGGCTTCGGCCTTGGCCGGGCGCTCGATGAAGCCCTTCGCCGTTTCCTGGTTCTTCAGGACCTTGAACGACGACTGCTTGATCGCCTTGTCGAGGCGGTCGCGCGGCGCGTTGATGCCGAGGAACTTGGCGACGGCGCCGAAGCTCTTGAACGGGCTTTCCAGCATGTCCTCGTAGCGCAGCACCAGGAGCCTGGGGCTGGGCTTGCCGGTCCAGCTTTCGACATGCTGCGACCACGAGCTCATGAATTCGTAGACGTGCTTCTCGGACGGAATCGTGCACGCCCCTTTCTGCGCCATCACGCCGATCGCCTCGTCGATCGAGATCGACAGGTGATGGGAATAGGAGATCGCGACGTCGAGCGGGTTGCGCACGACGTAGATCGCGCCGACCGTCACCTCCATGTTGACAGTCGGATACCCGCGGTCCTCGAGCAGTGCGTTGTGGGTCTTGGCGAAGACGGTGTCGGGAAACGACTTGGTCAGCTCGCGGTGCACCTGGGGACGCATGCGGGCGACATCGTCGAACGAGTACTCGGTCCAGGGGCGCGGATCGAACTTGCGATAGAGGATCGTCTGGCTCTCGCCCGCCGTGAACTCCATCAGCCTGTTGATGTCGTAGGGCTGATCAGGGTTCCGCATGAAGTTGTGCAGGAACGCGCGCAGCCACGTGTTCCCGGATTTCGGATACGAGGCGAGCCAGAGAATACCGCCCATAGTGCTGGTCCGAACGAAAGCGGCCGGAAAAGAAAAGGGGGAGTGGCCAAGGCCACTCCCCCTGATCGACGAGACGCGAAGCTTAGAAGTTCGCGCCGATACCGAACGTGAAGGTCGTGCCCGACGGATCGACGCCGGTCGCGTTATCACGCTTCTGGTGGCTGAGAGCCGCGCCGAGGCTGACGCCGCCGCCAAGGGCGTAGCCAGCACCGACGAGGAAGTGGTTCAGCTTGTTCCGGCCGCCGGTGGCGACGTCCGCCCGGCCCTGCTGGAAGAAGCCGCCGACCGACCACGGACCCATGGTGTACATGACCGCGCCGCCGATCGCCGAGGCGTCAAGGCTGTTGCCGTTGATGTTGTTCGCCTTGCCGTACTGGATGCTGGCTTCCCAGCCCGCCACCTGCAGGAAGGCGTCAGCGCGCCACGCCGACACGTTCTGACGGCCTGCCGTCTCGTTGTTCGAGCCGGTGTAGCCGGCATCGAGGCCGATGGTGGTGTCGCCGAACTTGCCGCGATAGTCGGCAGCGATCGACCACGCCTCGCCGTTGCAGCCGCGGCTCTGGGTCCCGTCGCAGTCGGCCGTACCCTGGATGCCGAAGGTGCGCGAGCCGTGCGCCGCGTCCGGGGCATACGACACCGCGAACGAGAAGCCGGCGAAGCTCGGCGAGAAGTACAGGAGCTTCTGCGCGTCGTTCTCGACGTTGAAGTAGGTGGTCGAGGTGCCGAGCGCATAGACGCCGTCCGGCGAGTCGACGCCGAAGAACAGCGCGCCGCCGCCGATGTAGGACGAATACGCCTTGAGCTTGCGGGCGTCGTCCTCTTCACCGAAGCGGATTTCGCCGAACGAACCCTTCACGTAGCCCCAGATCTCGTCGACCGAGTCGATCGACTGGGCGCTGGTCGAGCCGTTCTGGGTCCAGGCTTCCATCTCGATGCGGAAGCCGTAGATCATGCCGTTGCTGAGCTTCGTCTCGCCGCGGACGAAGAACTCGGAGTTCGACGTGATCTGCACGTCACGGGCGTTGGTCGTCGTCGAGCCGTGATCGAAGACCGAGCCATAGTTCCGGAAAAAACCGCCAAGGGTCGCGTAACCCTGAGCGGAGGCCTCGCTGGCGCAAAGCCCGACGGCGACGATTGCCGACGTGCCGAGAAGCAGCTTCTTCATTACGATGTCCCTCCAGTCTACGTGCGGTCCGCTGGCTTTTCGGATCGGCTTCGCCCAATCCGCGCCCCGCATTCCGCGGTTTCCCGTGACAGGGGGTGCACCCCATGCCCGGCGCGCCCACTTTATGGCCGGATCGTGGCCGGTCAAGGACTTTCCCGGGATTGGGCCCAACGACACCGGGACGCTGTGGCGCATGAGACACAGGGGCTAGGGCCTTGACGGGAGCCAATTAGACTTCTTAATACACCGTCTGATTTTCAAGGAGTTTGCCATGAGTTCGCGCCTGCTCGGAGTGCTCGGCGCGGTCGTCGTCCTGGCCCTCGGGGCCTGCAGCAAGGACCTTGTCGATTCGGCCTCGCGGGGCGGCCGGCACGACGCCAGCGATCGGCCAGGAGCGAAACGGGAGTCCCTGCTTGGCGAGCGTGGCCTGAATCTGGGCGGCATCCCGGCCGACGACCAGGGCAGCGGCAGCGGCATCGCGGTCAACAGCTTCCTGTGGCGGGCGTCCCTCGACACCATCGCCTTCATGCCGCTGGCCTCGGCCGACCCGTTCGGCGGGGTGATCATCACCGACTGGTATTCCCCGCCCGAGAACCCGGGCGAACGCTTCAAGGTCAACGTCTACATCCTCGACCGGCAGCTCCGGGCCGACGGCATCCGGGCGGCAGTCTTCCGCCAGCGTCTTGCCGACGGACAATGGGCCGAGGCGCCGGTCGACAAGGCGACCACGACCGAGCTCGAGAACGCGATCCTGACCCGGGCGCGCCAGCTGCGGGTCGCACAGAGCTCCTGATCGCCGGCAGGGCGTCGGAACCTCGCGAGATCGCCGGCTATGCACTTGTGACATATCGGTTTTTGTCCCACCGGAGTACCGCGTTCGCCGCCTAGTTGCGGCTCGTTCGCAAGGGCCGGTTGTTTCCCAGGTCAATGGGCACGAGCAACGCCCTGGAACGCGCCGAGCAGTATCGGGCGATGGCCGCCGGCTTCCGCCGCGCCGCCAGCGGCTGCACCAACGAAGCCGTGAAGGTGAGCTATCGCCAGCTCGCGGCCTCGTACGAGCAGCTGGCGCAGTCGGTCGAGCACCTCTACGAGATCGGCATCGGCCGCGAGGCGGAGGATCCGAAGGACCACTGAGGCCAGCGACCCTGGGCCGCGCCCTCATGCCCTTGCGGGCGGCCGGCTTCCGCGACCATTATGGCCGCCCTTCGGAGGCGGCATGGCTAGGTATAACTTCAAGGAATCCGAGACCCGCTGGCAGAAGCAGTGGGACGACCGCGAGACGTTCCGCGCGGTCGCGGATCCGGCGCGACCCAAATACTACGTTCTGGAGATGTTCCCGTATCCCTCGGGCCGTCTCCACATGGGGCACGTGCGGAACTACACGCTGGGCGACGTCGTCGCGCGCTACAAGCGCGCGCGCGGCTTCAACGTGCTGCATCCGATGGGCTGGGACGCCTTCGGCCTGCCGGCGGAGAACGCCGCGATCGAGGCGAAGGCGCATCCGAAGAAATGGACGCTCGCCAACATCCAGACGATGAAGGCGCAGCTGAAGTCGATCGGCTTCTCGTTCGACTGGAGCCGCGAAGTCACGACCTGCAATCCCGACTACTACAAGCACGAGCAGAGGATGTTCCTCGACTTCCTGAAGGCGGGCCTCGCCTACAGGAAGGAGAGCTGGGTCAACTGGGACCCTGTCGAGAACACCGTGCTGGCGAACGAGCAGGTCGAGGACGGCCGCGGCTGGCGATCCGGCGCGCTGGTCGAGAAGCGGCTGCTCTCGCAGTGGAACCTGAAGATCACCGAGTTCTCCGACGATCTCCTGTCGGCGCTGAAGACGCTGGACCGCTGGCCGGACAAGGTCCGCCTGATGCAGGAGAACTGGATCGGGCGCTCCGAAGGCGCACGCGTGAAGTTCGCGCTCGCCGGCCGCCCTTCGGAAAAGCAGGGGGAGGTCGAGGTGTTCACGACGCGGCCGGACACTTTGTTCGGCGCCTCGTTCATCGCGATCGCCGCCAATCATCCGCTGGCGCAGGAGATGGGGAAGAGCGACCCGGCGCTGGACGCCTTCATCAAGGAATGCAACCGCATGGGCACCAGCGAAGCGACGCTGGAACAGGCAGAGAAGCAGGGCTATCGCACCGGGCTGGAAGCCGTGCATCCATTCGATTCCGGATGGAAGCTGCCGGTCTATGTCGCGAACTTCGTGCTGATGGAGTACGGCACCGGCGCCATCTTCGGCTGCCCGGCGCACGACCAGCGCGACCTGGACTTCGCGCGCAAGTACAAGCTGCCGGTGACGGCGGTGGTCCGCCCGAAGGACGAGGCCTCGATCGAGATCGGTCTCGACGCCTTCACCGACGACGGCGTCGCGTTCAACAGCCGCTTCCTGGACGGGAAGCCGACGGCGGAAGCCAAGACCGCCGCGATCGACAAGCTGGTCGCCGACGGCACGGGCACGCGCTCGATCACCTATCGGCTCCGCGACTGGGGCGTGTCGCGCCAGCGCTATTGGGGCTGCCCGATCCCGGTCGTCCATTGCGACGACTGCGGCATCGTGCCGGTGCCGGTGGCCGACCTGCCGGTCGAGCTGCCGGAGGACGTCAGCTTCGACAAGCCGGGCAACCCGCTGGATCATCACCCGACGTGGAAGAACGTCGCGTGCCCGGCCTGCGCGAAGCCGGCACGCCGCGAGACCGACACCTTCGACACCTTCTTCGAGAGCTCGTGGTACTTCGCGCGCTTCTGCGACGCGCAGAACGCGCAGGAAGCTTTCGCACGGAGATCCGTCGACTACTGGATGCCGGTCGACCAGTACATCGGCGGCGTCGAGCACGCGGTGCTGCACCTGCTCTACTCGCGCTTCTTCATGCGCGCGCTGAAGCGCTGCGGCTATATCGGCGTCGACGAGCCCTTCGCCGGGCTGATGACCCAGGGCATGGTCTGCCACCAGACCTTCCGCGACAAGGACGGGAAGTGGATCCAGCCCGATCAGGTGCGCAAGGAGGGCGATCGCTGGGTCAAGCTCGACGACGGCAGCGCCGTGACCGCCGGCCGCTCGGAGAAGATGTCGAAGTCGAAGAAGAACGTCGTCGACCCCGAGCACATCATCGAGACTTACGGCGCCGACACCGCACGGCTGTTCGTGCTGTCCGACTCGCCGCCCGAGCGCGACCTCGAATGGACCGACGCCGGCATCGACGGGGCGTGGCGCTATGCGCAACGCCTCTATCGCTCGGTGGTCGAGCCCGAGCGCCCGGTGGCACCGAAGGGCGCGCGGCGGCCAGGCGACCTGGGCGCCGCGGCGACCGAGGTCGAGCGCAAGGTCCACAAGACGATCCACTTCGTCACCGACGACCTGGAGAAGTTCCACTTCAACCGGGCGGTCGCCCGTATCCGCGAGCTCTCGAACGCGCTCGAGGATCTCGCCGGCGACGGCGCCGACGTCGCCTGGGCCCGGCGTTTCGGGTGGGAGACCTTGGTCACGCTGATCGGCCCGATGATGCCGCACCTGGCGGAGACGCTGTGGGAGGCGCTCGGACATTCGAGCATGCTGGTCGACCAGGCCTGGCCCGCGGCCGATCCGCGCCTGATCGTCGACGACACCGTCACCATCGCGGTGCAGATCAACGGCAAGCTGCGCGGCACGATCGAGCTCAAGCGCGACGCCGACAGGAAGGACGCGGAGATCGCGGCGCTGGCGCAGAGCGACGTCGCCCGGTTCATCGCCGGCCAGACGCCGAAGAAGGTGATCGTCGTCCCCAACCGGATCGTCAATGTGGTGCTCTGAACGCAGGCGCAAGAGAGTGACTGCGCGCGCGGCACTGCTCGCCGCCGCCGTCCTTCTCTCCGCCTGCGGCTTCGAGCCGATGTACGGTGCGCCGCGCGGGACACCGAACGCGGCCGTGCAGGGCATGGCCGAGACGCGGATCGCGCTGATCGCCGACCGCGCCGGACAGGAGCTGCGCAACAACCTGCTCGACCGGATGACGCCGCTCGGCCAGCCGGCGAAGCCGCGCTACGAGCTGCAGGTGAGCCTCGGCGAGCGTCTCGACCGCCTCGGCGTCGCCCGCGACGACACCACGACCTACGGCCGGCTCACGATCAACGCCAGCTTCACCCTGCGCGAGATCGAGAGCGGCCGCGTGGTGCACACCGGCCAGAGCCGCTGGTCGAACGGCTTCACGATGGTGACGTCGCACTTCGCCAATCTGACGTCGGAGCAGGCGGCGCGGACGCGCGGCCTGCAGGAGGTCGGCGAGGACATCCGCCAGCAGCTCGGCCTCTACTTCATGAGGCTGCCCGCGTGAAGGTCGCCGACCGCTCGGTCGACGGCTTTCTCAAGCGACCCGACGCCGCGATCCGCGCGGTTCTCTTCTACGGTGCCGATCATGGGCTGATGCGCGAGCGCGCGACGCAGCTCGCCAAGACCGTCGTCGCCGATCTCTCCGATCCGTTCCGCGTCGTCGAGCTCAACGCGAAGACCGTCCGCGAGGATCCGGCGCGCCTCGCCGACGAAGCGGCTGCGATCGCGTTCACCGGCGGACGCAAGATCGTCTGGATCAAGGATGCCGGCGACGGCGTCGCGGACGCGGCGCGCGCGCTGCTCGAGCAACGCGGGTGGGATGCGCTGGTGATCGTCGAGGGGCCGGAGCTCGCGAGCCGCTCGAAGCTCGTCGAGCTCTTCGGCGACGATGACGGTGCGGCGGCGATCGCGTGCTATCCCGATCGCGAGGCGGCGATCGAGCGCGTCGTCGACGAGACGCTGGCGAGGCACGGGCTCGACATCCAGCCCGATGCGCTCGCGTTTCTCTCGGAGCACCTCGGCGGGGATCGTGCGGTCACGCGCGCCGAGGCCGAGAAGCTCGCTCTCTATTGCGCCGGCCAGAAGACGGTGACGAAAGCCGACGCGATGGCCGCGATCGGTGATTCGGCCGCGGTCGGCTTCGACGATGCGATCGCCGGGGCCTTCGAGGGTGACCTGGTGCGGATGTCGCGTGCGCTCGGGCGGCTGCAAGGCGAGGGTGTGGCCCCCGTGGCCGTCCTGATCGCGGCGCAGAAGCACGTGCAGCGGCTCCAGATGGTCGTCTCGGCCGTCGCCGCCGGCGGCCAGCCGGCTTCGGTGATTCGCTCGCTCCGGCCGCCGGTCTACTTCGAGGCGGCGGCGAGCATGGAGCGGCAGGCCCGCCGCTGGAGCCCCGGACAGGTCGCCCGCGCGATCGCGCTCCTGACGGAGGCAGATTTGCGATGCCGGACGACCGGGTCGCCGGCTCAGGCGATCCTCGGCCAGGCCCTTCAGGCGATAAGCGGCCTCGCCAGACGGCCGTAGAAGCGCGTTGACCCCGTTTGGCGAGGTCTGTGGCGCCAATTTTATCCCCAGGCAAGGCGGCTTCGGGAGGCCGATCGAGAGGCAAAGCCGGCTTTTGCCTTGATTTTATTGGGTTCTCTCTCGGACCATCGTTATATCAACTCGATAGTCAATTAAATCAAAGTACTATCCGGTTAATTTTGCAGCTACCATCAGCTTCCTGGGCTATTCCCATGAGTGATCCGGGACAGCAGACCGTCCAGCTGATCGAGGCTGTTGTAGTAGACGGTGAGGGCCCCCTTCGACCCGTCGAAAGTGACCTTGACCCGCATGCCGAGCAGGGTTTCGAGATCGTGTTGCAGGGCTGCGGTATTGGGATCCGTTTTCTCCGGCTCAGCAGCGGTAGGACCGCCGCTCTTCTCGGTAGTGACGAGTCGTTCCACCTGCCGCACGGTAAGACCCTTGTCGACGATCTTCCTGGCGAGCGCCTCCGAGTCGTCCCTGCCGACCAGGGCGCGGGCATGACCGGCGCTGAGCTGGCCCGCCTCGACCAGCTTTCGGACCCCTTCGGGCAGGGTCAGGAGCCGCATCAGGTTGGCGACATGGCTCCGGCTCTTGCCGACGACCTTCGCCAGATCCTCCTGCGTATGCCCGAATTCGTCGATCAGGCGACGGTAGCCCTCCGCCTCTTCGACGGCGTTCAGATCCTGGCGCTGGATGTTCTCGACGAGGGCGACCTCGAGCGCGTCGCGGTCCGGTAGGTCCTTGATGACGATCGGCACCTCGTGCAGCTGGGCGAGCTGGGCAGCCCTCCAGCGGCGCTCGCCGGCGATAATTTCGTATGCGTTCGACGATTCCGGATGCCGTCGTACCAGGATCGGCTGGAGTATGCCCTGCGCCTTGATGGAATCGACCAATGCTGCGAGCGCTTCCTCGTCGAAGTGCTTCCTGGGCTGGAAACGCCCCGGGTAGATCTGGTCGATCGGGACGCTCTTGGCCGACCGGGCCTTGTCGAGCTCGGCATAGTCCTGGGCCTCTTCGCCGAAGAGCTGGCCCAGTCCCCGGCCGAGGCCTCGCCGCTTGCCGTGGCCTTCCTGCTCCTCGACCATCACGCCGCGATCCGCTCGCGCTTCATGACCTCGCCGGCCAGGTGCAGATAGGCCTGGGAGCCCGGGCACTTCATGTCGTAGACCAGCACGGGCTTGCCGTGCGACGGCGCTTCGGAGACCCGGACGTTGCGCGGGATCACGGTCTCGTAGACCTTCTCGCCGAGATGGCCGCGGACATCGGCGGCGACCATGTCCGACAGGTTGTTGCGTTTGTCGTACATGGTCAGCACCACACCTTGGATCTCGAGGCGCGGATTGAGCGCCCGCTTGATCCGCTCGATCGTCTTCATCAGGTGGCTCAGCCCCTCCAGCGCGTAGAACTCGCACTGGAGCGGAACCAGCACCGCATCGGCCGCGACCAGGGCGTTCAGCGTCAGCAGGCCGAGGGACGGCGGGCAGTCGATCAGGATGTAGTCCACGCCATGGGCGTCGTGCAGCACGTCCGCGAGCTTGAATTCGCGCCGACCCTGCTCGACCAGCTCGATCTCGGCGCCAGAGAGATCGACCGAGGCCGGGACGATCGAGAGCCGGGGGATGACGGTGGGCTGGACCGCCTTCATGACCGGCAGGCCCTCGCACAGCACCGCATAGGTATCCCGCTCGCGGGCGGTGCGGGCAATACCGAGCCCGGTCGAGGCATTCCCTTGCGGGTCGAGGTCAACGATCAGGACCTTTTTGTCGCATGCCGCAAGGGCGGTCGCGAGGTTGATGGTGGTAGTCGTCTTGCCTACCCCGCCCTTCTGATTCGCGACGGCAATGATGCGCGGCCGATCGGACGTACCCATCGGCAATTCGATCATCTCGGTCATTTTTTGCGCTCCACCCTGGTCAGCCTGAGGATTACGCTCGTAGGACTTGTCCGACTCGGCAGGCGTGACACGGTCATATTCCACCCTTTGGATGCCTCCGTCAATTCCTGATCGACGGTTTCACCCTTGGGGAAGAGGATTACCGTCTCAGGCGTGAGGAACTCCTCGGCCATATCGAGGAGCTTCGGGAGGCTCGCCAGGGCACGGGCGGTCAGACTGGAGGCCTTCCAGGGGGTCAGGTGGTCGATCCGCTCCTCATGGACCGTCATACCAAGACCCAGCTGGCGGTCGAGCTCGCGGAGGAACGCACATTTCCGGCTGTCCGACTCCACCAGGTGGACGTCCCGGGCGCCGAGGAGGGCAAGAACGGCACCCGGGAAGCCGGCGCCGCTGCCGAAATCGATCAGCCCCGGCCTTTCGGACAGGTGCGGATAGAGCTGGGCCGAGTCGAGGAAGTGTCTTTCCCAGATATCGGCGGCCGTGGACTTGCCGATCAGGTTCACGGCCCGCTGCCACTTGGTCAGGAGGGTGGCGTAGAGGCGGAATCGGTCGAGTGTTTCACGTGAAACACTGGTCGCAGCCCCGAATTCCCCCGGGGTCATGCCTTCGCGTGGCGCAGAAGCGCCACGATGGCGGCCGGCGTCACCCCCGAAAGCCGCGACGCGGCCCCGATCGTCGCCGGGCGAACGGTCTTGAGGATGGTCCGGACCTCGTTCGAGAGGCCGCCGACCGAATCCAGGTCGAGATTTTCCGGGAGAGCCAGGGATTCATCGCGGCGAAAGGCCTCGATATCGCTTTCCTGGCGCTGCAGATACCCCGCATAGCGGCCATCGATCTCTAGCTGAGCCCGGATAGGGGGCGCGATCTCCTCGATTTCCTGCCAAATGGCCGTCAGGCGAGCCAGCGTGACCTCAGGGAAGGACAAAAGGGCGAAGGCCGAGCGGATCTGCCCGTCCTGAGTGACCGCGATTCCCTGCTTCGCCAGCGCGTTTGGGCTCGCGGTCAGGCGATCGAGCAGATTTCGACCCTCCGCGAGAGCGACGGACTTCGCGGCAAAGGACTTTCGGCGGGTTGAGCCGACACATCCGACGGCTTCGCCCCGCCCGGTGAGGCGAAGTTCGGCGTTGTCCGCCCGAAGGCTCAGCCGGTATTCAGCCCGGGACGTGAACATCCGATAGGGCTCGGTGACGCCGCGCCCGACCAGGTCGTCGACCATGACGCCGATATAGGCCTCGGCCCGGTCCAGGGTGAACCGGGCCGGCCCGCCGCCGGCAAGGAGGGCGGCATTGATTCCGGCCAGCAATCCCTGGCCCGCCGCCTCCTCGTACCCGGTCGTCCCGTTGATCTGACCGGCCAGGAAAAGCCCTGAAATCCTTCGCGTTTCCAGGGTAGGGCGGAGTTCGCGGGGGTCAACGTGGTCGTATTCGATGGCGTAGCCGGCCTGAAGGATCCGGGCCTTTTCCAGCCCCGGGATGGTCCGGACGAGCTCGGCCTGGACGTCCTCCGGCAGTGAGGTCGAGATCCCGTTCGGATAGACCGTGGGATCGTCCAGCCCCTCGGGCTCGAGGAAGATCTGGTGCCGCTCGCGGCTGCCGAAGCGGACCACCTTGTCCTCGATCGAGGGGCAGTAGCGGGGGCCGACGCTCTCGATCTGGCCCGAATACATCGGAGCCCGATGCAGATTGGCCCGGATCAGGGCATGGGTCGCCGGCGTGGTCGAGGTGATGTGGCAGGGGATCTGGGGCGTCTCGATCCGCTCGGTGAGGGTCGAGAACGGCTCCGGCGGGTCGTCGCCATGCTGGATCTCGAGCCCCGCCCAATCGATGGTCCGGCCGTCGAGGCGAGGCGGGGTTCCGGTCTTGAGCCGTCCGAGCGAGAAGCCAAGGCGATTGAGGGCCGCCGAGAGACCGATCGACGGCGCTTCGCCGATCCGGCCAGCGGATTCCTGGGATTCGCCACGATGGATCAGGCCGCGGAGGAACGTCCCGGTAGTGACCACGACCGCGCCCGCCCGGATCTCCCGTCCGTCGCCCAGACGGACGCCGGCCACCCGGTCCCCATCGGAAATCAGATCTTCGACCGACCCCTCGACAACCTGGAGGTTGTCCTGCTCGGCGAGCAGAGCCTGGACTGCTTCCCGGTAGAGACGCCGATCGGCCTGGGCACGAGGCCCCCGGACAGCCGGTCCCTTGCTCCGGTTGAGCACCCGGAACTGGATGCCGCCGCGGTCGGCCGCCCGGCCCATGATGCCGTCGAGGGCGTCAATCTCCCGGACCAGATGACCCTTGCCCAGACCCCCGATGGCGGGGTTGCAGGACATGGCGCCGATGGTCTCCCGGCGATGGGTTACAAGGGCTGTCCGGGCCCCCATGCGGGCCGCGGCGGCCGCCGCTTCGGTCCCCGCGTGACCGCCGCCAATGACCACGACATCGAAATGCATGGGGCTCATTTTACGCGCCGGATGTTTCACGTGGAACAGCGGCGTCACTTGCCGATGCAGAAAGTCCGGAACAAAGCGTCGAGGACCTCCTCGACGTCGATCCGCCCGGTGATGCGCCCAAGTGCCTGAGATGCAATGCGTAATTGCTCAGCTCGAAGCTCGCCTTCACTCTCATTTAAAGCCCGATCTATCGACTCGATACAGGCCATCAGCCCCTCGCGATGCCGGGCTCGAGTCACCGCCGGGTCGTCGGAGCCTCCGGCCAAGCGGCCCGCCTCGCGCTCCAGCTCGGCCACGAAGCGGTCCATTCCCTCTCCTGACTTTACCGAAACGGGAAGGACGGAACGCCCGTCGAGGAAGGGGGGTGTCGGTGCCAGGTCCACCTTGTTCCCCACCACCAGGAGGACCGGATCGACCCCGGTCGTCGCCGACCTTACCTCGGGGCGATAGAGACCGGTCCAGTCGTCCGCCGCCCCGACCAGGATCCGGATGTCGGCCCCCATGGCCCATGCGGTCGCCCGCCGGACGCCCTCCGCCTCGATCACGTCGGCCGCCTCACGAAGGCCGGCCGTGTCCGCAACCACCGCGGGAACACCCCCGAGGTCGAGATGGACCTCGATCACGTCCCGGGTGGTTCCGGCAATGGCCGAGACGATCGCGGCCTCCCGCCGGGCCAGCGCGTTCAGCAAGCTCGACTTGCCGGCGTTCGGAGGGCCGATGATCGCGACCCGGATCCCCTCCCGGAGGCGCTCCCCGAACCCCTGCCGGGCCAAAAAACTCGATATATCATTTCGTAACAACAACAGGTCGGAGCGGGCCTGTGCCTCGACCCCATCGGGTAGATCCTGGTCGGAAAAGTCGAGCATGGCTTCGATGACCGCCATCGCCCTGACCAATCGGGTCCGCCAACCCTCGACCAGCTCCCCGAAGCCGCCCTCGAGCTGCCGGAGGGCCTGCTTCCGCTGTGCCGAGGTCTCGGCCTCGGTCAGGTCGGCGATCGCCTCGGCCTGGGTAAGGTCAAGCTTCCGGTTGTGAAAGGCGCGACGCGTGAACTCCCCGGGCTCCGCCGCCCGGAGACCGAGCCGACCCAGCGTCTCGACCGCGGCGGCGACCGTCGCCCGCCCGCCATGGAGCTGCAACTCGGCCCCGTCCTCGCCGGTATAGCTGAAGGGCGCCGGAAACCAGAGCAGCAGGCCCCGGTCGATGGCCTCGGCCGGCGTCTCGCCCGCGGCAGGCGCGGTAAACTCGGCCACAGTCGCGACCCGGGGCGGCGGCAACCGGCCAGCGATCGCCTGGACCGCCTCGCGAACGCCGACACCGGAGAGCCGAATCACCGCCAGCGCCGAACGGCCGGGCGGTGTCGCCAAGGCGTAGATGCCCGGCTGCTGGGGAAAGGCCTTTCCCTTATGATCGCCGCTACCCAACGGGAAGAGTCCTTGAACCGCCTCGACCAAGCGACCAGTCCCTACCTGCTACAGCACAAGGACAACCCCGTCCATTGGACGACCTGGGGACCGGATGCCTTCGCCGACGCCAAGCGCCGCGGGGTGCCGGTGCTGCTCTCGGTCGGCTACGCCGCCTGTCACTGGTGCCACGTGATGGCGCATGAGAGCTTCGAGGATCCCGCGACCGCTGCGGTGATGAACGAGCTCTTCGTGAACATCAAGGTCGACCGCGAAGAACGGCCCGACGTCGACACGATCTACCAGTCGGCGCTGGCGCTGCTCGGCGAGTCCGGCGGCTGGCCGCTGACGATGTTCCTCACGCCCGACGGCGAGCCGTTCTGGGGCGGGACGTACTTCCCGCCATCGGCGCGCTACGGCCGCCCTGGATTCATCGACGTGCTGAAGAGCGTGCATGGCACCTTCCTTCGCCAGCCCGACACGGTGGCGAAGAACGTCGGCGCGTTGAAGGACGCGCTCGGCAAGCTCTCCGCGTCGCGGGCCGGCGGCATGCCGGGCCTGGACGATCTCGACAAGGTCGCCCGATCGCTCGCCCGCAACGTCGATCCTTTCTTCGGCGGCTTCGGCGCGGCGCCCAAGTTCCCGAATGTGCCGGGCTTCCTGACGCTGTGGCGCGCCTGGATCCGCACCGGGCTTCAGCCCTTCCTCGAAGCGGTGACAGTGACGCTGAACCGCATGTGCCAGGGCGGCATCTACGATCATCTCGGCGGCGGCTTCGCCCGATACTCGGTCGACGAGGAGTGGCTGGTCCCACATTTCGAGAAGATGCTCTACGACAATGCAGAGCTGATCGATCTCTTGACGCTTGCCTGGCAGGACATGAAGGCGCCGCTCTACCAGCATCGCGTCGAGGAAACCATCGCCTGGCTGTTCAACGAGATGATCGTCGGCAACGGCGGCTTCGCCTCGTCGCTCGATGCCGACAGCGAGGGCGAGGAAGGCCGCTTCTACGTCTGGACCGAGAAGGAGATCGACCAGGTCCTGGGCGAGGCGAGCCCGTTGTTCAAGCGGGCCTATGACGTGACGGCTCTCGGCAACTGGGAGCACTCGACGATCCTCAATCGCTCGCGCTCGCCGGACCTGCTGTCGCCGGACGAGGAGGGGCTTCTCGGCCGCGCTCGCGCGAAGCTGCTCGAGGTTCGCGCCGGCCGCGTCCGCCCGGGCTTCGACGACAAGACGCTCGCCGACTGGAACGGGCTGATGATCGCGGCACTCGCCAATGCGGCGCTCGCCTTCCAGCGCCCCGACTGGCTCGAGAAGGCGCGCGCCGCCTTCGCTTACATCGAACGTGTTCATGGCCGCGGGGACCGCCTGCTGCACAGCGCCCGCGACGGCAAGGCACAGCACGCCGGCCTGCTCGACGACTACGCGCAGATGACCCGTGCGGCACTCGCGCTTTACGAGGCGAGCGGCGAAGGCGCCTATCTCGCCAGGGCCCGTGCGTGGTCGAGGGTGCTCGATGCGCATTTCTGGGATGCGCAGAACGCCGGGTATTTCCTCACGCCCGATGACGGCGAGGCGCTGATCGTCCGCACCCGCAATGCCCATGACAACGCGACACCGTCGGGCAACGGCACCCAGGCAGCGAACCTGGCGCGGCTCTGGTATCTCACCGGCGAAGCCGCCTATCGCGATCGCGCCGAGGCGGTGATCGGCGCCTTCTCCGGCGACATCAGCCGGAGCGCGATGGCGTTCTCCACCTTGCTCAACGCGGCCGAGCTTCTGCTCGCCGGCCAGCAGATCGTGATCGTCGGCGATCGTGCGGCGCCGGATACCAAGGCGCTGCTCGACGCCGTCACCGCCTTGAGCCTGCCGAACCGCGTGCTGCAGGTGATCGCGCCCGGCGACGCGTTGCCGTCGGGCCATCCCGCCCATGGCAAGGGCCAGGTCGACGGCAAGGCCACCATCTATGTCTGCGAGGGCACGACCTGCTCGCTCCCCGTAACCGAGGCGGCGCAGGTGCCGCCGCTGCTGCTTCCGCGCTGACGATGCCCCGCCTCACCGTGGATAGCCCGCTCGGGGCGCTGCTGGTGACGGAGGAGGATGGCGCGATCACGGAGATCGCCTGGCTCGGCGACGGCGAGGGCGGCACCGACGAGACCGAGGTGCTGGTCGAGGCGCGCCGCCAGCTCGACGAGTACTTCGCCGGCGACCGATCGGTGTTCGACCTGCCGCTCGCTCCGAACGGGACGGAATTCGAGAAGAAGGTCTGGGACCAGCTGCTGGCGATCCCCTATGGCGAGGTGAAGCAGTATGGCGACGTCGCGCGCGCGATCGGCGGGATAGCCCGCGCCGTCGGCGGCGCCTGCGGCTCGAACCCGATCCCGATCGTGATCCCCTGCCACCGGGTCGTCGGCCAGGGCGGCCTCACCGGCTTCTCCGGCGGCCTCGGCGTCGACACCAAGAAGGCGCTGCTGGACCTGGAGCGCGGGCAGAAGAGTCTCTTCTAGGCCTTCCCCGCCGCCATCCCGGCCTCCCGCTGGTAGTAGAGAAGATCAAGCTCCAGATCGCGTTTCCCAAAGCTCGTCAGGATCGCGTGCGCCTGGCCGCGGTGGTGGGTCTGGTGGTTGAAGAAGTGCGAGAGGGCCGGGGCCAGAGCCTGCTCGACCGCTTCCCTCTTACCGGTCACCCGGCGATAGCGGATGGTTCCGGCGAGTCTCTCCTCATCGAGGCTCGCCACCCATTGCACGATACGCCGGTCCTCGGCCTCGCGCGCCGCACGAAGCGAGGCGAGATCCTCGAACAGGATCAGGTCCAGCCTCGCCGGCGGCGTGCCCTCGCCGGTGAAGCGATGCATCCACACGCGGTCGCCGACCAGCAGGTGGTTCAACGTCCCGTGCATGGACTTGAAGAAGGCGCCGCGGTCCTGCCGGTACTGGCCTTCGGTGAGCGTCGCCGCGGCTTCGTAGAGGCGGCGGTTGGCCCAGGCGTTGTATCCCGCGAACATCTCGAAATGGGGCTTGAACATGCGGCCTCTTGTTCCAAATTACGGAACATCATAGCATGACCCAATGATCATCGTCGGATTCGATCTGATCGCGGCGCTGATCGCCCGGGAGTTGCGTTTGCGTCCGAAGCAGGGAAGGACGCTCGACCGCCGGGTCGCGGCCTGGAAGGCAGAAGTCGAAAAGGCCGCCTGGCGCCGGCCTACGGACGTCAAGGCCGTCTACGGAAGCGCCGACATCATCGGCGGCAACCGGGTGGTCTTCGACATCTGCGGGAATAGCTATCGGCTCGTCGTCCATGTGAACTATCCCGCCGCCGTCGTGCGGGTCAGGTTCGCCGGCAGTCATGAGGACTATGACAGGATCGACGCGACCACCGTTTGACGGTCGATGGAGGAAATTGGAATGCTCAGGCCAATCAAGACCAAGGCACAGCACAAGGCCGCGATGAAGCGGATCGACGAGCTGATGGACGCGGCGGCGCCGGATGCGGTCGCCGAGCTATCGGTGCTCGCCATCCTGGCGGAAAAGTTCGAACGGGAAGCCTTCCCGATCACAGCGCCCACCGCACTGGAGGCGATCCGCTTCCGCATGGAGCAGATGGGCTACACGCAGGCCGACCTCGGACGGCTCCTCAGCAGCCGCAGCCGCGCGTCCGAGATCATGAGCGGCAACGGCCGACTTTCGCTCAAGATGATCCGGCGCCTTCATGATGAATGGAAGATCCCGGCCGAGGCCCTGATCCGCGATGCCGCCTAGGCATCATAGCCCGTCCCCCGCGTTCAGCGTCGCATAGAACTCCTCGGGCGCGTCGATCTCGTTCAGCCTGCCCTTCTCGATCAGCAGGAAGCGCGTGCCGATGGCGGCAACGAAGCTGCGGTCGTGCGAGACGATCAGGCAGGTCGCCTCGTGCGTCAGGATCTCGGACTCGAGCGCTTCCTGGCCGGGGATGTCGACATGCGTGGTCGGCTCGTCCATCAGGTAGAAGTTGGGCTCGGCGAGCCTGAGCGCGAGCAATCCCAGGCGCGCCTTCTGACCGGGCGAGAACTGCCGGATCTTCCGGTCCTGACGGTCGACGGGGAATCCGGCGGCGGCAAGCAGGCTTTTGCTCCGCTGATCCCCTAAGCGGAACGTGCCGGCGATGAAGCCGAACGGCGTCTCTTCCGCCGGAAGCTGCGACATGTGCTGGTCGACATAAGCCAGCACGACCGAGGGGCTGACGCGGAAGCCCGGCATCCCGCTCTCGCCGGCGCGAAGCGCGCGGTGGATCAATCCCACGAACTGCGACTTGCCGACGCCGTTGCGGCCGAGCAGAACGATCCGGTCGCCCTGCTTGATGTCGAGCCGGCCGGTCCGGAACAGCTTCGTGCCGTCGGGTGCCGCAACCTGCACGTCGTCGAGGCCGACCAGCACCTTCGCATGCGTGCCCCGGTTCGCGAGCCTGATCTCGCCGGCCGAGCGCTCGACGTGAAGCGACTTCAGACTCTGCTCGATCCTCTCGGCGCGGTCCTTCAGCTGCATCGACTTCTTCTGCAGCAGGTCGCTCCTGCTGTTGATGCCGATGTTCTTGAGCTCGGCGGCGTTGCGGCGGAGACGGTCGGCTTCGCGCAGCTCCTTTTCCTGCCGCGCCTCCTCGGCCGCGTCCTCCTCCCGCAGGAGGTGGCGCGCCCGCGTGAAGGGATGCGCGAAGCTTCGCGAGACATCGGGCCTGAGGAACAGCGTCTTCGTCGTCACCGCGTCCAGGAACTGGCGGTCGTGGCTGGCGATCACCATCGGCACGCGGCCGGTGGACGCAATCCAGCGCTCGAGCAGCTGGATCTTGGCGAGGTCGAGATGGTTGGTCGGCTCGTCCA
Source organism: uncultured Rhizobium sp. (assembly GCA_964504845.1). GTDB lineage: Bacteria > Pseudomonadota > Alphaproteobacteria > SHVZ01 > SHVZ01 > SHVZ01. The sequence goes on along the minus strand of CAZDGR010000001.1, from coordinate 8,341 downwards.
GCAGCAGCGCGTCGGGCTGAACGATCCAGGCGCGGGCGATCAGCGCGAGGCGCTGCCAGCCGCCGCTCAAGGCCTTCACCGGGCGGTCGCGCAGGGTCTCCGGCGTCTCGAACTCGTCGAGCACGACGCCGACGCGCCATTCCTCGGTGTCACGCTCGGCCGGCGGCAGCGCGGGGCGCAGCGCCTCGGCGAGGCTCAGGTCGAGAAGGTTGGCCGGCATGTCCTGCTCGACCATGCCCACCTTGAGCCCGCGCGAGCGGACGATCTCGCCCGCGCTCGGCTCGGCGAGGCCGGCGAGGCATTTGAGCAGCGTGGTCTTGCCGGCGCCGTTGGCGGCGACGAGGCCGAGGCGGTCGGCCTCGCCGATCACGAGGTTCAGCCCGGTGAAGAGGGGAAATGACGCGATGACGGAAACGTCGCGGAGACTGATCGAGCCCATGGTCTTCTCATGCGGATGACGGCGAAGGACGGGAGGGTGCGGGCGGCTGGGCCGCTGGCACCCGACGTCGTTCGGGGCAGATCAGGACGGAATTTAAGCGGAAGCTCGGGTCCGGCTGGTCGGCCCCACGACGGCTTTGCATCGTGGGGCGGAAACGGGGCCGCGAGTGTGATGATGATCGTGCCGTGTCATTGCATCCCCCCTCGCGTCCGGGCGTGAACCTTCCGGCCGGAATTTAGCGGGGGAGGGACGGAGGGTCCAGCCCGCCGAACGCCGGCTAGCGCCGGCCGCGTTCTTCGCGTTACGCTTCCCCCCATCCCTCCTGGAGAAGACGGAGTTCCTGAGATGCCCGACGTGAAGATCGCCGCCCGCGACGGCGGCTCGTTCTCGGCCTATGTCTCGAAGCCCGCCTCCGGCGTCGGGCCGGGCATCCTGGTCATCCAGGAGATCTTCGGCGTCAACAAGGTGATGCGCGACATCTGCGATGCCTATGCGGCGCAAGGCTATGTCGCGATGTGCCCGGACCTGTTCTGGCGCCAGGAGCCCGGCATCCAGATCACCGACAGGACCGACGCCGAGTGGCAAAAGGCGTTCTCCCTCTACAAGGGCTTCGACGAGGCCAAGGGCGTCGAGGACCTGATCGCGAGCCTCGACGTGCTTCGGAAGACGCCGGGCTGCACCGGCCGCGTCGGCTCGGTCGGATTCTGCCTAGGCGGCAAGCTCGCCTACCTGATGGCGACGCGCTCGGATGCCGACTGCAACGTCAGCTACTACGGTGTGGCGATCGACGCGGCGCTCAACGAGGCGAGCGCGATCACCAAGCCCTATCTCTGCCACATCGCCGCCAAGGACAAGTTCGTGCCGGGCGAGGCGCAGGTGAAGATCCGGGAAGCGCTCTCGCGCGTGCCGACCGCGACGGTCCATGTCTACGCCGAGTGCGACCACGCCTTCGCCCGCGCCGGCGGCCAGCACTACGACGCGGCGGCGGCGAAGATCGCCAACGACCGCACGGCCGAGTTCTTCAGGAAGCATCTCGGCGGCGCCCAGCCGGCGAAGAAGCCGGCCAAGGCCGGTGCCCCCGGCGCCAGCACCATGGCGATCCGCATCCATGCGGCCGGCGGGCCCGAAGTGATGAAGTGGGAGGAGATCGCGCTGGGCCAGCCCGGCCCGGGCGAGCTCCTGATCCGCAACACCGCGGTCGGCCTCAACTACATCGACACCTATCACCGCTCCGGCCTCTATCCGATCGCGCTGCCTGCCGTGATCGGCATGGAAGGGGCGGGCGTGGTCGAGAAGGTCGGTCCCAGAGTGAAGGAGTTCAAGGTCGGCGACCGCGTCGCCTATGCGCAGCCGATGGGCTCCTATGCCGAGCGCCGCATCGTTCCGGCCGACCGCATGGTCAAGATCCCGAGCGGCATCGACGACAAGGTCGCCGCCGCGATGATGCTGAAGGGCATGACCGCCGAATACCTGATCCGCCGCACCTACAAGGTGAAGAAGGGCGACACGATCCTGGTGCATGCGGCGGCCGGCGGCGTCGGCCTCATCCTCTGCCAGTGGGGCAAGGCGCTGGGCGCCAAGGTGATCGGCACCGTCTCGTCCCAGGACAAGGCGGCGCTCGCCAAGAAGCACGGCTGCCACTACCCGCTGGTGATCAAGCCCGGCGACGACTTCGCCAAGAAGGTCCGCGAGATCACCAAGGGCAAGGGCGTGCCGGTGGTCTATGACGGCGTCGGCAAGGACACCTTCGCCGGATCGCTCGACAGCCTGGCGCCCTTGGGCATGTTCGTCTCCTACGGCAATGCCTCGGGTCCGGTGGCGCCCTTCAGCCCGGCGATCCTCTCGGCCAAGGGCTCGCTGTTCATGACGCGCCCGACGCTGATGACCTACACGGCGGCACGCGACGACCTGGTCAAGTCGGCGAAGGCGCTGTTCGCGGTGGTGAAGTCGGGGAAGGTGAAGATCCGGATCAACCAGACCTATCCGCTGTCGGAAGCGGTGCAGGCCCATCGCGACCTCGAAGGCCGCAAGACCACGGGCTCGACGGTGCTGCTGCCTTGATGTTCGGATCAAGTGAGGGCTCGGACCGGGCGACGCCCTCACCCTTCGACTCCGGCGACGAAGACGACGCCTTGCTCAGGATGAGGGCTACTGACACGCCTCGTCGCGATCTCTCAGCCCGCTCGATTTCCAAGTCCACCTCATCCTGAGCTTGTCGAAGGGTGAGGTGGCAACTCCCTTCGACATGACAGAAGCGTTCACGCCTCGGCGGGGCGGCGGAAGACGCTTTCGGCGACCTTGAGCGCGCCGACGATCGACTGGCCGACGCTGCCGCCGTCGTCGAAGATCCGATAGATGATCGCCGAGCGGATCGCGGTCACATGCGCGGTCAGGAACCTGAGCAGCTTGTCGCTGATCGAGTAGGTGCCGGACGTGTAGTGGTGCAGCGACGTCGAGATCGACGCCATCAGCAGGAACCCGGCGGTGGTGGTGTCGACCATCATCGTCTTGGCCGAGCGGTTCATCTTCTTCAGCGTGCTGCCGTTGGCGCCGCCCTGCAATGCCGAAAGATCGGCATCCATCATCGCCTGCTGCTCGGTGACCTTGCCGAGCAGGCGCTCCTGGATCAGCGGGATGTTGTCGGCGGCGCGCTTCAGATGCTCGCGCAGGAGGAAGTCGCGCATCGTGGCGCTCGGCGCGTTGGCAAGGCGGAGCTTGAGATAGTCGAAGATGAGGACGATCGAATCCTTGCCGACGACGTAGTCGGTCGGATCGTCGATGATCTGCACCGTCGCCGACTGCGCCATCCGCCGCTCCGCGCCCAGCGGCCGCTTGCCGAAGCGGCGGTCGGGACCGAAATAGGACGGGCTGACGATGAAGTTCGGGTAGTCGGTCATCAGCTTCTCGGCGAGAAGCACGAGCTTGCCCTGGTTGAAGGGCTTCGGCAGCAGGCGGGCGCCGGCCATGACGGCGGTCTGCTCCATCTCCGGCGCCGTGCTCTCCGCCATCAGCACCACCGGCACGTTCGGCCAGAGGCTCTTGTTGTCGCGGCGGATCCAGCGGCTCAGCTTGTCGCCGGGCTCGTCGGGCAGCTCCTGGCCGAGGACGACCAGGTCGAAGGGGCCGGTGTCGGCGATCGACGTGCGGACGTCGGCGGCGAGCCAGTGCTCGACCACGTCGGCCTGCCGGCGGGTGGTGAGCGCGTCCTTCACCTGCCGGCGGATGTCGGGGTTCGGGTCGGCGACAAGGAAACGAAGAGGCGGCGCCATTTTGCTCCGGCAATCGAATCGACCGCTGGCGTGTTTGCCAGAAATCTCAAACGATTTCTACAGGTTATGTTGCCCAGTTGATAGGCAACGGGAACGACGTCGCCGACCCACTGCAAGAGTACAGGCGAAATTGTTGCCTAATCGTTAACTTAGGGGGCCGCCGGGGCGAGCCCGGCCCGGATCGCCGTCAGGCGCGCAGCGGCAAAGGCTCCGACCGGCGGGTCTCCAGATCCACCCACTTGCAGTCGTTGAGGATGGCGCCGCTCTTCCGTCCCCAGAGAAGGACCTGGCGAGCGAACTCGACCGGATCGCGCGTTGCCGCCTTCGCCTCGACGACGCCGCGCTGCCGAGAGGGGCCGAGCGGGGTCGGGCTGTTACCGAAGAGCCGGTCCATATACTCGGGCATGTTGCTCGAGAAGACGCGCTCGGTCCTTTCCGGGTCCGAATAGCTCGGCACCCGCATCTCCTGGTAACGAAGCACGTCGTCGAGTTCCTGATCGTCGACGACAAGGCCTCGCTCGTCGAGGAAGCGGCGAAGCAGGGTTTCGATCTCCCGGTAGAAGCGCGCCTTCTGCTCGACGATCCGAAGGAAGCACGCTTCCTCTGCGTCCCAATAGATATCGCCATAGGCAGGAAGCTCGACGCCACGGCCACTGCCGCCCATCAGGCCTTCGATGTAGTCGTCGATGAATGCGAGTTCCGCGGCGATGACGGTGCCGGAGAGGCGGTCCTGGCGGTCCTGAAGAAACTCGATGAAGGCGACGTAGTCGATGCCGTACTTCTCGCGCAGGTACGAGAGGATGAACATGCCGAGCTTCAGGCTGTGGAGAAGCATTACGAGAATCGAGAACTTGAACATCCGCCGCCAGACGGCATGCGGCATGGTCGCGGTCTCAAAGACGAATTCCTGGAACTCCGGAATCCAGGCGGAGTCCCGCCGCGAGCCGTGGATCTCGCGCAGCAGCCCCTTGCGGGTCTTGATGCCGTGCTTCTCGATGTAGGCCAGCTCGGCGAGGTCGGTGTTGGGATAGACCTCGCAGACATAAACCATGAGCTGGTTCTTGAGACCGCTCCTCAGCGTCTGCTCGATCCCATCGCGCCACGACTCCTCGGTTTCGCCCGGAAGTCCGAGGATCAGCTCGGTGTAGACAGAGATGCTGTGGTCGTTGAAGGCGCGCTGCAGGTTCGTATAGGTCTCGTGCTTGATGTTGCCGCGCTTGATGTTCAGCAGCACCTGCTTCGAATTGCTCTGACGCGACAGCGTGATCCCCTTGTCGAGGTTGTTGTCGTGCAGGAGCTTGGCGATGCTGAATATGGACTCGTCGGTGTTCTTCCCCCAGCAGGTGCGGAACTTGTCGGGATAGCCGAGGGAATTCTTGGTTCGGACGAGGTGCTCGGCGATCTCCTGATCGCGCTTGTGCATGCCGAAGTTGGAGTCGGCGTTGAAAAGGTAGAGGATCTGCTTTTCGCCCGCCCAGGTGATCTCGGACAGAACCCGATCGAGATCGTGATAGCGGTACTTGCGCGTGGTGCCGCCGCGACCCCAGTAGCAGAAGGTGCAAAGGAACGGGCAGCCGCGATTGGTCTCGATGATTGCCTGGAAGGTCGTGTCCGGATGCTTGGCGAACAGATAGTCGAACTTGCCCGTCAGGTACGGAGACGGATAGGTATCGAGGCTGCGCTCGAAGTTCGGATGTTCCAGATTATGGGTGAACGCGCCGGTGTCGGGATGCCGATACGAGACGTTCGGCAGGCCGGCGAAATCGCGCGACGTCATGAAGCGCTGCAGGATCGAGATGAACGCCTCTTCGCCCTCGGCGCGAACGGCCGCGTCGATGAAGTCGTGCTGCTCGAGATAGGCCTGCGGATAGTGGGGTACCTGCGCACCGCCGAAGACGATCAGGCATTCCGGCCAGCGGCGCTTGAGCTCGCGCGCCACCGCCAGGCTCAGCTGCTCGTTCCACATCGCAACGGAGAAGGCGGCGACGCCGGGCGGCTCGTCGTAGGCCGCAAGGATGGTGTCCGGCCGATCCATCGAGAACAGGAACGGCATGAAGGAATAGTGCTCGCGAATCCGTGGATCGGTTTCCGCGTATGCCTGGAGGATTCCGGAGACCAGCGGCAAATACGTTGCCCGGCCCATGCGGACATTGTATTCGTTGAAGTATACGTTGGTCTTTCTTTGCATAGACTCTTGATCGTCCGTTGATCGGAAAGAAGATCTCACATGGAATCAGAAAGGGTTACTTGAGCCCGCTCGTAGATCAGCCCCGTACATCGACAGGTTGATGATAGAGTAGCGTCCCATCCGGCCTCAACACGCATTTTGCATTGCGATTCGATCGACGGCCGGAGGAACTTGGATCCGCGCATGCGGAAGTCATCTATCGCCCGGCCGCTCTCTAGCCTCAGCCAAAGAAATCCACAATGTCGAGGAAACCGAAAAACGAACGCCTCGCGAAGCAGTTGGAGGAGGCGCTTTCGTACCATCGGCAGGGCGATCTCGATAGGGCCCGATCGATCTACCGGCGAGTCGTGGACGGCGACCGCAGCAACGCGGACGCGCTGCACCTGCTGGGCATGGTCGAGCTGTCGTCCGCCCGTCGCGACGCGGGGCTGAAGCTCCTCGCCAACGCGCTGCGCGTGCGCCCGCTGTTCGCCGAGGCTTGGGCGACGCTCGGCGGAGCCCTGGCCGAATCCGATCTTCCGGGCGCGCTCGCGGCCTATCGACGTGCCGTCGCGATCGACCCGGCGATGGTGCAGGCGATCGGGAACATGTCGCTGGCCCTGCACCAGGATCCCGCCGGGGCGATCGCATGGCTCAGGCGCGCCGGCGCGATCACGCCGGCGAGCCTCGAGGTCCTGTTCAATCTCGGCACCGCGCTCGCGCGAACCTACGACATGCACGGCGCATGGGTCGCGTTCGCCCGCGCGCTTGCCATCGCCCCGGCCTTCCCCGCGATCCTCGGCTATGCCGGCAGGCTCGGCGGGATGCAGGGGGACGGACGTTCGAAGGCCTGGTTCAGACGCGCCGTCGCCGCCGAGCCGGCAAACCCCATGAACGCGATCAACCTTGCCGCGGCGATGCTCGAGCAGGGAGAGCGCGACGAAGCCGAAGCCCTGCTGAAGCAGATCTTGCGGGAGGTCCCGGACAATGCCGACGCGCATGGAAGCCTCGGCATCCTCTACCGGCAGACGGGAGCGCTCGACGCTTCCCTGACACACCTGAAGCAGGCCATCGCGCTCAGGCCCGCCAACCCGCTCGCCCATCGCGACCTGGGAACGGCGATGCTGGACCTGGGAGAAGCCTCGGCGGCGTTCGTCGCGACGGCCCGATCGTTCGCCGTCGATCCGGCCGATCATCTGACGGCGCGGAACCTGCTGGCGACGACCCTCTACGACAACACCATGAGCCACGAGACCCGCTGGGCCCTGCACCGGCGGGCGCTGTCATCGTTGCCGAGACGCGCCCACAGGCCGGCTTCTTCCGTCCCGCCTCGCAACGGCGGGCCGCTCCGGATCGCCTACGTCTCGTCCGACTTCAGGAACCACCCGACAGGACGCCTGCTCGTCTCGCTCTTCTCGACGCACGACGCCAGGGCAGTGTCGCTGTTCGGGTACTCGCTGTCGGCCAAGGAGGATCGGCTCACGCAGGAGATCCGAGATTATGCGAGCGCGTGGCGATCCGTGGCCAACGCGGGAGACACCCAGATCGCGGACATGATGCAACAGGACGGCATCGACATCGCGGTCTTCGTCGCGCTGCACTTCGATGCGAACCGTCCTTCGCTTGCCGCGTGGCGTTGCGCGCCGGTCCAGGCCTCCCTGGGCGACGTCACGTCGTCGGGCATCGACGAGATGGACTATCTCATTTCCGACCGGACGGTCACGCCGCGCAACGGACGCGAGATCCACAGCGAACGCGTCGTCGCGGTACCCAGCATCTACTACCACCCTCCGCTGTCGACCGGGATCGACCAGGGGCCGCTTCCCAGCCTGAGCCGCGGCCGGATCACGTTCGGGAGCTACAATCTTCCATCGAAGATGAACGACGACGTCATCCGGCTCTGGGCTCGGGTCCTCGAGGCCGTGCCCGGCTCGACGCTCGCCTTGCGGTATCGCGGCCTGTTCGGGAACCCCGCGACGGTGTCCCGCGTGACTGGAATCCTGGGCGAGCTAGGGATCGACGCCGACAGGCTCGAGTTCCACGGCGCGGCGGCGTCCGAGGACGATTATTTCACCAGCCTGAGAGCCATGGACGTCGCGCTGGATACGTTCCCCTTCAACGGCCATACGTCGACGTTCGAGGCGCTGTGGATGGGCGTGCCCGTGGTGACCCTTGCGGGCCGGATGCAGGCGGGAAGATTTGCCGCGGCGCAGCTCAAGGCCGTCGGCCTCGGCGACCTGATCGCCGCGACGGAGGACGACTACGTCTCGATCGCCTCGGCGCTGGCACGCGACGTCGCGCGGCGGACCGCTCTCCGGCAGACGCTGCGCGCGAAGCTCGCCGGATCGGCGATCTGCGACGCGCGCAGACTGAGCCGGCATCTGGAAAGGATCTATCGGGCGATCGGGAGATGACCCACTGCGTCCGGCATAGTCGCGTTCCTCAGGAATCTCTTGTCGTTTCTAT